>URCD01000159.1 GCA_900546215.1 uncultured Eubacteriales bacterium | reverse complement strand
TGCTATGAGTCTGATAAACAGTCTTCACTATGAATGCATTGGCACTATTCCACTGAGCGGTTCATTAACTGAAAAGCAGGATGCCAATGTGAGGAGCATTCTAAGGCTAGATGACGCAGAAGTAATTACTCTTTTTATTGGTATAGGAAATTACCCCGAAAAATGCCAGACAACAAAATCTATAAGGCATGAGCCTGTGATTGAGATTATATAATCGTGGCATGTTTTTCACCTCGAAGGGTAAATTGCGTGTTGCGATTATCCATAGGGTGAATATACAATGATAGAAATACTAGAATGTGCAGCTTGTTCAGGTTGTGGGGCGTGTTTGAATGCATGTCCTGTTGGAGCTATATGTTTAGAAGAGGATGCTGAAGGATTTCACTATCCAAAGGTAGATGCAGAGGTTTGTATCCATTGTGAGAAATGCGAAAGAGTTTGTTCGCTGAAAAATATAGAGCGGCGGCTCCGACAGTTAATAGAGCGTTTGCCCCCCTGTTTTTTGCTGGGCAGCTTAAAACAGAACCTCTGTCGGAGGTGTCTTCCGGTGGTGCATTTTGGGCGTTTGTTCTAGCAGTATTGGACAACGGCGGCGTTGTCTATGGCGCAGTACAGGAAAATGTTGATCATATTTTTCATGTAAGAGCTGAAACCATTGAAGAGGCAAAAAAACTCAGAAGGTCGAAATATTTTCAAAGTAATATTGGCGAAGCTTTAAGAAAGCGGCGAGTGACCTTAAAAAGGGAAGGACGGTTTTGTTTAGTGGTACTGCCTGTCAGATTGCGGGACTAAACATGTTTCTAGGCAAAGCCTACGATAACCTCTTTACCTGTGACGTTGTTTGCCACGGCGTTCCTTCGAGGAAAGCCTGGAGAAAGTATAGGGATGAATACGAGGCTAGAACAGGAAAAAAGATAGAGGACCTGGTATTCAGGGATAAATCTGCAGGGTGGAGTAATAATCAATACAAGATTACTTTAAATGATGGAAGCGTTGTAAAAGAAAACGGGCAGCCCATTCCGGTTTTCGATGATGGACGGACAAGGCTCACATTAACGCATATCAGAGATTTTGCTAAAGGCGTTGTAGGACTGTTTGGAAACGAGAAGGCATATGGAGAGGCTTTTCATATTACGGAAAACAATGCTACGTGGGGAGCCGTCATAGACGAATTAGAAACGGCACTGGGTAAAAAAGCCATTCGTGTGAATATGGGGCAGAGTGAAATCTATCATGAGATGTCGGAATATGAGGGTGTATTAGTCGGTGATAAAGGCACGACAATGCTGTTTGATAAATCCAAAATCAAAAGTGCTGTTCCGGCATTTGATTGCGAGATATCTCTTGCGGATGGAATTAAAGAAATGGTCAATTTTTACATGGCACATCCTGACCTGAAACGAATTGACTATCGGTGGAATGGGCAAGTAGACAGGCTGATGAAAAAGCACGGTTATAAATCGACGTATCGATACGATTTTCCGAATCTCCGTGCGAGGTTTTATTATTACTCCAGATACAATATGGTTATACAAAAAGCATATGGTGTATTGGTAAAATTTAAAGGGTTTGTACGCAAAATCATAAAATAAAATTTTGTTTTGGAGGATAAAAAATGAAAAGACGGCAACGAAACTCGACCTTTGAAATAATGAAACTGATGGCAGTGTTGCTGATAATCTACTCATCAGCCCTTCCATATGGCGCAACCTATGTGCGGGGGAGGTACGATGATATCTTTGTCAACCTTAATTTAACGCAGTTTTCAGCCACACAGATTATCTTCAGCTTCTTTAGGTGGTGTGGTCAAATCGGAGATACTTTGTTTATTGCAGTGTCGGCATATTTCCTTTGTGATGATGAGAAGATCAAGTTGGAAAAGCCGATCCGCATGGTAATCGACACATGGGTGCTTTCGGTTATCGGATTGATTGGTGCATTCTTCTTCATGGTACCCAGCATAAAAGAGATAATAAAATCGCTTATGCCTGTCCGGTACAGCCTGAACTGGTTTGTGGGTTGTTACATCATATATTATCTGATTCATCCGCTTTTGAATAGAGCGGTAAAAGGGTTAGAGCAGACAGATTTTAAGAAGATGGTAATAATCTTGTTTGCTCTCTATTCAGTGTTGGGATGTGTACAGCAGGAATACTATTACACAAATCTTGTTGGCTTTATTTGCATCCATTATTTTGTTATGTACTACAAGAAATATGGTATTAATGCTGGGACAAATACACGGGAAATTTTGAGCACAGGAAACATCAAAAGGGATGTTATAGCCATAGTGTTGTCTGTTGCCGCAATCCTTATCTGGATTTGTGTGTTAAATTTCGTAGGTCAATATATAACT
>URCD01000158.1 GCA_900546215.1 uncultured Eubacteriales bacterium | reverse complement strand
CACATATATAAAGAACCTTGACAAATCCGAAGACTGGTATCTTGCAGAGGAAAGTGACGCTAAAGAAGAAAATGGCGTTTCCTATAAATTCTGTACCTATAAAAGAAAAATTAAATAATCCTTGCTTTAAGGCTTGTTTTATGGTAAAATATCACGATGTAAGTTAAAAATAATCCTTGCTCTGTTTTTAAGCAGGGCCTTATGTCCAGAAGGAGGTGTATCAGGAATGAACAAATACGAGTTAGCATTAGTTTTAAATCCATCACTTGATGAGGAAGCCAAGACAGAGGCTTTTAACAAAGTTCAGGACCTTATTACAAGATTCGGTGGAACAATCGAGAAGATTGACGATTGGGGTAAAAGAAGACTCGCTTATGAAATCAAGAAAGTGAACGAGGGATTCTACAGCTTTACAACATTTGAAGCTGCTCCCACAGCTCCCGTTGAAATCGAAAGCCGTGTTCGTATCATGGAAGACGTTTTACGTTACCTTATTATCCGTAAAGACGCTTAATTGTTCCTGTCGTTACTGAGAGGATGGTGCAGTTATGAACAAGGTTATTTTAATGGGACGTCTCACGAGAGATCCCGAGGTTAGGTACTCACAAGGTGCCGAACCACTGGCAATAGCCAGATATTCGCTTGCGGTTAACAAACGTTTTAAACGTCAGGGTGAACCGGATGCGGATTTTATTCCCTGTGTAGCCTTCGGCAAACAGGGTGAGTTCGCTGAAAGATATTTCAGAAAAGGTCAGATGGTAAGCGTAGTCGGAAGACTTCAGGTCCGTAATTGGGAGGACAATGAAGGTAAAAAACGTGTCACAACAGAGGTTGTTGTTGAGGAACAGTACTTTGCTGAAAGCAAGGCTGCATCTCAGAGCAACTCTCAGTCAGCTCCTGCAGCGGCTCCAAAAAAAGCCGATGATATGGGCGATGGTTTTTACCCAATCGATGAAAGTATAGAAGACGATGATTTACCCTTTTAATTATTGATTTTTAAAAGGAGGTTGGAAACATGATTCAGAAAAAACGCGGCCGCAGAAAAAAACGTGTATGCGCTTCTTGTGCGGATAAAGTAACAACAATCGATTTCAAAGATATAAGCAAATTAAGAAGATATGTTTCTGAGAGAGGAAAAATCCTTCCCAGAAGAATTACAGGTAACTGTGCAAAGCATCAGAGAGCTTTAACAACAGCTATCAAGAGAGCAAGACATATCGCTCTTATGCCTTATACACAGGATTGATAAAATAGCATTAAACCCCTGAAACCAAAGGTTTCAGGGGTTTTTATGTATAAAAAATTTTTCAGCATACCTTGAGCTGACTTCTTTCAACAATTTTAGATTCGGTGAAAAATCTGCTATTTATTTATACATAAAAATACTACTCCTGAACAATACTAATGTAAAATATTGAAAGGAGCAAAAAATTATGTCTATTAACAATACTAATTCTATTCAAGCTCTTAAAGGAAGTCAAACGGAAGAAAATCTTATGAGGGCCTTTGCCGGAGAAAGTCAGGCAAGAAACCGCTATACATTTTCGGCTTCAAAGGCAAAGAAAAACAATCTTCATGTGGTGGAGGCTGTATTTACATTTACCGCAAACCAGGAAAAAGAGCATGCAGAGGTTTTCTATGACTATCTTAAGGGAAGCTGCGGTACAACAATTTTTATTGACGGAGGCTATCCTGTAGATTTATATGACGATGCTTACAGCCTTCTTGCTTCCGCTCAGCATAATGAATATGAGGAACATGATGATGTATATAAAAATTTTGGAGACGTGGCAGAGCAGGAAGGATTCTCACAGATAGCCCAGACATTCAGAAATATAGCTGCAATTGAGAAAACACATGGAGACAGATTTGGATATTACGCACAGCTTATTAAAGAAAACAAACTTTTTGTATCAGATGTAAGCACAGGCTTTATATGCCTAAACTGTGGATATGTATATACGGGTACTGAGGCTCCTGCTAAATGCCCGGTATGCCAGCATGACAGAGGGTACTTTATAAGGGCTGAGCTTATGCCATATGGAAAATTTTAAATAAGATATTGTTCTATATTATAGTATGTGATACTATAAAATAAAAAACAATAAGGGGGAGTACCTATGAAGCTTATAACTTATATGTTTGAAGGCAGAGAATGTATTGGAGTTCTGACTTCGAATGGGAAAGGGGTTTGCCCGATAACCTTTTTTTCATCTATGAATGAGCTGATTGAAAAAGCAAGCAAGGCCGATATGGATAAGATAGAGGAGTTATCCAGAAAAGGAAGCGGATTGATAGAAATTGAAAGGGTAAGGAAAAAATCGCCTATTCCATGTCCAAAGCAAGACGTTTTATGTTTAGGCATAAATTACACAGAACATGCCAAAGAATCAGAAAGCTTTGATAAGGAAGCCTTTGGAGGAGAGAGGCCTTGCGCTATTTATTT
>URCD01000157.1 GCA_900546215.1 uncultured Eubacteriales bacterium | reverse complement strand
GAAATCCGCAAGTTTCTGTACAAACGCATCACCGTATTCAGCGTTTTCGGATTGTTTGCTGATGTATTCACCTATATCACGATACATTAAAATCAATTCTTCGTTCACTTTACGGTAGGCACGTTCTTTAGCAGATTCGATAATATCAACAATTTTTTCAAATTGTTCACCAAAAGGTATTACATCACTCATAATATTCTTCCTTTCCAAATAATCACTATTTTTTAGGATTTACTTTTCCTTTTGTAACGACTACAACCGCAAAACTGGCAACTGCTCCTGCGACTCCAGTGGCCGCTTTCAATCCATTTTTTACATCTTGTACCTGTGCATTTCTACAGGCCTCACACTTCTTATGTTTATATCCTTCTGGAAGTTGTTTTTGACACTTCTTGCATACCTTATTCTCCATCGTCTTCTCCTTCTAACATTGGCACATTCTCTATACAAGGGAGTGCTTGTATTTTTTGCTTAATATCGGGTAATGTTTTAGACCAGTAATTCTCTGGTGCAGGGTCTATCAAATCCAATCTTTGTACCAAGCCTTCCGTTGACAAATATGCACTATGTAAATATCCCGCGTAGTATTGGAGGCTCTGACGTGCTGCCGCACTTTCACCCAATTCTTGATATGCCATAGCCTCTGCCAACGAAACCATATTCACAGCAGATAAACTTTCACGGATTTCATTCATTCGCAGACTTATCTTTTCTGGGTTAGCGCCAGATATCAGCTTGCCCCAAAATGATTCTGGCTGCTCTTTTATAAAGGTCAAATTAGCATTTTGACTTTGCATCAACATGTTTCGGCTATCTTCCGCATCGGAAGCAATCCTCAAAAGAGCCAATGCCTTTAATTCCAGATTTTTAATCTGCATAGCTTGTAACAGTTTTTGCTGACAGCTATAAGCCATTGCAAGTCTGTCAAATTCCTGCCCCTGTCTTACTTCTTCGATTGCAAGCTGAACCGTATGGATTTCTTCCGCGATTTGAGCCATCTGCATTTGAGTTGCATAACTGGTCATTGCTTCTGATAATGCCGGATACAGGTCAATGCTCTTCAGCGAAATCGTTGATACAATTTTATTTGTTTCTGGGTTAACCAGATTAGCCATGAGAGTGCCGTCTTTTTTCGTCATGAGTTTTAAAGCACCGTTGGCAATTTGAGTCTTCTGCTCATCCGTCAAAATAGCTTGGAATGCCTGTTCTGGAATGCTTGCTTTTACAATATTGATAAAAGCAGGTGCAGTATATAGCATTTCCTCGATTTTCTTGAACGCTTTTTTAGCACCCTTCAGTAGCGGTTTCGCCACTTCTGGCATATTCGAAAAATGTTCAACCACCTCATAACTATAGTCTTCAGCATCAATTACTTTTATATCATCTGGCGAGATATAAATTGTTTCTTCCATAAAAGATCGTTCCTTTCTGTTGTTCTCTATAACAACACTTGTCGCAAATTAGAACTTATCCCTCTCGTTTTACATAGGTCAATTCAATATCGTACCCAAGAGCCTCAAGCATCTGCACAAAGGTCTTATTTATCACTCCGTCCTTCTTTTTGATGATGCGGTTTACATACTGACCTGTTGTTCCGATGGTTTCTGCAAGCTGCGCCTGCGTAGTTTCATTCTCTATGCACTTTACTTTCACATCTACTTCTATATTGTTTCTAATCATACATTTGCCACTCCTATTCGTAAGGCTCATTAGTTCTAACACAAATAAGATGATTTATTATACCGCATAATTCTCTAAATTACAATATGCACGCATAAACTGTGCCTATGAACTTTTTGTAACGGAAAACGCCCTGCATTTCTGCAAGGTGCTGACTGTGGGGAATATTCTGTTATCTTCTGACTTTCACGCTTGTGCCGGATTTGACTGTAAGCCACTCATCGTAGACCGTGATTTTCTCAATCAGCTGCGAACCAACTGCTCATCGTATCCAGTGACTTTCTGCGTCTGTCTTGAAAGGAACTGCTGTATCTCGCTGATGCGTTTTTTCATTCCTTCCCGTTCGGTATTATCTACTAAGGCATTCTGTCTGACTTCACGAAGACGGTAAATCTCATCTGCGATGGCATCGTAATTGCCCTTGGAATTTGCCACCTTGAGCAGTTCCTTTTGCAACTCCTCCAATCTGCTGGCAATCAATAAGTATTGATCAGCATGCTATTTGAGGGAGCTTGAGCGCTTACATCGTAGAATTATTTAAGAGAGAGAAAATCCATGGTTTTAGGCTATTTCATTTCATAATGCTTGCTCTAGGCGAGCAAAACTATTGTTTTGCCGCCTTTGTAATTAAATAAAATGAAAAGGTCCCTGAAACTATGGAGGAATTCCCTTAAATAATTCGTAGATTTCTTCCCTCACATAATATGGCAATCAATATTACCTTCACCATCTATGATTACGTTTCATAGTTTTAGGCTATCCTCATTTTCGGACCATCCAAACATACTT
>URCD01000156.1 GCA_900546215.1 uncultured Eubacteriales bacterium | reverse complement strand
CGGCAGAGTATACACAGAAAATGGATATATTAATACAAACGTTTTTATCAAGGATGGCAGGATATCTGCTCTGTCAGGGGACAAACTGGACTGCACGGAATATGTTGATGCGGACGGAGCTAAGGTTTTGCCTGGATTAATAGACCCCCATGTGCATTTTTCCCTTACAGTAGGAGAAAACACATCAACAGATAACTTTGAAACAGGCTCAATTAACGGCCTTTTGGGAGGAATAACGACCTATATCGACTTTTTGGATCCAATAAAAAGGCGTGAAGATTTTAAGGAAGCCTTTGAAAAAAGGTCGGAGCTTGCCAAAAATTCTGCGTCTGATTACGCATTTCACAGCTGTCTGGCGAATCCGTCGGACGGAGCAAAGGAAATGATTAGAGAGGGACTTAAATACGGAATCACTTCTATAAAGCTTTTTACAACATATTCAAATACGGACAGAAGAACACCTGACAACTATATAAGAGACCTTTTAAAATGTTCTAAAATGCATAATGTGCGTATAGTTATACATTCTGAAAATGATGACCTAGTTGATTACAGCAAAAATATACTGATTAAAAACCATGAGAAAAGCAGGGATACACTTTGTGAAACAACAGAGGTTTTGAAGCTTGCTCAGATGGCAAGGGTAACAGGCGGAAACCTCTATATTGTTCATGTAAGCGCGGGTACCACCGCTGACTTAATATCCAGAGAGTATAGAAAAGAGCTGGAAAACGGAAATATAATAATGGAAAGCTGTCCTCATTATTTTATATTCAACAGCTCATGCTATAACAAAAGAAGTGGTTTTCTCTATACTATGACACCTCCGCTTCGGCCGGAAGAGGATAGAAAGCTGCTTTGTGAAAATCTGGATTACATATCGACTATAGGTACTGACCACTGCCCGTTTAGTGAGGAAATGAAAAAGCATAAATATACAAGCGAAACGCCAATGGGAATTGGTGGAATTAAATATTCATTTCTGAACATGTATACCTTATTTGGAGATAAAGTAATAAAAAAATTTACTTCTAATCCTGCCAGAGCTTATAATATGTATCCAAAAAAGGGAACTATTCTGCCGGGCTCAGACGCTGATATAGTTATATTTGACGATAAGGCAAGAGGGGTTATTAAAGACAGTGAAAGTCTTTATAACGGTCGTGAAATAAAGGGAAAATTTTTAAAAGTATTCCTTGGAGGTAAACTTGCAGTTGATAATGGTCAGTATGTCGGCAGTGAGGGGAAATATATAAGACGATGAAGATAACAGCTGTTATAATGTGCTCTGGGT
Source organism: uncultured Eubacteriales bacterium (assembly GCA_900546215.1). Lineage (GTDB taxonomy): Bacteria > Bacillota > Clostridia > Lachnospirales > Anaerotignaceae > Metalachnospira. The sequence goes on along the minus strand of URCD01000156.1, from coordinate 1,181 downwards.
TAAGCAGAAGAATGGGAAAAAATAAACTGCTTATGGAATTTAGGGGCCATAAAATGTTTGAATACGTTTTTGATGCAGTAGCAGCGTGTGATTTTTATAATGTCATTGTTGTTACGGCTTATGATGAAATAGCTGCATACTCTAATAAATTTAAAGTGATTTATAACACTGAAAATTATAAGGGACTATCTTCTTCTATAAGACTTGGAACTATAAATTCGGGAGATTGTGATGGTATTATGTTTTTGACCGCTGACCAGCCATTTATTGATAAAGAAACTATAAACAGACTAAACTGTATGTTCTGTAAAGAGAACAAAATAATTGTTCCTAAGGTGAAAAATATGCCTAAAAATCCAGTTGTTTTTCCAACGAAATATAAAAATGAGCTATCCGCTTTAAAGGACGAAGAGGGTGGCAGAAGCATATATAGTCGGCATAAGTCTGATATTTGCTGGGTTTCTTTTGATGACGACAGGCCTTTTTTGGATATAGACACTGTTTATGAGTTTGATAAATTTAATGGACTATGAAATATTTTTAAAAAAAGTGTTGACAAATTCCAATAGCTGGAGTATTATCAATCCCAACAAACAGAAATTTTACTGAAAGGAGATAACACCATGAAAAACATTAGCTTAAACAATTCAATGATGATGATGTGCAGCCGTAGCATGATGATGTGCGCTATGGTTTATTTTCGTGCGTGTTATGTACCTATAGGCTGCAGTTAAAGTATATTGCTTTGATTTCAACCGATCGCATAACATGCGGTCGGTTTTTTTATTGCCTAAAAGCATTTATTCTGAGGGGGAAGCGTTATGAGCATAATTGAAGTTAGAAAACTGTCTAAGTCATACGAAAAAGGAAAGGAAGGCGTTAAAGCACTTGAAAATATTGACCTTACGGTTGAGAAGGGACAGATATTTGGAATAATAGGCATGTCCGGAGCTGGCAAAAGCACATTTGTAAGATGCCTTAATTTTCTTGAAAAGCCGACCTCCGGAACGGTAATGATAGAAGGCAGAGACCTTAGTAAATTAAGTGATAAGGAGCTTAGAAGAGAGAGACAGCAAATAGGAATGATTTTTCAGCATTTTAATCTTCTATATCAAAAAAACGTTATAGACAATATCATCTTTCCCTTGAGGATTCAGGGCATGGGAAAAAAAGAAGCATAT
>URCD01000155.1 GCA_900546215.1 uncultured Eubacteriales bacterium | reverse complement strand
TATGGGAGCCATAAGCAGAAAGGATTTAAAGGTTTTTAAAATATAAAAGAAGGCAGACGGTAGTTTCCGCCTGCCTGATTATTATTTAAAATAATTCTGAATATTGTTGAAAATCTCAATTGTAAACTGAACTGCAGCAGCTCCTGTTTTACTTCCTTTTGGAGCGTTAAATTCCTTTTCAATGCTCATTACAATCTGTCCTATTTTTTCTGCATCCAAAATTTCTCCTGTCATATCAGTAAACTTTCTCATATAGTCCACATAAACTCTTTTCCCGATAAAAGTATCGAGATCATTTCCGTTTCCAACCTTCTGGCCTACAAGATTACCCATAGTATCAAGTATCTTTTTTGTAAGTCCTCCTATGGCCGCCCTGGCTACAAATACGAAATAAGTAAAGTAAACAATATAATGCTCTCGGTTAAACTCACGGTTTTCTTTTTTATATACATTCTCAATGCATGTACAGTAATCATCCGCTATAGTATAAACAATTTTTTCATTATTATCACATTCAATATTACCTATCCTCATTGTTATCTCTCCTTTAGTTAAATGCGGCGCCTGCAGGAAGTATAAACCTAAGGCTATGCTTTTTAATTTTAAATTCCGCTTTTCTGAAATAAAATATCTCTCCGTCAACGCTTACTCCCTGTTCATTTTTAAGCTCAACCATCAAGGTTTTTGTGCGTTTATATGTAATAAAGCCTTCGGCACTGGAATTTTTAAGATAAGTTCCGTCCCTATATCCTTTAAGCATTGAAATCAGCTTTAACTTGCTTATTTTATCTACTATAGCTACATCCAAATATCCATCTGAAAGTTCAGCATAAGGTGAGGAGCAAAATCCACCTCCACAGTAATGTCCGTTGGCAATAGTGCACAGCAGCTGGCTGTTATCATACACATATCCGTCATCAAAGGATATTCTAATATCGTTCCCCCAATTTCCTGCCATCTCCTGAACAGCTCCAAGAATATAAGCAAACGAACCTGATGCATATTTTTTCTTGATTGTATTGGTATTTATAACAACGTTGCAGTCAAATCCTATATTGGCCATATTTATGAAATTCGTTCCAATCCTATTGTCAAATATTGCTTCAGCTGTGTCCATTATTATTTCTGTTCCATTTATTTGGGCATTGATGCTTCGAAACCGTTCCTTATTTTTAAAACATCTGACAAAGTCATTTCCAGTTCCCGCTGGTACAATACCAGCCCGTGCGTTTTTATATCCTGCTATTCCATTTATTACCTCGTTTAAAGTTCCGTCTCCGCCTACCGCAAAAAAACTTACCTCTGAACCCAAGGAAGAAATACTTCTGGCAAAGCTTTCAGCTTCTCCTTTTTTTGATGTAACGTATATATGGTTTTCCTTATTTTCCTTTATTATAGGAATGTAATCTGCAGATTTGCCCTTACCTGAAACCGGATTTATTATAAAGTAATTTTCCATTCATTTTCTCCAAAAATATTCTATCGCTTGGAATTAATCATTAAAATATTTTATCATAAAAACCCGAAAAAAGAAAGTCAGGCACGGTGTTACCTTTCTTTAAATATAACATGAACAATGTCCCCGGCCTGCTTACATAATTTTTTTCTTATGTCCTTCCTTAATCCTATAATATGGCAAGGCGTTTTCATACGCACCATTATGCCATCATATGGTTCATTATCAAATAATACGTGAACTTTCACTCTGCCCTTTCCAAATTCAGACTTAACATCAAAAGGTATTTCTATATAGGCTCCGTCTATATCCGGCACCTTTTTAATTTCTGCGTCAAATTCATATATCTTTTCATTCATACTATCACCTCAATTTTATAGTCTCCCGAATAAATAAAATAATCCCCGGAAAGTTCCGGGGATTTGTTTATCTGTAATCGTATTTATTTATGACTTCTTTTATTGCCTGATAAATTGCATTAGCAAACTTTTGTCTTCCATTGTCACTTGTTAAAAGGGACATATCATTGCTGTCAGTCATAAAGCCCGTTTCGACAAGCGCCGCTGGAACTGTTGTACGGTTCAGAACTATAAGGTCCGAACGGTTCTTAACGCCCCTATCGTATGTTCCAACAACATTTGTTACATATTTCTGAAGAGTGCTCGCTAATGTATAGCTTGTCAAGCCTCCATTTCCTTCACCACTGTGCGGCGCGTAAAGGGTTTCAGTTCCATATATCTCAACATCGCCTGAAATAGAATTGCAGTGTATTGATACGAACATATCCGCTCCGTAATTGGCCATATATGCTCTCTTATGATTGTCTACATAGGAATCTGTAAGCCTTGTAACATAAACCTTTATATTGCTTCCGTTGAACAAGCTGTATACTCTTTTAGCAATGTCCAAAGTTATATTCTTTTCATATACGCCATTTACAACAGCACCTGGCATTGTACCGCCATGTCCCGCATCCAGCACTACAACAGCATCGTAAACTGTTTTAGGGTCAATAAGGTCAATATAAATATAGTCGCCGTTTTCATAAATATTAAATTCGGCTATAAGGCTCGGCGTTACCGTTATAATAGTCTTTCCGTTTGAAGTGCTAAATTTAGCCGAGCTTATATATGAAGCCGTAGCGTCATCATTTGTGTGAGTAAGAGTTTTAGTTCCATATACAGAGCTGTAGTCTCCAT
>URCD01000154.1 GCA_900546215.1 uncultured Eubacteriales bacterium | reverse complement strand
AAATGTCAGTTCAATACTGCTATACTCTGTTTTCCATATGTAGGTAGAAAGATCCTGACTGTGATCACCATATAATTCATCAAATTTCTTTGTATATTCTTCAATCAGAGAATTATCGGTGTAAGAACTGCTGTCAAGATTCGTGATAAATAAAGCTACCTGATCTAATGAATCATTTTCAAACTCATAAGATAATATGCAGTTTACTCCTTCTTTTCCCTCATAATTCTGCAAATCAACAGTAATTTTGCCATCCTTTTCAATACTGATTACATCATCGTCTATTTGTTTTTTGACTTCTTCATAGGACGTTCCCCACTTCAGTCCATTATAATACCCGCTCTTATCCGTTTTATTGGCGGACCTGTAAACTATAAATCCAATCAGCGCTGCCGCCAAAATAACAATCGCTGTTATAATTATTATCATTTTCTTCTGCTTATTGTTGTTGGATGCCGCAGCCGAACCCGCAACAGGGCATCCGCATTTGGGGCAAAAAGAAGCTTCTCCGCTTATCTCTGATCCACATTTTGAACATTTAATTAATGCCATAGAATTAATCTCCCTTATGTACTCTTATTATTTTTCTGTCTTCTTATACGTTATCCGGCTTCTTTTTTCGTCCTCCTCAGCAAAACCTTTCCGCAATAGGTACTCTTTTGAACCTTGCCGGAAATTTCCTGTCCGCACTCAGGTACCTTAATCATAGCCATAATTAATCTCCCCCTTCATATGGTAACATGTACATTATATGTTGAATTATACCTGTCTCTTTATGCAAAGTCAATCAAATCAGACCTTGTTCCATTTTGGTAAAATAAGGCTGAATCGCCTGTTGATTCCGCTTATTATTTCTCTGCGTAATTACGCTGTCATTATCCTTAAAAATATTTAAAAAACCCGTTGCCATAAACAATAATTACTTCTATACTCATAAAGGCAAAAGCATATCAATCAGACGAATTCTCAGGAAAGGCAGAAACAATGGAAGATTTTCTTTTTTATAAAATGGACAGCACCTATATGCCCGTAGTTAAATTTACAAATAAAGTGAGCGTAAAACCGCCTCACATCCATATAAAAAGACAAACAGAGGAATTCATACTTTATTTTGTACTTTCAGGGGAAATGTATCTGAAGGAAGGGAGCCGTGAATATGCGCTGAAGCCCGGTGATATGCTCATCCTGGATCCTCATCTGGTACACTGCGGCACAAAGGCTTCCTCCTGTACGTATTTTTACATACACTTTTATCATGATCGGATGGCAGAATGCTCCGGGCCGGAGGAGCTGGTAAAAAACGAGCTTGTCAGCAGCCGTTTTGCCGCGCTTCAGACAGATGAATGTTCCATCCGTAAAAATCCGGCTTCCTCTATTCTGCTGCCAAAGCACATGCATATCGGCCAGCCAGGCGCTGTAATGCAGCTGACGGAACTGCTGGAACAGATCAAGGCTTCCCACTACAATCATCTGGAGCATTTTCAGCTGAATACCGGGTGCCTGTTTCTGCAGTTTCTCATTCTTCTGTCACGGGAACTGACCGATTCCTGTCTGTATGAAGAAAACTCCGGGCTTACAGGCCGTTCCACACGGATTATCCATGATATCCTTACTTTCTTCCAGAGCAGCTACACGGAGGAAATTACCAGCACCCTCATCGAACAGAAATATGGCTGTAATTATGATTATATCAACCGTTTATTTAAGAAAGCCACAGGGAAAACGATCCTTGCTTACCTGAATGAGCTTCGGATTTCCAAAGCCAGGCAGCTGCTGTCGGACGGCACCAGCAGGATTTCCGACGTGGCTGAAAAGTGCGGATTCAGGGATATTTATTATTTTTCCAGGGTATTCAAGAAATACACTGGCACTACGCCCGGCGCTTATTCCAGAAAATACGGCCTGTCCGGCAAAAAAATGCCACTTGCCCGAAATATTTCCGTACCGCGGGAATAGGTAATTTCCGGCGCTTATACATTATACGCACTTTCCCGTTTTCCGCTTTGGCTCTCCAAGCAATTCCCTGACTTCTTTATTGGTGATGCAGTACCTTTTGGCAATCCTCTTCAGATCTCTGCCCTGCCTGTGTTCCTCTCTGATATCGGCAGCATTCCATTTGTGCCTGACCGGGGGATTCATAAACTTTTCCAATGTATTTGCTCCTTTAAGGGTATCTCTATTACTTAATGATATCGCTTGTATCTATAGTATATCTTATTGTATTAACAACACCAATACAACGTGAAACATTTTTTATCTTATTTGACACTGCGATAAACTATCGAACCTTGTCGTCACGATTACTGACACCCTTATGTCAAGCCCACGACAAAAATAGTTCAACTAATAAAATCTGCCTTAATTACACAATAGCAGATTTTATTACATAGATTATTCTCTTTTTATTAAATTGAAAAACTCTTCTGGTTCAACTACCACTATATCAGCTGATAGATAATCCTTTTTATTTCTGGTTATAATATACGATACTTCTATATTTTGAGCCGTAAAATATTGTACTGCATCCTCAAAATCGTTCCAGCCAGATTTAAGCGCTGCCAAAATTTCTGTTTCTGTCACTCCCGCTACAGAAACAATTTGTAATAGCCTTTCCAGCAAAGAACAAACTTTATTCTTATCTCTTATCGTTTTATTTGCAAGATAATATATATCGGTAATCGCAGATGCTGAAACATAGCCTTCTATAACTTTTGTAGCTGAAAGATCAATTACTCTGGCTGACATTTCACAAAATGGTTGTCTGTTCAATAATAAATCTAATATTATATTTATTATGAAATATTACTTTCATATTTTCTCAGACGCTCCTCTTTAATTCGCTCTATAGTAATATCAGAAATAGGAATACTCCCCATTAAA
>URCD01000153.1 GCA_900546215.1 uncultured Eubacteriales bacterium | reverse complement strand
GCTATTAGATCAATATTCATGGAAAATCCTGTAAGTGACATTTCGGGAAAAACAATAAGGTCACAGCCGTTTGACGCTGCTTGGGATATCATTTCGGATGCGGTTATCATGTTTGCGGCCTTGTCTTCCCATATTATATTAGTTTGCGCGAGTGCTGCTTTCAAATTATGACCTCCTTTGATGAAGGGCTTTGCCCTGATTTCAACCAGATTACAAGCGCATAGATTAGGTTATATACTAAGGCTAAGGTTTATAATAGCACTTTAGAAATTATACTGCAATAAAAATAAGAGGTGACAGAGATGAAAATGATTTCATGGAATGTGAATGGATTAAGGGCATGCGTCACAAAGGGCTTTGAGGATTATTTTAAAGAGGCTGACGCTGACATATTTTCAATACAGGAGACAAAGCTTCAGGAGGGGCAGATTGATTTTAACCCGGAAGGGTATTTCTGCTACTGGAATTACGCTGAGAAAAAGGGATATTCAGGGGTAGCTGTATTTACAAAAAAGGAACCGGTATCTGTAACATATGGAATAGGAATTGATGTGCATGATAAGGAGGGTAGGGTAATTACATTGGAATTTGATAATTTCTATCATGTAACAGTGTATACGCCTAATTCTCAAAGTGAAAATGCGAGGCTTGGATATAGAATGAAGTGGGAGGATGATTTCAGGGATTATCTGAATGAATTAAATGAGGTTAAGCCTGTAATAGTTACCGGGGATCTAAATGTGGCCCATGAGGAAATAGACCTTAAGAACCCTGCCTCAAACCGCAAAAATGCAGGCTTTACAGATGAGGAACGAGGTAAAATGACCGAGCTGCTTAATGCGGGATATATAGATACATTCAGATATTTCTATCCTGACAGGGCAGGAATATATTCTTGGTGGAGCTACCGCTTTAAAGCAAGGGAAAAGAATGCGGGCTGGCGTATCGATTACTATATTGTTTCGGAAAGGCTCAAGGATAAGCTGGTTTCTTCTGATATCCATAATGAGATTATGGGAAGCGACCACTGCCCGGTGGAGCTTGTTATAGATCTGTAAAATTTAATTGCCGGGAGCATTGCTCCCGGCAATTTTTTTATCCTTTTTGTACTCCCGCTTCTCCTTCATACATTACTGCATATCCTTCATCGTTGCTTATATAATCGATATAAAGGCTTCCAACGTAATCCCGAAGCCATACATCCCCGTAACCAATCCATGCTCCACTGTAATTCCAGTCAAGACCTTCGTTTAAAGCGCTTTCAAGCTCAAGCTTAAAAGAAGACGTGAAAATCATATCATAATACTTAAGAAACTCATCTGAATTATGTACAATTAATTCTTTATCGGGCATTATAACACGTCTTGGATATTTTATCATTTCAGCCGCGGCTTCCTCATTATCATTTAATATGTAGGATATAAACCTTCCCATAAATTTTGTGGCTGAATCTTCGTCTATACCGTTCGTTTCGTACATAGAGGGCTTTTCAGGAAGATAGTCCTCAAAAGGTATGCTTTCCTCAGTGTTAATCCATAAATAGCCGTCGGCGTTTAAAATGTTCTGGTTTCTGAAATCAAGCTGGCTTAATGAATTGTTCTTGCAGAATATTTTTACTGTGTACCAGTTGTCCGCAATACCGGTACTTGGCTCCTGCTTTTGCCACTTTGTCCTATTAAGCTTATCTAAGAACTCATTTTTATTATTGTCAATCAAACAGCTTCTTCCTGATTTTTCATCTATGATTTCTATTTCAGATACCGTACTTGTGTCATAAATAAAACGGTTTACAGGCTCGGCTAGTTCAGCTTCCTGATACATTTCACCGTATATGAGATTGCCGTTATCCCAGACTATTTCCGCCAGTGCTTCATCCGCTGACCATTTATCGGCTAAACGTACCTTTCCTAAAAGCTTAATTGAACCATCATAGGACTGCTTTGCATTAACACGATAAATGCACTGCTCTGCTTCTTTTCCTGCAAGGGTGTCGTCATATTGATAAAACTCCCAGGTATCCTTATCAATTTTCAATGTTGTTTCAAAGCCTGTATCCTGGCAGATAACCCTAAGCATATTGTTTTCTGCCTTTTCGTAGGCAAAGGTAATATAATTATTATACGAGCTGCCGTCATTTCCAGGAAGGCTGAGACGCTCATAGCCGACAGCTGCTCTCATAAAAAACAGTACCTCGCCGTATGCCTGAGGATCGGTGCTGTCATCATGGGAAATGCCAAAGACAATATCATTTTTTCCATCGTTTGTGAAATCGCAGCTTAATATATACGGAAATCCTGAATCCGGAAAGTTATTGCCGATGTCCAGAACACTGCCGTTTCCAAATTCAATTTCATAGGAGCAGCTGTCATTGGAGTTTAATTTTTTATAGACTCTGTCCACAAGACCATCGTTATCGTAGTCTGTGGAAGTGAAATATAAACTCGAATCACAGCCTACGCACTCATCTAAATACCCTGAGAATCCGTTGAAGTTTATTCTGTATTTATCAGCCGCAGCAGGTTCGGGTTTGAAATTTTTATTAAAATTTACTGCAAAATACACAACGGCAGCAAAGGCTAATAACGCCGCGGCAACAATTATCTTTTTACTAAAATTTTTTTTGTTTCCGGGGTGAACCGATTTATTATCTGAATTGGGCTCGCCCCTTGTATCGGTAAGCTCTGATAATGTAATGCCGAATATATTTGATAGCTCAATCAGATTTTCCATATTTGGCAGGGAAGCGTTGCTTTCCCATTTAGAGACCGCCTGCCTTGTGATGTTCATTTTTTCAGCCAGATATTCCTGTGTCATTTTTTGCTCTTTGCGGTATTTTTTGATTTTTTCCCCTGTAGTCATTTAGGTCAGCCCCTCATGTTAAATTAATC
>URCD01000152.1 GCA_900546215.1 uncultured Eubacteriales bacterium | reverse complement strand
ATGATCTTCAGCCTGTTCCTCTCCCATCATCGCGTCAAGAACTACCTGAGAAGGCCCGTCTCCGGCTTTTCTGCCCGTAACATGACCATTTTCAATTACTGCTATGGTACTTAACATGTCGTCCTTAGGATTAATATCATGTATTACTACCTCACAGTTTTCGCCAAACTGCGCTGCAAGCCCATGGCTTAAACGAGTAAGAAAATCAAGCATTTTTTTATCCATCTGCGGTCATTCCTCTCTTTGTCTTTATACTAATAATACCATATAACAGGCGGAAATCAATAGATTTTTTAGAATATCAAAAAAATATTTAGATAAAACGTCATTACCTTATTCGTTGACACAAAATATTAATGCATATATGATTGAGATAGCTAAATATTTAAAATATAGGAGGGATATGTATGAATTTTAAACTTACACAAGACCACGAAGCAATTATTGCTGACGTAAGAGCATTTGCTAAAAAAGAAATAGCTCCTTTTGCGGAGGAAATAGATAGAGAGTCTAAATTTCCCGCTGAAATAATTGCAAAGATGGCAGAGCTTGGGTATATGGGAATTAATGTTCCTGAAGAATATGGCGGAGCTGGACTTGATGATGTTTATAAGGCACTTGTTGTCGAAGAAATTGCTAAATACTGTGCTTCTACAGCTGAAATACTTGCGGTTCATGCGTTAGTAAGTGATATTATAATAAGAAAAGGAACAAAGGAACAGAAAGAAAAGTATCTTCCTATGGCAGCGGCTGGAAAATTAGGAGCCTTTGCTCTTACAGAGGCCGGAGCCGGATCAGATGCCAGCGCAGCTAAGACTAAAGCCTTGGCAGACGGTGATAATTACATTATAAATGGCTCAAAATGTTTTATAAGCAATATGGGACCTGACGAAGGAGACTATGTAGTACTTATTGCCCTGACTGATCCGTCTGCCGGTACTAAGGGAATGAGTGCAATAATTGTAGACAGAAATACTCCCGGCTTTTCTATAGGTAAAGTAGAGGACAAAATGGGACTTAGGGGAGCTGCTGTTTCTGAGCTTATTTTAGAAGACTGTATTGTTCCTAAATCCAACCTTATAGGCAAAGAGGGAGAGGGCTTTAAAATAGCTATGGCGGCCCTTGACGGAGGACGTATCGGAATTGCAGCTCAGGCAGTAGGCATTTCCGAAGCCGCCATAGATGCCTCTGTAGAATATTCAAAGCAGCGTACACAATTTGGGAAACCTATTTCGGCAATACAGGGTGTACAGTGGTATTTAGCTGATATGGCTACGCGCACGGAAGCGGCAAAACTGCTTGTGCTTCAAGCAGCAGACATGCGCTCCAGAGGGGAAAACGTAACAAAAGAAGCCGCTATGGCCAAATATTTTGCCTCTGAAAACGCTGTGTTTGTAACGGACAGGGCTTTGCAAATACATGGAGGTTATGGTTATATGAAGGATTATCCGATTGAGAGGATGTACAGGGATGCACGTATAACTCCCCTCTATGAGGGTACAAGCGAAATACAGAAGATGGTTATATCAAGAGCTGTAATAGGCAGATAATTCATTCCCGGCGCTTTTCGTGCCGGGCTGCTTAGTTTTACCGCCTTGACGATGCTTGTAGTTTCGTTCTATAATCCTCTTGTTGAATAAACCTGAGGGAGTGATGAAAATGCATGATTTTATTTTACATGGAAACGTTGTTTATTCTAAAAATAAAGATGAGCTTATTTTAATTGAAAATGGATATGTGGTGTGCAAAAATGGAATATGTGAGGGAGCATACGATGTGCTTCCTGAAGAATACAAGGATTTTGAGATAGCAGAGCTTGGAGACAAGGTTATAATTCCTGGATTTACGGATCTTCATGTACATGCTCCTCAGTATACGTTCAGAAGCGTAGGTATGGACTGTGAGCTTCTTGACTGGCTAAATCTTCACGCATTTCCTGAAGAAGCAAAGTATGCTGATATTGATTATGCTAAAAAAGCATACAAACTTTTTGTTGAAGATATAAAAACGGGATATACGACGAGGGCGTGTATATTTGGTACTCTTCATAAAGAGTCAACATTGTATTTAATGAGTCTGCTTGAAAACAGCGGACTTAAAACAATGGTAGGAAAGGTCAATATGGATAGAAATTCTCCCGATTATCTATGCGAGGAATCGGCTGAGAAATCTATAGAACAGACAATTGAGTTTATTGAGGCTGCAAAGCAGTTCAAAAACACAAGACCCATAGTAACGCCGAGATTTATACCTTCATGTACTGATAAGCTTATGTACGGATTATCAGAAATTATTAAAAAATATAATCTTGCGGTTCAATCTCATCTGTCGGAAAATCCGTCTGAAATTGAATGGGTTAAGGCACTGTGCCCCGATTCAACTTCATATGGAAATGCCTATGAGCGATTTGGAATGATGAGTGACAAAACAATAATGGCTCATTGTGTGCACATGACAGATGAAGAACTTTGTATAATGAAGGAAAGGGGTGTTTTTGCTGCCCACTGCCCTGAGTCAAATATGAATCTTGCCTCGGGGATTTCGCCTGCGGCAAGAATGCTTGATGAAGGCATAAAAGTTGGACTCGGTTCAGATGTTGCGGGAGGAACAACACTTTCGATACCTAGGGCAATGGTTTTAGCAATACAGTGCTCTAAGCTTTATTGGAGATATATTAATAACAGCCTTAAGCCTTTAAATTTGGAGAATGTATTTTACATGGCAACAAAGGGAGGCGGGGAATTTTTCGGCATGGCCGGCTCGTTTGAAAAAGGATACGAGTTTGACGCCCTTGTAATTGACGATGAAAAAATACGTACAACAATTGATTTTACTCTTAAAGAAAGGCTTGAAAGGATAATTTATTTAGGAGACAAAAGCAATTTAGTCTCCAAATATGTAGCTGGAAATAAAATATTTTGATTGTTTGAGCATTATAAGGAGGTGTTTT
>URCD01000151.1 GCA_900546215.1 uncultured Eubacteriales bacterium | reverse complement strand
ATTTTTTGCTCCCGGTCTGAAAGCTTTGTCAAAGCCTTTTTAAGCAAAGTTTTATCAACCTCATCTTCTATATCTTTATATATTACATCAGCATCAGTACCAAGAATGTCTGATAAAAGCAGCTCATTTCCTTCCCAGTCAACATTAAGAGGCTCATCTATTGAAACCTCTGTCCTAGTTTTGTTATTTCTTCTTAAATACATAAGGATTTCATTTTCAATACATCTTGAGGCATATGTAGCAAGCTTTATTTTTTTCTCGGGTTTAAAAGTATTAATGGCCTTAATAAGCCCAATTGTTCCTATTGATATTAAATCCTCTATATTTACTCCTGTATTTTCGAATTTTCTTGCTATGTACACAACAAGCCTAAGATTTCGTTCTATAAGCACTGATTTTGCCTGTATATCATTTTCACCGCCTAGTTCATTAAGCACCACAGCCTCCTCACTCTGCGTAAGCGGAGGCGGGAAGGTGTCGCTCCCTCCAATATAAAAGACAGTATTCTGCTCATAATTTATCTTAAACCTATGGACAAAATAATCCTTAATGCGGAAAATAATGAACTTAAAATTTATCATAAACACACTCCCCTTATAATATAATTTCATAATTTACAATGGCGTTGAATTGGCCAGAAGCGTCAAGCCTTCCTTCATATATTCCTATGACTATATTTTGTCTTTCTTCTCTATGTACTTTAGTTTTTATATAGGCACTGTCAGCCTTTATTCCCAATAGCATTCCATTTGGGTTTCCAAGGCTCTTAAAAGGTATTAGTCTTATTCTCGTTTTTAGCTCTGTTTCAGAAAGTATATTAAACATAGCAACGCCATCGCCGCTTAGGTCATATGGAATAATATTACTTACTGCATCATAATCGGCTATAATTATTTCATTGCCGCCAATGTTGTCCTTTAACGAATTGCCGGTATCAGCCAGAGCTCTCAAGGATGCCTCTTTTCCGTTAAGCTTTACAGCTATTTCAAAATATTCCTTAGGGTCGGCTGCACTTTTACGAATGTATTTTTCGCCAAATTTAATTATTATGTATACAGCCAATGATGATAGTATAAGCAGCTTATACGAAAAGTTATCCATTATATAAGCGGCAGCATCCTTGGTATAAAACATTCTCAGACAAACAAAAGCAAATATCATACCTGCGGCAGCAAAAGACACAGCAGTTGAAGTAACCACCATTTTTATCAGACTGATCAGATTTCGTGGACTATACGCTATTATTAGTGACAGTGACATTGAGAATATAATTACAAGAAATTGTACAAAACCATTTACATATGGTCTGTAAAGAGTAATTATATACATCAGTGCTCCTGCCGCGGCTCCGAGTATAATTCTAATAATTTTAATCCGTTCCTTTAGAAGCATGCCCGCAGCCCAGATAATAGTCATATCCATAAGCATATTTACAGCAAATAAAACATCAACATAAACAATCAAAAAAATTCCCCCATAAGATATATTTGATAATAAATCTTTCGGAGGAATTTTTTTGTCATATTATAATATTTTATATTCGCATTTATTTACATAAAAGCTCTTCTTTAAAACGACCATTTTCATATATCACTATTCCATCAGCCGTTACCTTCCCACATACTGTCATGTCATTAATCATATCCCAATGTATTGCGGATTCATTCTTGCTTCCTGCTTCAGGGAAACCAGCGCCAAGCGCCATGTGCATTGTTCCGCCTATTTTTTCGTCAAAAAGTATATTATGGCTGAACCTTTTTATACCGTAGTTCGTTCCAAAAGCCACCTCTCCAATATACCGGGAGCCCTTATCCGTATCAATATAAGTCAAAAGCTTTGCATTCATATTTTCATCATCGCATTTTGCCGATACAATTTTGCCGTTCTCAAAATCCAGACGGACATTTTTAAATTCATTGCCATTCATCAGTGCTGGATAGCTGAATGTAATATATCCGTTTATAGAATGCTCTACAGGTGATGTAAATATCTCTCCATCTGGAAAGTTTTCATTTCCGCAGCAATTAATCCACTTCCTGCCTTTAACAGAAAGCTTCAAATGTGTGTCATTTGATTCAATCTCAAGTTCTGAAACATTATTTAGGTAGTCAGCCCATTTTTGCTGATATGCAGACATTTTTTTCCATTCAGACACAGGATCATCCTTATCAAGAAATCCAGCCCTATAGACAAATTCCTCGTATTCATCAAGGCTCATGCCTGCATATTGCGCATCGCCGTTTGATGGAAACTGTGTTCCGCACCAGCGAAGTTCACCGGAGGCAGAACGGTCGTTGTATATTTTTCTGTTCTCTGCATTAGCAAGTCTGCGTTTTTTGAGAAGTTCACCGTCTACAGATGAAAGCGTACTGATATTGTCTGTACCCCATGCGCTTATCCAGACATCAGCCTTAGCACATTCTCCAAAACGGTAGTTAGGCTGCTCTATTTGCTCACGGGTTCCGTTTTTAAATAAAAACTCATCTATGTCGTTAATATCAACAAACCATCTTACATTCCCTCCTGCCAGTATAGCCTGCTTTGCTACTTCTTTTATAAAAGGCAATGAGCTTTCCTCTCCTGAAATACACACATTGTCTCCTGGTTTAACTTTAGTTGAATATTCCACCAGCACTTTAGCCAGCTTCTCAAGTCTGTAATCTTTCATATTATGCCCTCCGTTTTATCTAAATGTCTTGACATATGCTCTTTCAATGGATTATTATATCACTTGAGTAAAGACTATGACAGGGATTAGTAAATATTATTTTGTTTTTCAGAGAAAAGGCGGTTGGTGCGAGCCTCAAACACATGATATTGAACCTGCCCCTCGAGTTCCGCGGGATAAAAATCCGCGGCGTTATCCGCGTTAAGGCTTTGAGAGGACGCAATACAGCGTCAAATTGGGTGGCACCGCCGATATTAACCTTGGTCCCTTTATTTTTATATGAGATCGGAAGAGCACACGTCTGAACTCCAGTCACAAC
>URCD01000150.1 GCA_900546215.1 uncultured Eubacteriales bacterium | reverse complement strand
GGCAGGTTGATTTTGTAATTGTTCAAAAAAATCCAATAACTCTGTGTTGGGATTTTGTATGACAAAACTGCCGTCTGGTCGAATAATATGATAATACATCAATTGATTTTCGTCCGCCAGAGAAAGGAAACCAGTGATATACTCCAACGGGAGAGCAGCCACCAGGCCGATACTGTTGCCACCGTCCTGCATCGGATAAGCGGCTTCAATGCCAAACAGTACCACTTCATTACCAGTCGAATCAATACCTACAGCGACTTTCTGTTCCCCCTGTATTAATGATTGTATAAAAGGATCCGGATTAATCGGCTGTATGGGCTGTCCATAAAGCATTTCAAGTTTTCCCCCGGCAGAACAGAGTGCTACATAGTCAAAATCTCTGACTTGTGCCCTGTAAATGAGCTCCTCATATAGCTCCTCTTGCTTGTTATTATCTGTTGAGACAACGGAAACAATGCCGCTGACCTGATCAAAACGCAGTTTAATGACAGTTTCAAAGTGCCTGGACATTTGCTCATTCATTCCGGACATGTAGATTTCCCCAATTTCGTAAACGGCCTTTTTACTCTTTCGGCTCATATAGATTCCGAGCAGACTGAAAATAATAATACTAAAGATTAAAAGTCCAATGAAACTGTATATCAGAAAACGTGTTGTAGAATCCTTGGTTTTACTATTTCTCATTGTTGTTATTCCTCCCTGGAATTCTTAAAATCTTTAATAACATTGATGGTTTCATAGTAATCCTTTGATAATTTCGGCATCATATCGACAGCCTTATTCCAAGTGTTTTCTTTTAATGCGTTAGTTACCAAACTACTACTTTCAAATAATCTGGTAAAAGAAAGATTCTGACAAATTCCTTTGAGTGTATGAACGGCTCTTAGGGCCTCTTCATAGTCCTTATTCTCCATAGACGCTTCAAACAAATGAAAACTTTTATCGTCCAGGAATTTATACATAAATTTCTGGACGATTTGCTCACGACGCAGTCTACCCAGCACTTCATCAAAATCGCCGCCAAATTTTATATAACAATCTTTTAGATTCATAATCACAATTCCTCCATTTTAAATATTGTTTGTGCTGTTTTTTCATTGTTTATAAAACATATGCTCACCTGATTTTTTGCTTTTTTTGATTTATACATCATATTGTCTGCAGCTTTGAAAAGTTCTTTTGTGTTTCCTATTCCATATGCTCCGCCTATGCTTACAGACACATGAAGCTCGGGATGTTCATCAATTATCAGGTGGTCAACAGTATGCCTGATTCTCTCTAGTTTTTTCTCAAATATATCTGCAGGTATACCGAAAAAGATAATTATAAATTCATCGCCACCATAACGGATAACGGCATCTGTTTTTCGCACACTGGATAAAACGCTTTGTGCAATGCTTTGCAATATGATATCGCCAACATCATGACCATAATTGTCATTGATATGCTTAAAATTATCTACATCTATTACCCCCATCGCCTGAATATCATTTGCACCTTGAAAATGCTCGTCATAATAACGGCGATTGTATACACTGGTTAAGGAATCAATATATAATAATTTTAGATGCTGCTGTTTGCTAGACAGGAAGGTGTATTTTCCATAGGAAAACAGCCTGTCGTAGTCGATTTTATTTCTTATATCCTGAATGTTTTTAGTCTCTTGTTCCGGGGAGAGGCCCATCAGCTCGCTTTCAAGTGTATCTGCAATTTCTTGCAGACACAGTAAAAGGGAAGGGTTAAATGCACCGCATTGTCCTCCTAAGATCATTTTCAAAGCTTCTTCATGTGAATAAGCTTTCTTATAGCAACGCTCACTGGTCAAGGCATCGTATACATCGGCCAGCGCAACCACTTGAGCGGCTATGGGAATTTCGTCTCCCTTTAATCCATCCGGGTAACCATTGCCATCATACCTTTCGTGGTGCCATCGGCAGATCTCAGAAGCCACCTTGACAAGCGGATCTTCCTGCTGCTCTATGGGCAGGTCTAACAGCATGTTAGCACCGATCACTGAGTGCGTTTTTATCACTTCAAATTCCTCTGCCGTAAGTCGGCTGGGTTTATTTAATATTGCATCTGAAATTGAGATTTTCCCAATATCATGCAGCGCTGAAGCAGTGCTGATCAAAGAAATATCTGCTTTAGACAACGGATATTGATCTGTCAGCTGAACCAACTGCTTCAGCAAATATTTTGTAATCGTATTAACATGCAGTATATGTAGGCCGCTCTCTCCATTACGAAATTCCACAATATGAGACAAAATTGAGAGCATCAGCTTATTATTCTTTTCCTGCTCGTGAAATTGTTCTGCAATAATTTTTTCAAGGCGCTGCTGCCTTGCGTATAAAAACATCGTATTAGAAATACGACGCTGGACAATGGTTGAATCAAAAGGCCGGCTGATATAGTCAAAAGCCCCCAAGTCATAGGCCCTCTTTATATTAGCAGGAGTGTCATCAGCTGAAATCATAATAACAGCGAAGGTGTCATTCCAATGGTATTTGTTTATGTAAGCTAATACTTCAAATCCGTCCATTTCAGGCATCATAATGTCCAGAAGCAAAAGAGAAAAATCTGCTTTTTGCTTTGAAAGGAGAGAAATTGCTTCTACACCATTCTCAGCCTCAACCACATCATATCGCTCTTCCAAAATATCCACCAAAAGAGCTCGGTTCATTTCTGAATCGTCCACAATTAAAATTTTTTGTTTATCCATGATACTTAAACTCTTTCCTAATAATTTTGCATTTTTATTATAAATGTTATCCTAACATACTGGCAATATCCATATTGGTAAGGTGTACAAATAGGTAAGCGTTTTTTATACTGACAAAATAGGTTCACCATGATATAATTAAACAGATAGGAGGCAAGTTATGAAACCACAAGAAACAAAATTTGAATTTGTATATAATGAAATTAAGCAGTGTATTTTAGATGGACAGATACCTCATGGAAATGCTTTGCCATCTTCAAGGATGTATTGCGAACAATTCCATGTTAGCAGATATACGATTA
>URCD01000149.1 GCA_900546215.1 uncultured Eubacteriales bacterium | reverse complement strand
GGAGGCGTAAGTATGGCGCTTATTGTTAATATAAGAAAAAAACTTCATCAGTTTACACTTAATGCCGACTTTGAGATAGACTCGTCACTGGCGCTTTTAGGAGCGTCGGGAAGCGGGAAAAGTATGACTTTAAAATGTATTGCTGGGATAGAAAAGCCTGACGAGGGTGTTATAATATTAGATGGACGGACACTCTATGATTCTAAGAAAAAGATTAATCTTCCTCCGCAGAAAAGAAATGTTGGCTACCTTTTTCAAAATTACGCTCTGTTTCCCAATATGACAGTAAAAGAAAATATAGCCATTGCCGCTAAAGACGGTGATAGCAGTGCGGACAGACTGATAGCAGACTTTTATCTCGACGGACTGCAAAATAAGTATCCGAATGAAATATCGGGAGGACAGCAGCAGAGAACCGCTCTTGCAAGGATTATTGCCAGCCGCCCGGAGGCGATACTGCTTGACGAGCCTTTTTCAGCAATAGACAGCCATATGCGATGGAAGCTTGAAATGACGGTTTCCGATATAATAAAAAATTTCGGAGGAATGTCCATTATGGTTACTCATAATAAAAATGAGGCCTACAGGAACTGCAGAAACATATGCATTATCAGCGACGGCCGGACAGAGGATATTCTGAATACGGAGGAATTTATAGACAACCCGAAAACGGTAGGTGCCGCCGGGATTTCAGGCTGTAAAAATATCTATGCCCTTGAAAGGAAAAAAGAGGAGAGTCAGGTTTTTGTTCCGGGGCTTAATATCAGCCTTAAAACAGCAAGGCCAGTAGGCGACGGTGAAAAATATATTGGAATACGGGCGCATTGTTTTTCATTTGAGCCGGGAGAAAATAAAATTGACGGTGTGATAGAAAGAGTCATAGAAGACGTATTTTCGACTATAATAATGCTAAGGCCCATAAATTCAGAGGCATGGTCGGAGCCTGTAAGAATTGAGGCGGACAAAAAAACAGCGGCGGAGGTTATCGCAGGGAAGTATTTAAGTGTGTATATTGACCCCAAGGATATTCTTCTGCTGGAATAAAGGAGGAGTTTTTATGTATACTGCGGCGGTAATCACTGTCAGCGACAGAAGCTACAGGAAAGAACGGGAGGACACCGGAGGCCCCATTGTCAGGGAAATGCTTGAAAATGACGGCTATGAGGTTGTTTTATGTGAGATAGTACCAGATGAGAAAGAAAAAATATCAGAGGCGCTTATGAAGGCATCGGCCAGGGATATTGCCCTTATTGTCACAACGGGCGGAACGGGCTTTGCGCCAAGGGACGTTACTCCGGAGGCTACAATTGCCGTCTGCGAGAAAATAGTTCCCGGAATACCGGAGGCAATGAGGATGGTTTCCATGAAATTTACAAGCCGTTCGATACTGTCAAGGGCGGCGGCTGGAATAAGAAAAAGGTCGCTTATTATAAATCTTCCGGGCAGCCCGAAGGCAGCCAGGGAAAATTATGAAGCCATATGCGAGCCGCTTAAGCACGGACTGAAAATGCTGAGGGACGAACCAATGGACTGCGCCGAGCTGAAGGACTGATAATATAATTTGCACAGTAGCCATGCTGTAATAGCATGGTTATTATTTTTGTCAACTTTTCATTGATTTATATGACCATGTGATTTAAAATAACTATGTATGAATATCAGATAATAACCAATGAGTTATGAAAAAACAGGAGGACACAACATGAAATTATTTATCGATACCGCCAATGTTGACCAGATAAGAGAGGCCAATGAGCTTGGAGTTATCTGCGGAGTTACTACAAACCCTTCGCTTATAGCTAAAGAGGGCAGGGACTTTGTCGAGGTAGTAAAGGAAATAACGACAATTGTTGACGGACCTATCAGCGCAGAGGTAATAAGCCTTGAGCATGAGGGTATGGTTAAAGAGGCCAGAGAGCTTGTAAAAATCCATGAAAATATAGTAATAAAAATCCCAATGACGCTTGAGGGACTTAAGGCTGTTAAAATTTTAAGCGCAGAGGGAGTAAAAACAAACGTTACTCTTATTTTCTCGGCAGCCCAGGCTCTTCTTGCAGCAAGGGCAGGCGCGACATATGTCAGCCCCTTTATCGGAAGAATTGATGATGTAGGAAGCGACGGTATGGAGCTTATTGAAGAAATCGTGGATATATTCAACGTACAGGGTATCGAGACTGAAATAATAGCCGCAAGCATAAGAAATCCCCTTCACGTTACACATGCGGCGCGTATTGGCTGTGATATTGCAACAGTTCCATTCAACGTAATCACACAAATGTCAAAACATCCGCTTACTGATATTGGAATTGAAAGATTCCTTAAGGACTGGGAAGGCGTACCTAAGAAATAATTCAGGAGGGTTAGAAATGAACATTGACCAGTTATGTGTGAACACTTTGAGGTTTTTATCCGTTGAGGCTATTCAGAAGGCCAACAGCGGACATCCCGGACTTCCCATGGGCGCGGCTCCGGCTGCTTACGCTTTATGGGCAAAAAATATGAAGCTGAACCCGGCAGACCCCGAATGGGCTGACAGGGACCGTTTCGTTCTCTCAGCAGGACACGGCTCTGCCCTTTGGTATTCGCTTCTTCATGTGTTCGGCTATGATATAACAATAGACGACCTGAAAAATTTCCGTCAGCTTGACAGCAATACACCGGGCCATCCGGAGTATGACTTGGCACGAGGTATTGAGACTGCCTCCGGCCCTCTCGGACAGGGTATTGCCGCCGCTGTAGGCATGGCAATTGCGGAAACACACCTTGCGGCGGAGTTTAATAAACCCGGATATGATATTGTAAACCATTACACATACGCTCTGTGCGGAGACGGATGCCTTATGGAGGGCGTTGCCAGCGAGGCCGCTTCCCTTGCAGGCACTTTAAAGCTTGGAAAGCTTATACTTTTATATGACTGCAATAACATTACTATAGAGGGCGACACTAAAACATCATTTACCGAGGATATTCTCAAACGCTACGAGGCCTATGGCTGGCAGACAATTACTGTCGAAGACGGCAATGATATAGACGCTGTTGACGCCGCTATAAAAGAGGCTAAGAAGGATGCCGAAAGACCGGCAATTATAAAGGTTGTCACACAAATAGGCTTCGGCGCGCCCAATAAGCAGGGCAAGGCCTCAGCGCACGGCGAACCTCTCGGCGTTGATGAAATTGCTCTGGCTAAGGAAAACCTTGGCTGGAAATATAAAAAGGATTTCTATGTTCCCAAGCAGGTTAAGGAGCATATTGAAGAAATAACAAAGGAAGGCGCAAAGGCTGAAAAGGATTGGAAAAAGCTGTTTGCAGCCTATGGCAAGGAATATCCT
>URCD01000148.1 GCA_900546215.1 uncultured Eubacteriales bacterium | reverse complement strand
TGCCTGATAACGCTTTAATAGAAAATGTCCACCTGACAGAAAGCCTGATGACGCTGCTATACAGACTCAACGCGGCTTCTGACAATTAGACAAAAAAATTTGACACCACCCCCATTTTTTTAATAGCCGTTTTACGGCAATCTTCTTAGACGGTGCGATGAGCTTATTTCATCGCACCATTTTTTGTGGTATAATGATAATGGTGATTTATATGGGTAAAATACTGGTAATTGCCGAGAAGCCGTCCGTAGCTAGGGATATAGCCAGGGTGCTTAAATGCAGCCAAAAGGGCGATGGGTTTATCGGTGGAGAAAAATATATAGTCAGTTGGGCTGTTGGACACCTTGTAACGCTGTGCGAGCCGGAGGATTACGATAAATCCTTAAAACGCTGGACTTCAGCCAGCCTTCCGATAATTCCTGAGAAAATGAAGCTTAAGGCAATCAGAGGAAGCAAAAAACAGCTGGATATATTGAAAAAGCTTATGAATGATAAGGAAACCGAAAGCATTATCTGCGCTACTGACAGTGGACGTGAAGGCGAGCTTATTTTCAGATACATATATGATTTTAATAAATGCAAAAAGCCCTTTCAAAGGCTTTGGATTTCAAGCATGACAGATGCGGCAATAAAGGAAGGCTTTGCCGCGCTTAAGGACGGAAAAGAATACGATATGCTGTATACATCAGCTAAATGCCGTTCAGAGGCTGACTGGCTGGTAGGTATTAATGCGACAAGGGCGTTTACAATAAAATATGACGCCCTTTTAAGTATAGGGCGTGTACAGACGCCT
The DNA here is from genome assembly GCA_900546215.1 of uncultured Eubacteriales bacterium. GTDB lineage: Bacteria > Bacillota > Clostridia > Lachnospirales > Anaerotignaceae > Metalachnospira. The sequence goes on along the minus strand of URCD01000148.1, from coordinate 2,551 downwards.
ACACTTGCAATGATTGTAAACAGACAGCGCGAAATAGATGTATTTGTGCCAAGCAAGTATTACGAAGTGAATGCGGATTACGGTGATTATAAAGGTACATGGACCGACGCAAAAAATAATTCAAGGCTTGACAGCAAGGAAGCTGCGGAATTAATAGCTCAAAAGGTAAAGGGAAAGGAAGGAACAGTTGCTGAGGTGACAAAAACCGCCAAGCAGACGCAGCCGCCTCAGCTTTATGACCTTACGGAGCTACAGCGGGACTGCAACAAAATGTATGGCTTTTCTGCACAAAATACTTTGGATATAGCCCAGAGCCTGTATGAGAAGCGGAAAATGATTACATATCCAAGAACCGACAGCCGGTATCTCAGCGACGATATGATACCTAAAATTAAGGTAACGATGAAAAGGCTGACGGATGCCGGTATTTTTGCCGAATATGCACAGAGTATTATTGAACTTGAAAAGCTTCCCATAACAAAACGTATAGTTGACAATAAAAAGGTTACAGACCATCATGCCATTATTCCGGCTGATAATTACTATAAAAAAGACAGCCTGACATCAGACGAGAAAAAGGTCTTTGGCCTTATTGCCCTTAGGTTTATAGCTGTATTTAATCCAGCCTATAAATACACGTCGACTAAAATTACTGTTATCTGTGAAGATGAAAAATTTATATCCAAAGGATCTACTGTAACTGATGAAGGATGGAAAAGGCTGTACAGAGAGGTATATAAAAACAACAGAGACAGCGAACAGATACTGCCTGATGTGAAAAAAGGCGATAATGTTATGATTGTTGAGGCTCTTTCTGTTGAAAAGGAAACTAAGCCGCCTTCACCATATAATGAGGCTACTTTGCTTACGGCAATGGAAAACGCGGGAAAAAATACAGATGACGAAGAACTGAAGGAAAAGCTGAAGGAATATGGCTTAGGAACACCGGCCACAAGGGCGGCAATAATTGAAAGATTAATTACTGTAGGCTATATACACAGAAAGGGAAAGATTCTTGTTCCAGATGAAAAGGGAAAGCAGCTTATTGAAATAGTTCCGGATGAGATGAAGTCTCCCGTTACAACTGGAAAATGGGAAAAGGGGCTTGGCTCCATAGCAAAGGGCGCAATGCAGTCTGAAAAGTTTATGTCCAGCATAAACAGATATGTGTACTATTTGGTTGATTATGCGGCAAAAAGTACATCAGATATAAAAATTGAAGATAAGAAAAAGAAAACAAGGACAAAAGGAAAGGCAAAGGTTTTAGGCAAATGTCCCATTTGCGGCGGAGACGTATTGTCAAATACGAAAGCTTACTACTGTGGAGGCTGGAAAAGGGGCTGCAAATTTACAATATGGAAAAACAGTCTCGAACGGTACGGGGTAAGCCTGTCGGATGACCTGGTAAAGGAACTGCTTGAAAAGGGAATTGTCCCAAAGCTTCCTGTTACAAAAGCACAGACAGGCGAAAGCTGCACCGCTGATTTGATTTACAATAAAGAAAAGGGCATTTTAGAGCTTATGGATATGACGGTATTAACTGAAAATGCCACGGCTGAATAATCAACCCAAAAGACTGACGATGAGCCTTTCCAAACATTCCTTAAACCTCTCGTTATCCTCCGTTGTTCTGGGCTTAATATGTCCGCTGCGTTTACCGCCTCTGCGCTGCTTGGCGGACACATGACGGCGCATAAGAAGGGCGTCTATATTTTCATCTGTGTACAGAAATCCATTTTGGTTAAGAATATGGGCGCCTTTTGCCATGAGCATGCATGCAAGGCCGTAGTCCTGCGTTACGGCAATATCGCCCCTTTGTATGCGGTTTGCAATTGCAATATCGGCAGAGTCATGTCCCTTGTCGACAGTTATGGTTTCGCATGGCATGTCGTTCATTACATGGCTTGTATCAGTGACCATTGTTACCGGTATATTATATCTGCCTGCCGTTTCCAGTATAATCTCCTTGACGGGACAGGCGTCTGCGTCAACTATTATTCGCATTGCTGTCACACTCCCTTCAACACAGTATAGCACAAATAACAAGGGACAAAAAGCTTGACTGTAAAGTGTATTTTTTATATAATAGTAAGTTAGAAAAAGTATGTCGGACTATGTGAATTTATAAGGGTGAAAAACTATGATAAGAAGCATGACCGGTTTCGGCAGATGTGAGAACGAAGCGGAGGGACGAAAGTTCAGCGTTGAAATAAAATCTGTCAACCACAGATATAATGACATATCTATCCGTCTTCCGAGAACTATGAACTATCTGGAGGACAAGATAAGAAAAACCTTAATGAAAAAGATAATGAGGGGCAAAACCGACGTTTATATAAATTTCGAGACCTTTTCCGAGGATGATGTGAATATAAAGGTTAATGAGCCTCTTGCCAAGGCATACTGCGACAAGCTGGATTTTATGCGTGTCAAATACGGCCTTACTGGTAATGACACTCTTGACCTTGTGGCTAAATTTCCTGACGTAATTACAGTTGAGAAGGTTCAGGAGGACGAGGACACAATTTGGAATACGCTGCTTCCCGCCTTA
>URCD01000147.1 GCA_900546215.1 uncultured Eubacteriales bacterium | reverse complement strand
CCCTATATGTTTAATATTTTTAGTCATTAAATCACCACTTTATGTTTGTATTAAATAAGTATGAGGATATTTTATGTCGAAACTTTAACATAATGTGGCAAACATACTCGATTTAAGTATGGAAAATTTTATAGGAGGATTTGATATGTACTTATCAGAACTGTTTTTAAAAACATTGAACGGAGATTACAGCCGTAAATCTGTAATTAACGCTCTTGAGGTCTGCGACAATGAAATGATTAAAAGAATTGGCAATTTTGACGACCCGGGAGATTTGGACAAGGCCTTTTTTATTGATGTAAATACCTGTTCAAAGACAAAGCCTGAATTTGACGAGCTTATGGATTTTTGGGATGCTTATGCTGATTTGGACAGCCTTGTGCCCAATGAAAAAAAGGACGAGCTATGTATACTGCGCACAATATTTGAAATAGACGGAATTTATCAATATCTGCTTAACAAGGAGATGGTAAAGGAATTAAGCAATAAGGAAGTATTTTATTTAGACAGAATTAGCTATCTTCTTAGGCGCATAAGAGGGGCTGAGGAGATTGTTTTCTTTACAAAAACAGATACTGGAATGAGAGTTGCCTACAGAACGCCTTTAAATGACTTTGACAGATTTATGTCACCGTTTGAATATGCCTCTGTACAGAATAAAATTATTCATACAATGAAAAACAATGGAGCAATAGCTGCGGCCGGACAGTGTGACGAGGGAGTAATATTGCTGAAGGGCTACGTCTGCAATAACGGGGAATGGACTGAATGTACAGATGAGGAGCTGGAAAAATACCGTCAGATATTTTCAGAAAGCGGAGTTGATTGTATAAAGGAGCTTAGAGGCTTTAACTTTTTCAGGGACGTAAAGTAAAAAACAATTGTTGACATATTACGGCATTAGTTATACCATAATTATGTATTGTTAAAAGCTGAATAAAAGCATTAAGGTGTTTTTCGTAAAGAAAAAAGAATAGGGAATGCGGTGTAAATCCGCAGCAGCACCCACTACTGTAACTTGGACAAAATATTTCTGGACCATATGGCCCGCCACTGGCTGAATGCTGGGAAGGCTTGGAATATAGCGGATGAAAAGAAGTCAGGAGACCTGCCTTAGTGCGTACAAACAATGCAAATCTCGGGGAATGGAGATAGGTGTTATTTTTATGCCCGTTTTCACCTAAGGAGGGGAGTGCGTTAGCAAAATCAAGTAATTTTATTTGTTTGCAGACATCTATTATTAGGAGGTAAAAAATGAAAAAGGGTTATTTGAAAAAATTTAGCTTATTGCTGGCTTCTGTAATGCTTGCTGCCAGTGCGGTTGGCTGTTCACAGTCAGCCGAAAAAACGGCGGAGCCAAAAACAGATACCGAACAAAATCGGGAGGAGCAGGCGGTTCAAACTGTTACTGACAGCATAGGACGCGAGGTTGAGATTCCTAATCCCGTGACAAAGGCTGTTGTCGCTAATGCGTATAATACGGAAATAATTAATGCAATCGACGCTTTAGACTGCGTTATTGGTGTAGACTACAATATCTATCAGGATAAGGAGTCATGGAAAAACAGATTTACAGAGGATATGGTAATCGGAAAAAGCCAGAAAGACCTTAACTACGAAAAAATTATAGAGCTTAACCCGGAGGTGCTCATCCTTACGGGAAACGGTACATATGAGGAAGCGGAAGCACAGCTTGAGCCCTTTGGCATTAAGGTCGTTGTATGCGACGCTTATTATACAGACCAGTTTGAAAAGAGCTGCGACCTGCTCGGACAGATTTTCGGAAAGCAGGAAAATGCGGATGGGCTTAAGCATTATTTTATGGACAAGCTTGATTATATAAATGAACAGCTCAAAAATGTGGATAAAAAGACCGTTTATTTTGAGTATAGGACAGAAGGAAATACAACCATACCCGGAAACTTTTTCTACTATATGGTAGAATACTCTGGCGCAGATAATATATTTAAGGATGCTGCTAATGTACAGATAGAATCGGAGGCTGTTGTTGCCGCTAATCCCGAATATATTGTAAAGGTATCGGCGCCTGACGTTTATTCTTCATATTATCCGCCTACAATTGAGGAACATCAGCAGATAAAGAAAGAGCTTATCAGCAGACCCGGCTGGGACGAGATAAACGCTGTTAAAAATGATAACATACTTTTGCTTTCTCACTATGTTCACGGCGGTGCGTCTAAATTAGTCGGTACAATGTATATAGCAAAATTTCTTTATCCGGATCTTCTTCCCAACCTTCATCCCGAACAGGTCTTTAGAGATTGGCTTGAAAAATATCAAAAGCTTGATTACATAGAAGGCCACACCTATCCTGCATATACATTTGAGGATTAATTATGGGGGAGAAGGAAAATGTGCGCAGCCGGTACGAAAGCACAAACAGAAGGAAATGGTCTGTCCTTTTTATAAGTATAGCTGTCATGTTTATTTTGGGAGTTTATTTTGTCACAATTGGAGTAGCTGATACGAGCATTACGCAGGTTTTGAGGGCAATTTCTGCTTGGATTGGCGGAAGGCTTAATTCAGGTTCCTCGGCTGAAAACGCTTCATATAAAATAATTGTGCTTATGCGTCTTCCAAGGATTGCGCTGGCTGTTATTGCCGGTATTGGACTATCCGTTTCAGGCATAGCCATGCAGGCGGTTACAAGAAATCCGCTTGTAAGTCCTTTTACAATGGGAATTTCCTCCGCTTCCGCCTTTGGTGCTTCTATGTGCATAGTTTTTGGGACAGGGGCGTTATTTAAAAGCGAGCTTGGCATTATATTGTGTGCCTTTGCCGCGGCAATAATGTGCATTGCGCTTGTGTACTCAATCTCGTCAAAGGCAGGAATGGGACCTGAAACAGTTGTGCTGACAGGAATTGCTCTAAATTATTTTTTCAGCGCTCTTACCTCAACTATCGAGTTTTTTGCTCAGGAGCATAAGCTTGCTGCCGTTGTTCAGTGGACCTTTGGTACGTTTAATGGAACTGTCTGGCGTGATGTTTTGTTTTCAGGAGTTTTTGTGCTTATATGCTCTGTTATAATAATGGCGAGTTATCTGAAGCTTAACGTTATGGCTGCCGGAGACGATGAGCTTGTAACAAGCCTTGGAATAAATCCCAAAAGGATAAGGGTGGTTATGTGTGTCGCTTCAGTATTTATGACGGCCTCGGTAATAAGCTTTACGGGTGTCATAGGCTTTGTCGGGCTTGTGGCTCCGCATATTTCTCGTATGCTGGTCGGAAACGATCATAAATTCCTTATACCGTTTTCGGCTGTAGTAGGCGGAATGCTGCTTATGATTTCAGATGCAGTGGGAAAAACCATACTTTCTCCCGTAAGTATCCCTGTAGGAA
>URCD01000146.1 GCA_900546215.1 uncultured Eubacteriales bacterium | reverse complement strand
ATGCGGAATATTAGGAGGTATATATAAATGTTATCTACAGTATTAACTGTTATATTAGCGGTAGTCGGAGTAATTTTATGTGTATTGGTGCTTTTGCAGTCTGACCGTCAGGCGGGTCTTGGCGCTGTCAGTGCGGCTTCAACATCATCAGATTCATACTGGAGCAAAAATAAGGGAAGTTCACTCGAGGGCAGCCTCTCAAGGCTTACAAAAATCCTTGGCGCTGCTTTTATGATACTTGCGCTTGTTATAAGCTTTATCTGAGAATTATATGGCCGGCATATTTGCCGGCCTTTATTTTGTTTAAAAAACGATTTATAAGAGAAAAATAAACAGGAGGTGTTTTTATGGAATTTGAAGAAAGAAAAAACCGTATTAGGGATTATATAAACAGCAGCGAGTATATACCGCTTAAAAGGCATGAACTGGCTATTATGCTCGACGTGCCCGCACAGGATATGCAGCATTTTAACGATATTATTGACGCCCTTACAGCCGAGGGCAGCGCCGTCGAGACTAAAAAAGGCAAAATAATGGCCGCTGAAAATTTATCCCGGCGTATTTACAGGAAACGCTAAGGGCTTCGGCTTTGTGCGTGTCGAGGGCATGGAAAACGATATTTTTATCCCCTCAGACGCCACAAACGGCGCGATGAACAAGGACAAGGTGCTTATTAAGGTCAAGGAAAACGCGCGCGACGGCTTCAGGGCCGAAGGCGAGGTGCTTAAAATTACCGAAAGAGGAATGGCTGAAATAGTCGGCACCTTTGACGCGGTAAAAAATTATGGCTTTGTAATACCGGACGATAAAAAGATAGGCAGGGATATATTCATCCCCGAGGGACGCACCAAGGGCGCCGTAAGCGGACACAAGGTTGCGGTTAAAATAACAAAGCGGGCCAGCGAAAAGGCCAACGCCGAAGGTGTTGTAACCGAAATAATCGGTCATATAAACGACCCCGGCGTAGATATACTGTCCATAATCAAGCAGTTTGAGCTGCCGGGAGAATTCCCTGACGACGTTAAAAGGCAGATTGAGAAAATTGACCCGGATAATATTGACGAAAGGCTGCTGGCAGGCCGCGAGGACTACAGAAATGTGCAGACCGTAACCATAGACGGCGACGACTCCAAGGATTTCGACGACGCGGTTTCCGTTAAAAGGCTGGACAACGGCGGATACGAGCTTGGAGTGCATATAGCCGACGTTACCGAATACGTAACCGAGGGCTCCCCTCTTGACAAGGAGGCGCTTAAGAGAGCTACAAGCATATATCTGGTTGACAGGGTTATACCTATGCTTCCCCACAAGCTGTCAAACGGAATATGCTCCCTTAACCCACATGTGGACCGTCTAGCGTTAAGCTGTATAATGAATATAAACGATAAGGGCGATGTTGTAAGCCATAAAATTGTGAAAAGCGTTATAAATTCCGACAGGAGAATGACCTACAGGATAGTAAACGACATACTGGAAAATGAAAATTCCGAGTTTAAGGGCGAATACTCTGATTTGCTGGATATGTTCAGCACAATGCTGGAGCTCAGAAATATTCTTTTAGCCAAAAGGAAAAAGAGAGGCTCAGTAAACTTCGACCTTCCTGAGTGCGAAATTGTATTAAACGACATGGGCGAACCCATAGACATTAAGCCCCACGAGAGAAATACGGCCACAAGCATAATTGAGGAATTTATGCTTATCTGCAACGAAACAGTTGCGGAGGACTATTTCTGGCAGGAGCTGCCCTTTGTTTACAGAAACCATGAGGCCCCTGACGAGGAAAAAATTAAAAGCCTTGCGCAGTTCATCTACAATTTCGGCTATCATTTTAAGGGCAGACTGGATGATGAAATCCATCCGAAGGCAATTGCCGACCTTTTGGAAAGCGTAAGCGGAAAGCCTGAGGAGCATATAATAAGCAGGGTTGTGCTAAGAAGCATGAAGCAGGCCAAATACATGCCGGATAATCTTGGGCATTTCGGCCTGGCCGCAAAATACTACTGCCACTTTACCTCACCGATAAGGCGTTATCCCGATTTGCAGATACACCGTATTATTAAGGAAAACATCGACGGAAAGCTGGATGAAAAGCGCATACAGCACTACGACAATATACTTACGGAGGTATCGGAGCAAAGCTCAAAGCGCGAAAGGCTGGCAGAGGAGGCCGAACGCGAGACAGACAAGCTGAAGCAGGTGCAATATATGACAAAGCATTTAGGCGAGACCTTCACAGGAATCATATCCGGCGTTACGGGCTGGGGAATATTTGTGGAGCTTCCCAACACGGTTGAGGGCCTGATTGCCTTAAATACCCTTGACGACGACTACTATGTTTACGACGAGCAGAAAATGTGCGTTACAGGCGAGCATACCGGAAAAAAATACAGCCTGGGAGACAAGGTTAAGGTAATGGCCGATAAAGCGGACGTGGCCATGAGAACCATAGACTTCATTCTCTGCGACTAAAATTTAAAACAGTTGACACTATATTTTCAGTGTGTTAGAATGGTTAAGCTAAATTAATTAAATATGCTTAACCATTTTTATTTGGAGGTAAATATTTTGATAAAGGAAATACTGGATAAATATTATTACAGCGTTACCATAAGCGAGCTGCAGATGACAAACAACAGGCTGCTGTCTCCGGATATAACCTATAACAGCCAGCTGTATCTTGACATAATACATTACACTGAAAACTGCACGGCCTCCCTGCTTGCTAAAATGCTTAACATATCAAAGCCGGCGGTAACGTCTAAAATAAACGAGCTTATGTCACTGGGCCTTGTAAGGAAGGTGCGCAGCAGCAGCGACAAACGCGTATACTACCTTAAAACCACGGATGAGGTTTCCCACTCATATACCGCCTACGACCGGGCCATTGACAGGGCCACCGCCGAAATTGCCAACTCCTTTTCCCAGGAGGAAATTGAGGCTTTCTGTAAAATTCTGAACAAACTAACTGACATATACATTGGAGAAATAGAAAATGGAAACAAATCTGATTAAAAATATAAACTTTAAAAGTATAATGAAATTCACTATGCCGACCATTATTATGATGGTATTCATGTCTGTATACCAGATGGTTGACGGAGTATTTATATCAAATATAATAGGCACCGACGCACTGTCTGCCGTAAACATTGTATTTCCTGTTATCAGCGTTATAATAGGCATAGCCATAATGCTGGGCACTGGCGGAAGCGCCGTTATAGCCAAAAACATGGGGGAGGGAAAGCACGAAAAGGCCAAAAGGCAGTTTACGCTGATTACCGTAACCGGAATAGCTATCGGTCTGGCTGTGGCGGTTTTTGGTATTATTTTTATGGACAAAATAGTACGCCTACTCGGCGCCGACGACAAGCTGTACGCCTACTGCGTGGACTATCTTACGATACTTACGCTCTCTACGCC
>URCD01000145.1 GCA_900546215.1 uncultured Eubacteriales bacterium | reverse complement strand
TCCCGGTCGGGTCATAAATTCTACTTGCTTTTATTTGAAATATATGTTATAATAAAATAGATATGGCGCAGTAGCCAAGTGGTAAGGCACCGGTCTGCAACACCGTTATCCACCGGTTCAAATCCGGTCTGCGCCTTGTTTATACACCTCAAACACATTAAATGTTTGAGGTGTTTTTTTATGTACAAATTTGGTTAAATCCTGTACAATCTATTTTATAGAGTGACTTTTAATTAAATATAAAGAAGGGTGGATTTATATGAATAATATGCCGGAATTGAAAATTGGAGTTGTAGCAGTAAGTAGGGATTGTTTTCCTGAAAGTCTGTCAGTTGCAAGAAGAGAAGCATTGATAAAGGCATACAGAAAAAAATATGGAGATGACTGTATTTATGAATGTCCAATCTGTATTGTTGAAAGTGAAAAACATATGGTGCAGGCATTAGAGGATATTAAAAATAATGGGTGCAATGCATTGGTTGTTTACCTTGGCAATTTTGGTCCGGAAATTGCAGAAACCTTGCTTGCAAAACATTTTGATGGGCCTAAAATGTTTATTGCCGCAGCTGAGGAAAGCGGAAGAAACCTTATACAAGGAAGGGGCGATGCATATTGCGGTATGCTTAATGCAAGCTATAATTTAAAGCTTCGCAATGTTAAGGCCTATATACCAGAATATCCTGTTGGAACTGCAGAAGAATGTGCTGATATGATTGCGGAATTTAAGCCTATAGCAAGAGCCGTTATTGGACTTAGCGGTCTGAAAATCATAAGCTTTGGGCCAAGACCGTTGAATTTTCTTGCCTGTAATGCGCCAATTCAACAGCTTTATAATTTAGGCGTAGAGATAGAGGAAAACTCAGAGCTCGACTTGTTTGAAGCCTTTAATAAACATGCTGGAGACAAAAGAATACCGCTAGTTGTTAAGGAGATGTCTGAGGAGCTGGGCTCTGGAAACAAAAAACCGGAAATACTTGAAAAATTAGCTCAATATGAAATTACGCTTAAAGACTGGGTTGAGGAGCATAAGGGCTACAGGAAATACGTTGCGATAGCAGGAAAGTGCTGGCCGGCGTTTCAGACACAGTTTGGGTTTGTTCCATGCTATGTAAACAGCCGTCTGACAGCACAGGGGATTCCGGTTTCATGCGAGGTTGATATTTACGGTGCGCTGAGTGAATTTATAGGAACCGTTGTCAGTCAGGATACGGTAACACTGCTTGATATTAACAATAATGTTCCGGATGATATGTATAAGGAAGATATTGAGGGAAAGTTTAATTATACTCACAGGGATACATTTATGGGCTTCCACTGCGGAAATACTGCGTCCAGTAAGCTGTCGTTCTGTGAAATGAAGCATCAGCTTATAATGGCCAGAACGCTTCCTGAAGAGGTGACTCAAGGCACTCTTGAAGGTGATATTATTCCTGGAGATATAACATTTTTTAGACTTCAGAGTACTGCTGACTGCAAACTTAGGGCTTACATAGCACAGGGAGAGGTTCTTCCAGTAGCAAGTCGTTCCTTTGGCGCGATAGGCGTGTTTGCTATACCGGAAATGGGCAGGTTCTACCGTCATGTTTTAATCGAGGGCAATTTCCCTCATCATGGAGCAGTTGCATTTGGAAATTTCGGAAAATCGTTATTTGAGGTATTTAAGTATATCGGCGTTCCGGCAGAAGATATCGGCTATAATCGTCCGGCAGGTGTGCTTTATAATACCGAAAATCCATGGAAATGATTTGAAAAAACGTCTAATAAACTGTAATACAGTTGGGAGGAAGGAAAAGTGCTGTATATTGGAATTGACCTTGGCACTTCGGCAGTAAAGCTTTTGCTGATGGATGAGACAGGTAAAATATACAATATTGTTTCAAAGGAATATACGCTATATTTTCCAAAGCCGGGCTGGGCTGAGCAAAATCCGGAGGATTGGTTTATTCAGACCACTGAGGGAATAAAGGAGCTGACTGATAAGTTTGATAAGACAAAGATTAAGGGTATCAGCTTCTCAGGACAGATGCACGGCCTTGTTGTGCTGGATAGAGAGGACAAGGTAATAAGGCCGGCAATACTTTGGAATGACGGACGTACTGATAAAGAAACCGATTATTTGAATAATGTAATTGGATATGAGAATTTATCAAAGTATACAGCCAATATTGCGTTTGCGGGATTTACGGCTCCCAAAATTCTTTGGCTAAAGAAAAATGAGCCGGAAAACTTCAAGAAAATAAGTAAAATCATGCTTCCAAAGGACTATTTGGCATATCTTTTAAGCGGTGTTCACTGCACTGATTATTCAGATGCTTCTGGAACCTTGCTTTTAGACGTCAAAAACCGCCGCTGGTCTAAGGAAATGATGGAAATATGCGGAATAAGGGAAGAGCAGCTGCCAAAGCTGTTTGAAAGCTATGAGGTAGTTGGTGAACTTAAAAGCAGTGCCGCAAAACTTTTAGGATTTCCTGATACAGTGAAAATCATTGCGGGAGCCGGTGATAACGCTGCTGCGGCTGTAGGAACAGGTACAGTAGGGGATGGTAAGTGCAATATTTCTTTAGGCACATCTGGAACCGTTTTTATTTCTGAAAATGTATTCAGGGTGGACAAAAATAATGCTCTTCATTCTTTTGCAAATGCCGATGGAGGTTATCATTTGATGGGCTGCATGCTAAGTGCGGCGTCATGCAACAGATGGTGGATGGACGAGATATTGAAGGTAAATGAGTATTCAGAAGAACAAAATAAGATAGAAAGCCTTGGGGAAAACAAGGTGTTTTATCTTCCTTATCTGATGGGTGAGCGCTCGCCACATAATGATTCTAAGGCAAGAGCGGCATTTATAGGGATGACAATGGATACAACAAGATATGAAATGACGCAGGCGGTGCTAGAAGGAGTAGCCTTTGGATTAAGAGACTCTTTAGAGGTGGCAAGGAGTCTTGGAATTCAAATTGAAAGAACAAAAATCTGCGGCGGCGGTGCAAAAAGTGATTTATGGAAAAGGATTATTGCGAATGTAATGAATATTAAAGTGGATATCCTGGAGAATGAAGAGGGGCCAAGCTATGGAAGCGCCATTTTAGCAGCAGTGGGCTGCGGTGAGTTTGCCAGTGTAGAGGAAGCTTCAAAAAAGCTGGTAAAGATAATAGATACCGTTGAACCTGAGGAGGAGCTGGCGCATAAATATGAAGAGAAATACCAGATATTCAGAAAATTTTATCCGGCTCTGAAAAACCTATATCCCATTATGTAAAAAAGAATGCCTGATTAATCAGGCATTCTTTTGTTTTATATAATTAAAATTCAACTAACCCTTTTGTTGTAAGCCTAATGGAAGGTATTACTGTAAGAGCCACAAAGCCTAATGTCATAAACGGGTCTATTTCAGGGTTAACTCCTAAATCCGCGGCAATTTTATGAAG
>URCD01000144.1 GCA_900546215.1 uncultured Eubacteriales bacterium | reverse complement strand
CTTCTTTACTCTTAGCAGCATTTATAACTATGTGATACCCATTTTGTGCAAATTCTTCCGCTATTGATTTTCCAATACCTCTTGATGAGCCTGTAATTACAGCGGTTTTCATATTACGTCACCTCTGAGCATTGCTATTTCCTGTTTATACAGATTTTCAGTTTTGCTTATCCAGGGAGTTTCAAGAATAAAAGGCCGGCCTTGAGTCTTTTTATGATGAACAATATAATTTATTGCATCAAAGCCGATACAGTCTCTGCCTTTTGGATTATTTTCGTCAGCTCCAATATTAGCGTGCCTGTCTTTTTTTGCTCCTCTGCAGTTAAGAGAACCGTTTATATGAAATACTTTCAAACTGTCAAGACCTATAATTTTGTCAAACTCATTTATTACTCCGTCAAAGTCATTGACAATATCATAACCGCTGTCATTGGTATGGCATGTGTCAAAGCAGACGCCAATATATTCTTTTTTATCAACTCTGTCCAATATATTCTTTAATTCCTCAAAGCTTCTTCCGATTTCACTGCCTTTTCCGGCCATTGTTTCCAAACATATAAATATATCAGGAATACCTGAGTTAATTACATGATTTAAACCATCGGCTATTCTTTCTATCCCATATTCAGCAGTTTTATCCGTATATGCTCCTGGATGTAGAACCAAATATTTTGAACCGAAGGCATTGGCTCTCTCTATTTCCTTGGCAAGAAATTCCTTAGCAAGTGTATATGTTTCATCCTTATAAGAAGCCAGGTTTATAATATATGGTGCATGAACAACAATATCACTTATACCGTTTTCAGACATAAAATTTTTTCCCTCAGGTATTTTTAAATCTGAAAGAGGCTTTCTTACTGTATTTTGCGGAGCTCCGGTATAAACCATAAATGTGTTTGCTCCATATGAATGTGCTTCCTCAGCGGCTCCAAGAAGGCCGCCGGCTATTGATACATGTGATCCTATCAGCATTTTAATCTCCTTATTTTATATCAATAAATTTAACTTTTTTATCTCTAAATGAAGAAATTGCTTTAAAGCCTGCTTCTTTAATCATGCGGTATGCATCATCAAAATGGTCTGCTATATATTCAGGTGAATGAGCGTCAGAGCCTACCGTTATTATCTCACCGCCTAATTCCTTAAATCTTTTAAGAATTTCATATTGAGGATAAGGCCGGCCTTCACCATATCGGAAACCAGACGTATTAATATCAAGACCTTTTCCTTTATCAACTAGTACTTTTAATATTTCATCAATTATTTCTCTATAATCAGAGTAGCTAATTTTTTTATCTTCATAAGGGGCATATCGGTTTACATAATCAATGTGACCGTAAACATTATAACAATCATGCGCTTTAGCATTTTCCAATACGTTTTCAAAATATTTCGTATATGCCTCTTTTTTAGTCTTTCCTTCAAAAAACTTCGGGTCTGATACGTCAATCTTATCTATTACATGAGTAGAGCCTATAACAAAATCAAAAGGATTATATTCTGTAAACATTCTCGCATCTCTAACTATATGATTTTGAAGCCCCATCTCAACTCCTATTAGAACATCGATTTTTTTCATATACATAACCTTATAGAGATTGACTGCATCTGAGTAATCAGGATAGAATAAATTAAAAGGCATATTTTTGTCAGGGAAATCAATATCCATATGGTCTGTAAACATTATCTCCTTAAGCCCCAAAGATATTGCTTTTTCTATCATATCGGTCATTTCGGCTGTGCTGTCCGATGAAAAATTTGTGTGTACGTGATAATCCGAGTAAAACATAAATAGACCTCCTGAAATCGACAAGCGATAATTATTATTTAGTATACCACACGTTGAAAAATTTTACCAAGGGTAGTATAATTAAAAACAACTAATTCAAAAGATAATAAAACATATTTTGAATTATATTGGGTATCATTTATATAAGTTGCATTAATTATTCTCAAAAGGAGGACTTAGGATGCTGAATAAAAAAACAGTAGAGGATCTCAATGTTAAAGGTAAGAGAGTTCTAGTCAGATGTGATTTTAATGTGCCGGTAAAAGACGGCGTTATTACTGATGAAAACAGAATTACTGCGTCACTTCCCACAATAAAGAAGCTTATGGACAATGGGGCTAAGGTTATACTTTGCTCACATATGGGCAAACCAAAGGGAGAGGTTAAGCCGGAGCTTTCGCTTGCACCTGTAGCTGTTCGCCTTTCTGAAAAGCTTGGTATAAATGTGAAGTTTGCCAAGGATGACAATGTAGTCGGTGAAAATGCCAAAAAGGCTGTAGCTGAAATGAAAGACGGAGAAGTTGTTCTCCTTGAAAATACCCGTTATCGTAAAGAAGAGACAAAAAATGAGGATAATTTCAGCAAGGAACTTGCTTCACTTGCAGACATTTATGTAGATGATGCCTTTGGTTCTTCTCACAGAGCACACTGCTCAACAGTCGGTGTAACAAAATATGTTGGTGAATCGGCTGTCGGTTATCTTATGGAAAAGGAAATAGAATATCTGGGAAATGCTGTAGAAAATCCGGTAAGGCCATTTGCAGCCGTGCTTGGCGGCGCGAAGGTAAGCGACAAAATCAATGTAATAAATAACCTTCTTGAAAAGGTAGATATACTTATTATCGGCGGAGGAATGGCTTATACATTTATCAAAGCACTTGGCGGAAATGTTGGAGAATCGCTGCTGGAAGCAGATAAGGTCGATTACGCCAGAGATATGATAGAAAAGGCGAAAGAAAAGGGTGTAAAATTCCTTTTGCCTATTGATACAGTTGTTGTTAAAGAATTTAAAAATGAGGCAGAGAGCGATATAGTTCCTACCGGTCTTATTCCTGACGGCTGGATGGGCGTAGATATTGGACCTGAAACAGTAAAGGCTTTTTCTGAAGCTTTAAAAAGCGCAAAAACTGTTATCTGGAACGGACCTATGGGCGTTTTTGAATTCCCGAACTTCGCAAAAGGAACTGAAGCGATTGCAAAAGTACTCGCTGACATCGACGGCACTACTATAATTGGCGGAGGAGATTCTGCTGCGGCTGTTAATCAGCTTGGATACGGAGATAAGATGAGCCATATTTCAACAGGCGGCGGAGCTTCACTTGAATTTCTTGAAGGTAAAGAGCTTCCCGGAGTTGCGGCAGTTCAGGATAAATAAAGGAGATTTGCCATGAGAAAAAAGATAGTAGCTGGAAATTGGAAAATGAATAAAACTCCGTCAGAGGCAGTTAAGCTTGCTAATGAGCTTAAGGAACTTGTAAACACAGACAAAGTAGATGTAGTCTTTTGTGTTCCTGCAATAGACATTATTCCGGTTGGGAACGTAATAAAAGATACCAATATCTTACTTGGGGCTGAAAATATGTACTTTGAGGAAAGCGGTGCGTATACAGGAGAAATTTCTCCGGCAATGCTTGTTGACGCGGGCGTAAAATATGTTATTTTAGGCCATTCAGAAAGAAGACAGTATTTTTCCGAAACGGATGAGACAGTAAATAAAAAGGTTAAAAAAGCAATTGAGCATAATTTGATTCCTATTATGTGCTGTGGTGAAACACTTGAGCAGAGAGAAAAGGGTATTACAATAGATTTTGTCAGTACACAGATTAAGTGC
>URCD01000143.1 GCA_900546215.1 uncultured Eubacteriales bacterium | reverse complement strand
AGAGAAACAGTGGTAATAATAAGGCGCACGAGCATAGAAATAACAAACCCTGGGGCCATTTGGAACACTGATGGGGTAATAAACATGGAGCATGATATATACCCTCCAAGACGCAACAGCTGGCTGTATCAACGGCTTCTGCTTACTGACAAAAAAGACCGTTTCCTTAATAGTCCAATAGGTATCCGAACTCTTAACGACAGCTTTGAAAAATATGGTCTTAAGGTTAAGTATATCAATTTGATAAAGAAAAACCTGTTTAAGGTCGTGCTGCCCGGTACAGATGATATAAATGAAATATAAAATTATAATACTGTATCTGCTCTGTCAGATATAAGATTGTGCCTAAAAGCAATTAAAAAGGACCGCGGAAATTGTCCGCAGTCCTTTTATTTATCTTATTCTGTCCGGGAAACCAATTTTTCTGTGCACCTTCGTAAGAGTTTTTTGAGCTATCCTTTGTGCTTTCTCGGCGTTTGTCTTAATTATTCCGTCGATATACGCTTTGTCCTTTTCAAGCTCCTTCACCCTCTTCTGTATTGGTTCAAGGTTAGCTACTACAGCTTCACCAACAGCGGTTTTAAACTGGCCGTAGTTGCTTCCGGCAAATTCCCTTTCCGCCTCAGCCATTGTTTTGTCTGTAACAGCGCAGTATATATTAAGCAGGTTGCTAACCCCAGGCTTATCCTCACTGTATCTTACCTCATTGTCTGAATCTGTAACAGCCTTTTTAATCTTACTCATAATAATATTAGGCTCATCAAGAAGGGCTATCGCATTGTTTTTATTTTCATCAGACTTTGACATCTTCTTTGTAGGCTCCTGAAGCGCCATTACTCTCGCGCCGACCTTTCCGATATATGCCTCGGGAATTTTGAACACATCTCCGTAAAGTCCGTTAAAACGCGCAGCTATATCCCTTGTAATTTCAAGGTGCTGTCTCTGATCCTCTCCAACAGGAACAAGATCAGCCTGATAAAGAAGAATATCTGCGGCCATAAGCACAGGATAAGTAAAAAGCCCCGCATTAATGTTATCTGCATGAGACTGTGATTTTTCTTTAAACTGTGTCATTCTGTTTAACTCTCCCATATAGGTAAAGCAGTTAAGAACCCAAGAAAGCTCCGCATGCTGCGGTACGTGGGACTGGTAATATATAATATTTTTTTCAGGGTCAAGTCCGGCCGCAATATACTGCATAAGCAATGTCCTGGCCTGCTGTCTCAGCTTAATCGGATCCTGTCTCACAGTTATTGCATGCATATCAACTATGCAGTAAAGGCAGTTATATTCATCCTGTAATTTTGTCCAGTTTCTAAGTGCGCCTAAATAATTGCCAAGCGTAACATAGCCTGAAGGCTGCATGCCGCTGAATATAGTCTTTTTCTCGTCAGCCATAAAAAGTTCCTCTTTTCCCAATATCTAAAAATTGTCATTTCATTATTGATTAAAAAAACTTATTATAGTATACTATTATTTATATTTTTTTGCAAGTTTTCTAATATATGCAGGATAATATAAAAACAAAAGAAAGGAGCAGAATTAACATGAGTTTTATAAACGAACAGAATATCCCATCGCCTGATGAAGTAAGGGATGAAGTGCCTTTCCCTCGCCACCTGTCAGGAATTAAAGCCAAACGTGACGCAGAGCTAAAAGACATAATCGCGGGCAGGTCTGATAAATTTATTCTTGTTGTCGGACCCTGTTCAGCCAGCGACGAAGACGCAGTATGCGACTACATCTCACGTCTTGCAAAAATAAACGAAGAGGTAAAGGATAAAGTCTTTATTATCCCAAGAATTTATACAAACAAACCAAGGACAACCGGCGATGGATATAAAGGTATGCTCCACCAGCCTGATCCTGAAAAAGAGACAAATATTTACGCCGGTATAATTGCCCTGCGTAAGATGCATATACGAGCCCTGTCGGAGTCACACCTAACTGCGGCAGATGAAATGCTCTATCCCGAAAATTTAGTTTACATTGAAGATGTACTTGGATATGTAACAATCGGGGCCCGGTCTGTTGAAAACCAACAGCATAGGCTTGTCACAAGCGGAATTGACCAGCCAGTAGGAATGAAGAATCCTACAAGCGGTGATTTTTCCGTCATGCTTAACTCAATACATGCGGCTCATCATGAGCATATTTTTTTGTATCGCGACCATGAAGTAAGCACCAGCGGCAACCCCTATGCGCACGCAATTATAAGAGGCTCAGTTGATAAATATGGCAAGGCTCATGCAAATTACCATTATGAAGACCTTATGTCCCTTACGGAAGAATATCTTAAAAGGGACCTTCAATTCCCTGCTATAGTGTGTGACGCCAACCACTCAAATTCGGGTAAAAAATTTTACGAACAGCCAAGAATCGTATCTGAAATACTTCATAACAGAACCCAGAATAAAGACCTGCACAACGTTGTTAAAGGCGTTATGGTTGAGAGCTTTATTGAGGAGGGAAGCTGTAAAATTGAGGACCATATTTATGGAAAATCAATTACAGACGCCTGCCTTGGTTGGGAAGATACTGTTAAGCTCATACATTATGTAGCAGACCACTGCTAAAATAAAAGCTGCACACATCTCTATACCCAGAAACATATAGAGATGTGTGCAGCTTAATTTTAAAAAGCATACGGTTTATTTAGGAGAAAAACCATTGTTGTGTGAAAGATATATTGGCAGTATCAAAAGGTTATATCCCGTATGCTCTTATAGCATTGTTAAATACCATGATGTAAAAAGCAATGATGTCAACTAAGGTGTAAACACTGATGTCGATGTAGAATATTATGCCGTTATAATTTGTTTATGTACCAGCCTGATGTCGTCATGATGTCTGAGGTCATTTTGTCTCTGCAATGATGTCAAATAAATTATGTCAACTAAGATGTCTTTTGGGGATGTTACTCATGGATGTAAGCTTTGATGTTTCCTTTGGTGTGAACATAATGTCAAAGCATTTATCAATCGGATACCGACTGATTTTTTAGAAAAAGAAAAAGGCGCAAAACCGAGTTATCGATTTGCGCCTTTGCAATCTCTTTATGTACACATTTTATAACCGCATTAGGGTTTTGTCAACACTTTAAAGTACCGTTTTGTTAATTTTGGCCTTTTACATTATTTTTTTGAGCTGACAGAAATTTTTTTGTTTCATATTAAATAGTACGCTTCAGTTAAATAAACAATATGCTTAAATCTTCCTCTGTATATTGTAATCACATAAGTACATTTTTCTTAAATAAGTCTAATGTGATAGTGTCGGCTCCTTTTTTAAGCAGATAATTTTCTATATCCAATTCCTTATAAAGCATTAAAAGCTCATATATATTTTCCGCTTTAGAAAGAACCACGTTTCTGTACTGTCTGAATTCCGGATGTTCAAACATAAATTTATCTGACATGATTTTATTATATGTATAGCTGACCTGATAGTCGGCGACTATATCCTCAATGCTGACACCTAAAATATAATAAATTGCTGAAGCCACAACTCCTGTCCTGTCTTTTCCCGAAGTGCAGTGGAAAACCACACCGCCCTCATTTATGTTGCTTGAAATAATATTTATTATTTTTGCTAAATTGCCACCATGTGTCAATACAATGTTTTTATATCCTTCGCCCACACTTTTGGCAAATGCCTGCATAGCCGGGCTGTCAATATTATCAAACGACAGGTCCTCCTCTACAAGCGGACAGTGAATATATTTAAAATCATCAGGACA
>URCD01000142.1 GCA_900546215.1 uncultured Eubacteriales bacterium | reverse complement strand
GTGTAATTTGTTTAAAGTCCATTTTAATTTTCCTCTCTATTAGTTAAAAAGCCCGCCAGAAGCGGGCAAAAGATTAATATTTCTGAAGTCTGGCCATTATAAATCCGTTTTTCTTAATCAATGAAAAAACTATACAGCCTATAAGCGTAATACAAATAAGCTCCCCAGCCATTACCGAAAGAGTTGACACAACAAAGGGCGCACTGTATGCGATATACAGCTCGAGTCCGATTATAAAAGAAAAAATCGTAGGCCAAAGTGATGCCAGATACATATTCTTTGTTCTTTTAATCATCATTACAGAACAAAAAGTATGAAATGTCCCGAACAAAACATCAATAATGCCAAGTGGGCTGAACATGTTAGCTAACGCACAGCCAAGCACAAGTCCCGGTGCAAAGGCAGGATTTATCCATGCCAGCAGCACCATTACCTCCGACAGCCTGAACTGTACAGCTCCAAATGCAATGGGTGAGACAGCAAGCGTTGCTACCATATAAACGGCGGCAGTAACCCCTGTTAAAGCAATAGTTTCGGTATTAATTTTTCTCATATTTAATTCCCCCTGTTTTTTATTTTGGAGATGGTTAGGCAAGGAACATCTCCCTTATGATTAATAAATACCGCTGACAGTATACACCATAAAATACTCCAATGCAACATTTATTTCAGCGTTATAATATCCGTAAACAGCTCTTTTTCATTTTTTATATTATCGCCGTTACCTATAACGCAGACGTACTGGCTGTCAGCCATTGTTTTAAGCATAGGCGCATATGCCCTTATATCCTCTGACGTACAGGAAAGCACCTCGTCTCTTTCTTTTTGATGAAGCTCTGGGGTTATTCCCGCAATGTGCCTTATTAACGCAGTCTTTAGCTTCTGTTCCCTGTTAAGCGGTCTGTCAAGGCTGTTTACGGCTCCAATTATATAGTTTGCCATAGCCTCAGCGTCAACATTAAAATCACTTATAAACTCCGACGCTGCATCAAATATTTCCAGTGTTTTTCTAAGGTTCGGGTCTCTGTATGAATACATATACATACTTCCGCTTCTCAAAAAGTTACATCCACAGCCATATGCTCCGCCCTGAACTCTTACTGTATTCCATAGGTATTCCAAATCTATAATATTTTTCAGTACCAGAAGTTTTCCGCTGTATTTGTAGCCAGCCTTTTTATAATCTGCTGATTTAGCCACATACTGAATTTTTCCTGATGTAATAATTCCCTCTGATACTGTATCTGATTTCAAATAAATTTGTTTTTTTAATAGCTGTTTTCCTTCGTATACAACATCTTTAATCCCTTTAGCTTTATTAAAATCACACTCGTCACAGCTAATTCCGACTGTCAGCCTCTCTTGGCTTAACACTTCAATGGCTAAAGCTCTTAGTTTTTCAGCTTCGTCATCTTTAAAATTTTTATCAAGTGAATATAAAAACTTCAGATAACCTATTCCGCTCGTTTCATCCTTAAATTTATAGGCAGGATTAGAATAACTCAGCGCCCTGTTCACTGCAGTCGTATGTCCGTTTTGAGTAAGATAGCTTTCCAGTTTAGAAATTCTGTCTTTTATAATCAATTTTATGCTATCTTTTTTATCAAAAAGCATCCTGTTTACTGTTTGCTCAACAATATCGAAAAGTTCTTTTACATTTCTGGAAAGTGCCTTTGTCCCTATATTTAAAGCTCTTTTAATGTTTCCGTCAGTTCCAAAATACGCTGAACAAGACGCCGAAATCCCTCCTGTATATAAATCTATTTTAGTTGGAATTTCATTGAACCCATATTTTTCGGTATCAAGCTTTCCTATCAGCTCGCATAAGAGTCCTAAATAATTATAGTCCTCTTCGGATATACCATCTAAATCAAACGAAAGCTCTGCATAAATCACTCCATTTGTGTCTCCCGGAACATAAAATATTCCGTCAAGCAATTCATTTTCTATATTTTCTGCCTTTTTATCTATATCAGAAAGCATCAGAGACGGTACAACAGACAAATCTTCGGGTTGAGCCTGAAACAAAAGAAGATTTTTGGTTTCATTCACTATTTTCTCTTTTTCTGTCAGAGACAGGCTATTCTTATACTGTTCAAGCTTTTTCCGTTCTTCTTCGTCAAGCTTTTCCTGCATACCTTCCTTTGGCTGAAGTGATACAAATACCTGAGTATCATTATTTACCATACCGTCTGATATTAGTTTTTCAAAATACCTATTTTCAGATTTTAATCGTATCTCATTTATGTGCTTTTTAAATCTAAAGCTATCAAACGGATTATCCTTATGGAGCCAGCTGTTCATCATTTTAAGCCCATAATAAAGGCCCCTTGGCTTGTATCCGAAATTCTCTTCACTTAGCATAAATTCAAACGCGTTTACCGCCGAATCTACAAGCGCTTTATCAATTCCGCTTTCTGCCAGACTTTTAAGCTCGTTCATAACTATATTCTCAAATTCATCTGCGGCGTTTTCCTTTGCGCCCTTAGCTGCTATTGTAAATACTGTATCCAATATTGACGAGTCAAACCAGCCGTCAGCATCGGAACAGAATCCACTTTCTGTCAGCGCCTTTCTCACGGGTGAAGCATTTGTATCCATTAAAATATAAGACAGTATGGAATATCCTAAACTCTTTTCCTCATCATAAGAGCTTCCGGTTATAAAGCCGGCGGCATACATAGCCTCGTTTTCGTTCCTTTCTACAACAGGATAAAAATCTTCTTTTCTAATTACAGCATTCAGGCTATTCTGGTGATGTATTTCATTCTCAAACTGTTGTCTGTCAAAATGTGACAGATACTCAGCATCAAGATATTTCAGTCTTTCCTCAATATCCATATTACCAAAAAGATAAATATAGCTGTTTGAGGGATGATAATTCTTTTTATAGAACTCTATAAACTTTTCGTAGGTCAGCTCCGGTATTTTATCCGGGTCTCCTCCGCTTTCAAATCTATATGGAGAATCAGGAAACAATGCGGTATTTATTGCTCCGTCCATATATCTGTCGGGGTCCGAAAAAGCTCCTTTCATTTCATTATATACTACGCCCTTTATCTCAAGGGGATTATCTATATCCTCCATATGCAGATGATGTCCTTCCTGCATGAATATTTCCTTTTGTTTTAGAATTAACGGGTTAAATACCGCGTCAAGATATACATCCATCAAATTTTTGAAATCCTTAGAGTTTCTGCTGGCGATTGGATATACTGTTTTATCGCTGTAGGTTAGTGCATTAAGATATGTGTTTAATGACCTCTTAGACATCTCGTTAAAAGGATCCTTTACAGGATATTTCTCCGAACCGCACAGGACGGAGTGCTCAATTATATGGGGTGTTCCGCAGTCATCTTCCGGGGGAGTCTTAAATGAAATAAAAAAAACCTTGTTGTCATCATCATTTTCCATAAATATAAGTCTTGCACCGCTTTTTTTATGTTCAAATAAATATCCGACAGACTTTATATCCTCTATCTTCTCCTTATTTATAAGAAGAAATCCGTTTAGTGTATCTCCTATGTTTAAATTCATTTCTATACCTCCAATCAGAGATATTATAGTTTATACCCGCCATAATAGCAAATTTAAAAAAATCAAAATTTTTTACAAAAAAGTATTGACAAATTAAGCACCCTAAATTATAATCATTATCAGATAAAACAAATTATCAAACAATAAATTAAACTAGATTACATATTCAAGGAGGAAATTAATATGAAAAAATTTGTATGTTCAGTTTGTGGTTATGTACATGAAGGTAACGAGGCTCCCGAATTC
>URCD01000141.1 GCA_900546215.1 uncultured Eubacteriales bacterium | reverse complement strand
AGATTTCAGGCGCGCTGGTCAATATAATTTTGGACCCGATTATGATTTTCGGTTATCTGGGCTTTCCTGAAATGGGCATAAACGGAGCGGCCTGGGCCACTGTAATCGGCCAGATAGTATCGCTTGTTCTGGGAATAATATTCCATCATAAAATGAACCATGACCTTGATACAAGGCTGAAATATCTCAAGCCCGACAGGCAGACGATTATTTCCGTATACCGCGTTGGCATACCCGCTATTATAATGCAGGCGCTCACCTCGATTATGACCTACGGCGTAAACATCATATTTGTCAGGGTTTCAGGCTCGGTTGTTACGGCCTACGGCATGTACTTTAAAATCCAGCAGTTCATATTCTTCGCAGCCTATGGGCTGAATAACGCCATTATACCCATAGTCGCCTTTAACTACGGCATGAGGGACAAAAGGAGGGTAAACGACGCCATACGCTGCGGACTGCTCTATACCGTTGTGATTATGGCGGCAGGCGCCGTCGGCCTTCAGATATTCGCCAATCAGGTAATCGGCATTTTTGACGTATCAGCGGAAGTAAAGGCACTTTGCGTTATGGCAATCCGCATTGTAACCCTCGGCTATGTTTTCGTAGGGGCCAACGTGGCCTTTCAGGCCGTATTTCAGGCCCTTGGCAGCGGCATCAGGTCCCTTGCGCTCTCGCTTATAAGGCTTGTGGTCGTCGCCCTGCCGCTGGCGTACCTGTTTACCCTGCTTCCAAACGCGGCGGATATGGTATGGATAGCCTTCCCTGCGGCGGAAATATGCGCCTTTATTGTGGCTGTAGTATTTATGGGTAAGGTAAGAAAAAACATGATAGCGAATATATGACAAGGAGTGTGGCAAATGTCTAAGAATATAATTACAGTGAGCCGTGAATTTGGAAGCGGCGGACGTTCCATAGCAAAGCAGGTGGCCGAAAGCCTGGGCTGGACCTATTATGATAAGGAGCTTGTTAAGCAGGTTGCATTTGAGACCGGCCTCAGTGAGAGCTTTATTGAGGAGGAAGGCGAATACGCGCCCAACAAGAGCTGGCTTTCCTATATTTTTTCATCCCACAGCGGAACTCCGGGTGTAATGAACGGCCTTTCAATAGACGATTTTCTATGGGTAATGCAGAGAAAAATCGTGCTTGATATAGCGGAAAAGGGAAACTGTGTCATAGTCGGGCGCTGCGCCGATTTTATCCTTAAGGACCAAAAGGACTGCCTGCATGTGTTCATACATTCAAATATGGACGCCAGGGCTGAAAGAATTGTTCGGATGTACGGCGAAAGCGAAAGCACTCCTAAAAAACGCCTTGAGGACAAGGATAAATCAAGAAGGCTGTACTATAAAAGGCACACAGGCCGTGAATGGGGAATGTCGCAGAACTACGGTCTTTCCCTTGACAGCAGTATATTCGGCCAGGATAAATGCGCCGAAATTATAATAGGTCTGGCAAAATAAAAAGGAGCCCTCAGGAGGGCGGCAAAATAAAACTGTATTGTCAAAATTGTTTTCGGAAAACAGCTCAGCCTGTGGGGAAGGCCCTTTCCCCTTCATAGCTGAGCCTGCCATGTTGGGCCGGAAACGCAAAGGATATGCAAAGGAAAAACGCTGTAATCATAAAAAAATTACAGCGTTTCTTACATTCCGCTCCGTTTTATCTAATAAGCTAAGGCAAAGCTTAAACGCGCCCTTGATATTCGCTGCGGATAATTTCGTCCATTTCTTCCGGCGTTTCCTTGCACCCGCCCGCAAGCCACTTTTTCACAATCGCATTAAATCCACTTCTGAAAAACTCAATATGGTATTCTATATATTGATTATCAAAATCTTTCTTTGCTTGATGAGTGTCATAATACCTGAGCTTAAATTGATTATCATAGCCCAGCTTAAAGTAAGTGCGGTAAAACAGCTGATTTTCTTTTATATGGCGAAAAAGCCTTAGATAATCATTGCTGTTAAAGCTCTGTGTCCTCTCTGCCTCGTAGAGCAGATTTACTTCCTTTTCCAGCTCTTCTCTTACCTTGTCAGCCAGTTCATAAATATCTGCATAATTAGCGTAGAAAGTGCTGCGGTTTAATTCGCACCGTTTGCAGATATCCGAAACGGTTATCTCGTGAAGCTCCTTTGTTTGCAGCAATTCAATAAAAACCTTTTTTATGCGTTCAATGGATTCACGCCGCCGCCTATTGTTTTTTGTGTTCATATTATCCCTCTTTTATTATTCCAACACTTGTATATGAATTGATGATTGTTTCAGCTTTATGCCGCCATTATACTAAACCTACAAAGAAACAACAACTGTTGTATTAATTATTATTGGAGGTAATTTAGAATGAAGAAAAGCAGTTTTGTCGCAATGGTGTTAGGAACGGTCAGCGGAGTTTTATTTGCCCTAGGAATGTGCATGGCTCTTATAGCGGAATGGGGAGCGTTTCAGCCGGGGATTGTATTCGGGTGTGTCGGGCTTTTGATTGGACTTATTACACTGATTGTATGGCGGAAAATGGTACACAAAGCCCCAATTCAGATTTCAGGTAAAACAGTCCTTGCGGTTATCATCGGTGTTATCGGCGCTTTAGCATTGGGTGTCGGAATGTGTTTCAGCATGGTTTGGGGTAAGATGATTCAGGGAATTGTAATTGGCCTGATTGGTATTGTCGTTCTGCTCTGCTTGATTCCCTTAACAAAAGGCATTAAGGAATAAGCATTTATCTTATCATGGCAAAAAAAATAAGAAGAAATGGTGTGTAGTGATGGCAAAATCTAAAATTGTAAAGGTAAATGAAAAGCTTGCCGAAAAGGCGGTCAGAACATTTGGGAAAATTGAGGACACCGTTGTTGGCGGATATACTAAAATAGAGGACGCTTTTGTTGACCGCTATCTTACCAATGACGGCGAAACCATAGAAGAAGCTAAGAAAAGATTAGGGAAAAAATAAAAAAGACGGGTAAAAAGCAATCGCTTCTTACCCGTCTTTCTCCTCACCCTGTATGGCGGCTGCCCTATTTCAGTGTTGATACTGTCTTATGAGCAGATGCTCCCAGGCTCCTTTTTATTCCTTATTCCACAACGGAAACGGCGGCTCGGCCAGCGGCTTCACTGCGATGGACATCAGCAGCGCCGGGTTATCATCGGCCGCTATACGGTTGGAGCTTAGCTCCCCGCAGGTGCGGCAGCGGTGTATAATCGCCCACTCTCCGTTTTTCCTTACCCATACGCCGATCGGGTCCATTATCCCCTTGCATAATGAAGCCCTGTCTCCCGGCCTGTTGTCCACATGTATGCTCGACAGGCAGTTGGGGCAATGGTTGCGGTGGCTGCTTCCTGCGTTTTCAGGCGCCACAGCCGCACCGCATACCTTGCATATGAAGCTCTCCGTACACGGCTCGTGCCTGTAATCCGTTTTGTTAATCTGTTTCTGAAATTTTGCAATATTCTTTTCGCGTGTTTTCTTTTTTCTTAGATATTCTGTTTTGTCGTCGGCGTAGGCTGCTTCATTGTTAAGCTTCTGGTACGCCTCCCACCGTTTCGGCGAAAGCCTGCCGCTTTGCACCGCTTCAGCCACAGCGCAGCCCGGCTCTCCCTGATGGCGGCAGTCTGAAAACCTGCACTTACCCAAAAATTGCTCAACGTCGGCAAAGCTTTTGCCAATGCCCTCTCTTACATCCCACATGCCAAGCTCCCTCATTCCGGGGGTGTCAATTATCATTGCTCCGTTTTTCAGCATAACCAGCTGGCGGCTTGTGGTCGTGTGCCTGCCTCTTCCATCCTTGCTTCTTATATCTCCCGTCGCCATAATTTCCTCTCCGGCCAGAGCGTTTACAAGGCTTGACTTGCCCACTCCTGACGAGCCTAAAAACACTATCGTTTTTCCCGGCTTTATATACTCGTCGAGCTGCTCCAAGCCGTATCCTGTTTTGGCGCTTACGGCAAACACCCCAACGCCTATCGCCAGCCTTTGTGCAGTACGAAGCT
>URCD01000140.1 GCA_900546215.1 uncultured Eubacteriales bacterium | reverse complement strand
TTACAAAATGAATTGTAGCAATCACCAATTTTAAAGTCAATGGAAATGCCTATTCTATACAACATGCATAAAACAGTACTTTTTTCGACTTAATTTAATCATGTTTATACGGTTTATCTATTATTTTTTATAATAGTTTTGACACAATTTTTTACACAGTCAGATAATAAAATATGCACAAAAAATCCCGTTCTCATAAATTATGAGAACGGGTTAAAATGACTGATATTATTAAAACAATCCTGCTATTTTTTTCATTTCTTCCGCCTTAGTGTCAGGTAGAACATGAGCATATAGGTCCATAGTCATTGCAAGGCTTGAATGTCCTAAAATAGCCTTTAAAACCTGTGGTGGCATACCATTTTCAATACATCTTGTCGCAAAGGTGTGCCTAAGTGTATGGGGATGAACATGTTCAAATTCCATTCCTGCATTGTTAATCTTCTCAACTGCTCTGTTAAGCATTCTTACATAGCAGGAATTTGAAACCGGCGTGCCTCTGCCCGATTTAAAAATAAGGTTTTCTAAGCCCTCCTTGCCTTTATATTTATCTCCTAAAGCTGCTTTTCTTATCTTCTGCTCTTCTTTTCTTTTTAAAAATATCCTCTCTACATTGTCAAGCATTGGAATGTCTCTTCGGCTTGTTTTTGTTTTTGGGGTATCCTTAAAAGCTTTTCCCGCTATTTCTGTCAGAGTTCCTGTTACATGAATAATTTTATTTTTAAAATCAATATCACTCCACTCCAAAGCCCTGACTTCTCCAGTTCTCATCCCTGTACTAAGAGACACCTCTATAAGATCTTTCAGTGTACCATCTGAATAACTAAGAAGCGCCTCCTGTTCTCTAAGTGTCAAAACTCGCCTTTCTTTTTTTATATTTCTGGATTTAGGAACTGTCGTTAACGGAATTGGATTTTTATTTATAATCTGATTTTTAAATGCCTGCTCAAACATTCCTGATAAGGTAGTTGCGACTATCACAACAGTTTCTGTTCCTTTAAGGCTATTATAAAGCCTTTGAATGTGCTCCGGACGGATATCCTTAAGCTTTTTATCTCCCAGCACCCCTCGTACATGCTTGTCATAGGCTGATTTATACCTG
Source organism: uncultured Eubacteriales bacterium (assembly GCA_900546215.1). GTDB lineage: Bacteria > Bacillota > Clostridia > Lachnospirales > Anaerotignaceae > Metalachnospira. The sequence goes on along the minus strand of URCD01000140.1, from coordinate 2,929 downwards.
AAAATAGTTGCTTCTTTTACGACGTTTACTTTATACTCATCTACCCAAATTTCAAACCACTCGTTAACTGTGATGTTTCCCTCTTTAGTATAAACTCCATGCCGAACCTCATATTTTAAATCTGTAATTCTATCCTGCAATTTTTCTAAATCATAGTCATATAAGCAGTACTTTTCTTTCCTATATTGAAAACGCGCCATGTATCGGCCGTCAGGACGCTGCGTTATGCCCTTTGGCAACACCTTTGAGCCCATCACCAGTCACCTCATCTTATTTAAATTTTAATCCGTTTTTTCTACACAACTTTTACACAACCCAATGTTTATATTATAGACTAACAACGGAAAAATTTAAACAAAAAAGAGGGCAGGATTTTTATATCCTGCCCTCTTTTTTTAAATTAAGGTTAAGCCTTTATCATTTCCTCGGCCATGGCTGTCAGTTCATTCATATCAACATTTCCAGTACTGTCTAAAAGTGTAAATGTTATATTTCCATCCTGCCACATAACTTGGCGCATTGTTTCTGTCTCTACTTTCTCGGAGCCGTAGCTGAACACATATTTGCCTGATTCCTGGTCTTCCTTGTCCTCTTCTGTCAATTCATAGTCAGGAGGTACAAATTTAAATACTGTTTCAAATGTGTATATGTCTGTACCGTCAATTTCTAAAGCCGGTTCGTCATTCGGCACACCTATAATGTCCGCATCCGGATCAACGTATAATGTCACGTCATTTTTTCCATCGCTGTAGTCAAGATTGAAAGATTTATACTCTCTTAATATTTCTCCATTTTCATCAGCCGCACTGCTGTCTGATTCAAAGCCTTTTTCAAATTTATATCCATTTGAAAACTCTTCAATGTATTTCACATTGATTTTTTCCTCATCTGTCTTTTCTTGAATATCTGTAATGCTGTATATTGCTTTATTCAAATTAGTATGCCCTGTCAAACTTACGGCTTTGCTGGCTGCTACCGCTGTAACCCCAATGACCATCACCGCTGCGACGGTTATAATCGCTTTTTTTCCAAAACTAAATTTTGACATATTATTTTCCTCCCGATTTGATATTTCACTCAAAGCGGAATTTACACTATTATGGAACCCGTCAGGGCATTTGCCAAATGCTTTATTCCAATTCGGTTTACTCATTACCGACACTTCCTTTCATATCTCGGCATCTTTCAGCGCGCATCTTAAAAGTTTCCTTCCCTTATGAAGTCTGCTCTTGACCGTTCCTGAAGGAATTTTCATAATATATCCTACTTCCTCCACATCATAGCCTTCAATATAATAAAGGACAATGGCCGCTCTTATTTTTGTAGGAAGAGAGAGTATGGCGTCTCTAAGCTCTATATCAATGTTTTCATCTGATACAGTACCATCCGCCATATAATCTTCAAAGGATACTATACTGCCTCTTTTTTTAATAACACGGTAACATTCATTAATTAGTATTCTTATAAGCCATGTTTTAAAATACTTTTCGTTCCGTAAAGAGGAAAGCTTGTCATAAGCTGTAAGTATCGCCTCCTGAACGGCGTCTTCACAGTCCCTTTCATTAACGGCTATTGACTTGGCAACACGGTACAATGAAGGCTCGGCCTCCAATACACGCTGTGTAAATTCCTGCTTATCCATTACTGTTTCTCCTTCTGCAAAACTACGGCGCCTCAGATAAGTGTATTACTTATCTTTTGTTTTACACTTATTAGAGCAAATAAAAATCAAATAGGTTCATTATTTATAAAAAAATATATATTAACTGTACTTTATGGGCTGCTGTAACCCTTTTGGTTTGTCCGCATAATATATACTAAAAAATTAAAGGAGTAATAATCAATGTCGTACTATAATGGTTTTAGTGAAAATCCTTTCAGCACATGTGGATGTAAAGGAGGCTGCGGATGTCCTTCCTCAACCGCAGGAGCAAACACTTCGTGCGGATGCAGCGGAGTTCAGGGCACAAATACAAATGTCTGCTGTTCAGGTGTTCAGGGTACTAATACTGGCTGCAACTGCGCTAACTGCTGCAACAAATGTTGCTGCTGCAGAAAATGCTGCTGTTCTGGCTCAGGTACACAGGGAAACAACACAGGCTGCGGATGCAGCGGGGTTCAGGGTACTAACACTTGCTGCTCAGGTGTACAGGGCACAAATACAAACGCATGCTGTTCAGGTGTTCAAGGTACAAATACTGGCTGCGGATGTACAGGTGCACAGGGAAGCAACGCTTGCTGTACAGGAGTACAGGGCACGAATACCGGCTGCAACTGCGCCAACTGCTGTAACAAAAATTGCTGCTGCAGAAGATGCTGCTGCAGGTCATAAACCTAATAAAGCCCCGGGTAACCCGGGGCTTCTTAATATTAAACAAATCCAAAAAGCGATACTATAACCTCTCTCAGCGTTTTCATTTCATATACCTCTATATCACCGGGCTTTTTAATACTTCCCTCTGTCTTAGCAAGATATACGTGTTTAAAACCCATCCTGGCAAGTTCTCTTACGCGCGATTCAACAGCCGGAACCTTTTTAAGCTCACCTGTCAAGCCCACATCAGCGATAAATGCAGTATTATTAGGAATCGGTTTATCTATTACTGATGATACTATACTCATAAGAATAGCAAGATTTACAGACTGCTCCTTAGGCTTGAGTCCTCCTGTGATTTTTATAACCACATTTTTATCATATAGGTTAATCCCACATCTTTGTTCCAATATTGAAATAAGTGTATTTAGCTGTTCTTTTCTAAGCGCTTCACCAATTCTTGAAGGATATGGCATAAAAGATTTTGATACTAGACTTTCAATTTCACATATTATTGGTCTTGATCCTTCCCTTACAACAGTGAGTGCGCTTCCGGACACTGTTTCATTCTCAGCGCGCTTTGTCATAAAAAACTCACTAGATCGGAAGAGCACA
>URCD01000139.1 GCA_900546215.1 uncultured Eubacteriales bacterium | reverse complement strand
TTGAATCGGTAAACAGCCATGTAGCTGATAGGGCTATAAACGCCGCTAAATAGGATATTTCAGCAGTCGCTTCTGATTTATGCTTCCTAAGAAATATGCAGACGGCAAAAAGCACTGCGGCAGAAACATACAGCAGAGAAATGAAAAATATTTTTGGCAGGCTTCTTATAATAATATTTGAAATTATGCTGTCATTTTGGCCAATTTCAATTGCTGTAAGAAAGACCTTTCCGTTTGTATATGGATTTGTAAGCTGAATTTCTATTGATTTTGAAGCGCTGCCGCTTGGCAGCTCAGCTATAATAGTCTGGTTTCCAAACATTGAGCCTATTAAAGGGTCAGATGAATGTGCGTATTCGTATATTATTTCACCGTTTACTTTAATAGAGACTGCCTGATACATATTTTCAAAAAAATACAATCTCCGTCTTTTATATTTTCTGGCAGAGTATTTTTAAAAACAATGTGATTATTATCATAATAGGAGCTGTTTATTGCAGCCGAAACGGATTCTCCGTCTTTATTATAGGTCCAGCCGCTGCTAAAATCGTTTAATGTATTTGCTGAAAGTATATTGGTACTGAAATTTGAGTATACAAATAAAACTGCTGATATTACAGAGGCAACACAGCATATAACGGCGAATAGAATCATTGTTCTTTTTATACTTTCTTTAGCCGTGTACATAAAATCACTCCTGACTGGTAAAATTAGTATACCATATACTTGTTGTCCAGTACAGAATTTATTGTAAAAAAATGACCGTCCGGTCATTATATTCGGACGGTCTAAATAGAATTACTTAATTGTTATTTTAAGTGCTTCACCAAGAGTATCTGCAGTTACCGGAACTTCAGTTATGCCGGCTGCATAAGGTGCGATTGAATAGAGTCCTGTAAAGAATACAACAGAACCGTCCTTGATATAAAAATCAACTTCTTCAAGGGTTTTATCAAGGTCTGTAAGGGCATCTGAGAAGAAGTTCTCAGGAGCAGCGTTTATAACCTCTGTATAAGCATTTTTGATTATTGCCTTTGTATCGCCGCTTATTACATCAGCAAGTGCAAGCTCTTTTCCAGATGCAAGGTCGTATGTATATCCATCACGATATGAAATAGGGTGTGCACCGTGGAAATCATAGCTGGTCTCTGTATAGAACGAATATACATTATCATTGATAAATGTGAGCTTATAGCCGCCTGTTATTGATAAAGATGAAAATTCCTCTCCACCTTCCTTAGAAGATTTATATAATTCCTCAGCCGATATCTTAAGTTCTTCAGAACGGTTAGCAATCATTTCCTCTACGCTCTTTTTAACTGCTTCATTTACAGAAGCTTTACCAGCAGCCGTACATTTGTCATTAAGTACAGGATATTCAATTAATACAGTATAAAGGACAGTGCCGTCCTCTGCTTTATACTCATTTTCTATTTTTGCTGTATCAATAACAGAATCAGAAACCTCTTTGGCGTCATCAACAGTTACCGTTTTCGCTTCTCCATCCCAAGCTACCGCTGCTCCAAATGCTTCTGCAATTGCGCGGAGGGGAATCATTGTGCTTCCGTTTATAATTTCGGGAGCAACATCAAGCGTTACAGTGCCGTCATTAGTTATAAGGTTAGTATCGCCAATTACAAAATAAGCGGAATCAAGACCTCTTTTGGCGGTTATGCTTTTAGCTTCGTCATTCCAGTCTACCTCAATTCCCATTGCCTCAAGGACGCCTCTTAAAGGTACAAGTGTTCTGTCAGCCTTGATTACCGGAGCTTGACCAGCAAAAGTAACCTCAGTACCGTTTACGACTACTTTGATTACATCTGACGCTTCAGCTGTCTTGGCAGCAACAGTCTTTTCAGACTCAGCTTCGGCTGTTACTTTTTCAGGTTCTGTTTTAGCAGTGTCTTCAGCTAAAACCGGTACTGCCATTGTCGCCGCCAAAACGCAGGCAATTGCAGCTGATGTAAATTTTTTCATTTAAATTCCTCCTTAGATTTTAATAACACTATTATTATATCACTTTTAAAATATTTAGTATATAAAGGCGATTAAAATGCGATAAATCTTTTATCTGCTTCTATAGTAAATAATCATGCTGAGAGCAGCCTCATTCATACCTGTGTTTTTGTAGCTGTGAACGGTATCAGCCTTAAAGCTTATCGAATCTCCTTTATTAAGACAATACAGGTTTTCACCTACAGTTATCTCAACAGAGCCTTCAAATACAGTTATGTATTCTTCGCTGCCTGAAATGTGCGGCTGAGCCTGTAAAAATCCGTTCGGGGATATAACTATGCGATAGGTCTCAAAAAGTCTGCTTTCATCAAACATGAAGGCAGGATAATTTATATAACGGCCTTCATCCTCTATGAATGGAGTGACCGAAGAAAGAGAAATAAAGTCCGCATTTTCATCCTTATTTTCTATAAGCTCGGTAAACGATACCTTATAACCATTGGCTATTTTCCACAAAACAGATATTGTTGGATTAACATCTCCTTTTTCTATCTGTGCAAGCATACTCCTGGATACACCTGTGACAGACGATGCACTGTCAAGGGTTAGCTTCTTTTTTTCTCTTATATTTTTAATATTTTTTGAAACAGCTGAATTTATATCCATAAAAATTACCTCCAAGTATTGACGATATAATATATTAATAGTACAATATAGAAGAAATCTGATATATAAGACTATAAATTCAGTATAACGTATATTAATGAATGGGTCAATCACAAAGGAGGCTGTTTTACAATGATTATTTTGAGAAAAGCAAATGAGAATGAAACTGATAATGCAGTGCGTCTAATAAATGAGGCCAAGAAATTTTTAAAACAGCAGGGTATTGACCAGTGGCAGAAGGGGTATCCCGATATAGAATGCATAAAAAACGATATCAAAAATAAAAAGGGATATTTTCTTGAAGAAGATATTTTAATTGGATATTTGTGCATAGATTTCGATGGAGAGCCTGCATATGATAATTTAAACGGAGAGTGGAAAGGTAATGACAAATACGCGGTTGTACACCGAATGGCAATTGATGATGCATACAGAGGAAAAGGGGCTGCCAGTACCGCCTTTGATTTGGTTCAGAGTTTGTGCAGAGAAAATGGGGTTCATAGTATCCGAGTGGATACCGATGAGGACAATAAAATTATGCAGCATATAATACATAAAAATGGATTTGAATTCTGCGGGTCAATTTGTTTTGACAATAGTAAAAAAATAGCCTTTGAAAAATTATTTTAACAAAAAGCTGGAGCAATTCTGCTCCAGCTTTTATTATTCAATTCTTGGCATATTCCATTTGAATTTTGTCGCAAGAAGCCTGATAGTGATTGTTGTTCCGGCACCTATAATCATAGCAATGTCCCTGTCGCATCCATATTTAAATAAATAATAGTACAATGCGCCTCCGGCAATTGTTGCAAGAGCGTAAATTCTCTTTCTCAGTACAGCGGGAAGCCTTTGACATAAAAGGTCTCGAATTATGCCTCCTCCTATACATGTTGTCATAGCCATGAAGATACATAAGAACGCATTATCTCCATAGCCATGCTGTATACATCTTTGAACAGCGGTAACGGCAAACAGGCCTATACCAACAGCGTCAAACACGTTTACTATGCTGTCTATTTTTTCTACATTCCTGTAAAATCTGTCTTTGTCTATAAATGCAATTGTAAATACCAATAATGAGGCGATAACTGCCGTAACCGTATAAATCTTATAGGTAAACATTATCGGAGGAAATATACCAAGAATTATATCCCTTATAACTCCTCCGCCAAGTGCTGTAAGAACACCTATTAACGCAACGCCAAATATATCAAGCCCGCGTTCTATTGCCACAACTGAACCGGATACGGCAAAAGCCACTATCCCGACTATTTCAACTAAAAGTATTATAGCGCTTTCCATTATAATCCTCCTAAAATTTAAGGGGAAGCCTGTTTAAAAAATATACTGTTTAAATCATATTAGAAATGAGTTCAATTTGCAAGGCCGTTTTCAGTATAATCTATGTAAACAGAAAATATTGTGTGATT
>URCD01000138.1 GCA_900546215.1 uncultured Eubacteriales bacterium | reverse complement strand
AGGCTGATTACCGTATTGCCCGAATATGGGTCATAAGCTTTTGTTATGTCGGAAGCACTAAGCCCTTTTGATTTAGTAAATCTTATTGTCTTTCCATCATTTATAAGGCTTTCTGAAACACTTACGGCAGGCTTCGTTATTGTCAGCCTCATATAATCTCTGCCTTCGGAGCTGCTGTATTCTACACCATCCGCAACATCAATTACTATTCTGGTACTCTTATCTGTAAACTGACTTACTCTTACGTTATTAATGTAATATGAGTCATCTATATCTGGCAGTGAATCTATATCCTTAATTGAATTATCAATGTCAATTACTATTCTGTATGGGTTTGACAATGTAAAGACATCATAATCAGGAACTTCGTCTCCATAAACGGTAAGTATATCTGATTTGTCCCCGCTCTTATATGTAATTTCGCCTATATTATTAAGCTCATCCTCAAAATCATCAGGTTCCTGTGTATTATTACCGCCATTCTCCCCTATTATAGGAGTATCAGGCGGTGTAACGGCTCCGCCTCCGCCAAAATTAACTGTCAGACTTGTGCCGTCTGACGATTTTGTAACGGAATAATCATCTCCAGCCGGACCGGTAAGGTCAAATACAACACGAACAATTTTATATGGCTCTATGGCATTTTGTGCAACCCTGATACGCTCTACAGGCTCATCGTTTACTGGTATATTGGTAGTTGAAACAGCAAGTGAACCACCGTATATATCGACCGCCACCTTTGTCCCCAAAACTGTAGCGTATTTGTACTGCCATATCTTACCTGAAGTTTTTATTGTGTAGCTATCGTTTCCATTTGGAGTTACCGATAAAACACTAACTTCATTTTTAGAGTTTGCCACGGCCTCCGTATCTATTTCAGAAGCATCAACATGCGAAAGGTCTGTTACCTTCTGAGGGTCAGGCTGACTGACATTTGAGTTATTATTCTCTGCTTCATTGTTATTTGTCCCACTGTTATTTATACTGCTGTCACCGTCTCCTCCAATAACATAATCCGTCTGTATTTTTACAGTCCTTGTAGGGTCATCCCAGCTAACACTTGCTCCGACGGCCTCCGCTATTGCTCTGACAGGTACCATTGTCCTGTCATTTATAATCTTTGGTGCAACATCCATATTAAAAGCGTTTCCGTTAACGACGCCAGCCTTATTATTTATATACATAACAATTATATCATCTTCAAATTCGGCTGTTATTTTCTTCTGCGTGGAATCCCATAAAACCTTTGCGCCCATTTTTTCAAATATAGCTCTCAGAGGTACAAGCGTTCTGTTGTCTATGATAACCGCCGGCATATCGAGATCCTTAAGTTCTTCTCCATCTACAATTACATGAACTTCCTTGGCCCTGTATTCAACAGTTTTGCCATCATATGTTAAATTCATTTTTACTGCCCTTACAGTATCAGCAAAGGCACACACACTCATAAGCATGGTAATCAATAATGTTATAAAAATCAGTTTAAACCTTCTCATTTATCCACCTCAGAAATAGTATAAATCACCTGCTAATTATAGCACAAAAACGAAAGATTTACATAATTTTGTCCTAAAATTATAAAAATTAATAAAAAATTAAATATATTGGATAAATATTCCCGATTAATCACTGATTATTTGAGGAAAAATTATTATCAGGAGATGATGTTATGAATCTGGAATGCAGGCAGAACTGTATGCATCAGCAAAACGGCAAATGCCGAGTTAAGGCACTTGGAAGACGTCAAACAGTTGGCTGTTCGCCATGTCCTTTTTACGAGAAGAAAATATCTATTTAACTGTATATCTAACTTCCGCTTTCTCCCCTTTTTCAGGGGATTTTTTGTATATTGAACGTATGTTTTTTCTGATTTATCTGCGTGGCAGATGCAATAACAAAAGTATTAAGACGTCAATTATTCTCAAGAAAATAAAAAGGCCATGCATAACATGGTCTTTTTTAACTTATTTATTTTTTTTGCATTTATCGGTACATGAGGAACAGTTTCCTGAACAGCCGCCACTGCAGGAGCATCCGCCTTTGTGTTTAATTATATGCCTGACCGCAAAATACAGGCCAATTATAACCGCCGCTACCAGAATCCAGTCTAATAAACTCATAATTACCTTCCTTATTTAAATAAGCGATATTAACTGATACAGTATAAATGATACAATCCACGCAAATGCGGTCTGTCCAAATGCAATAAATAATGCCCATTTCCCACTTCTCAATTCCCTTTTAACAGCAGCAATGGCAGCCACACAAGGTGTATAAAGCAGAGTGAACACAAGAAAAGCAATAGCCGCCGGCACACTGAATATACCTTGAAGCGCCGTGCCAATATCTCCTCCGACTAGTACAGTCAATGTACTTATTACAGCCTCTTTCGCGGAAAAACCTGTTATTAATGCAGTAGCCGCTCTCCAGTCCCCAAAACCAAGCGGTTTGAATATTGGTGAAATAAATTGTCCCACCAAAGCAAGCATACTGTCAGCACTGTTTACGACAACATTAAACCTAGTATCAAAAGTCTGTAAAAACCATATAATTACCGAAGCTGTAAAAATAACCGTAAATGCCTTTGTAATGAAGTCCTTTGCCTTGTCCCATATAAGCATGACAACCGATTTAAAGCCTGGCATACGGTAATTTGGAAGCTCCATAACAAACGGTACAGGTTCGCCATGAAATGTGGTTTTCTTTAGCACAAGTCCAACAACAACTCCCATAATCATACCAAACACATATAAAGCTATCATAACAACCGGTCTAAGCTGTACAGGAAAAAAGGCCTGAACAAAAACAGTATAAATTGGCAGCTTTGCAGAGCAGCTCATAAATGGAGTAAGCATTATTGTCATTTTTCTGTCCCTGTCGGACGGAAGAGTACGGCTAGCCATTATAGCTGGAACTGAACAGCCAAAACCAATTATCATTGGTACAAAAGACCGTCCTGAGAGTCCAATTTTTCGCAGCGCCTTATCCATCACAAATGCAACCCTTGCCATATAACCGCTGTCCTCAAGCATTGAAAGGAAGAAAAACAGCACTACAATAGTAGGAAGGAATGATAGAACGCTTCCAACTCCGGCGCACACGCCGTCAACAATAAGGCTGTGTACAACAGGATTTATTCCATAAGAGGTTAAGCCTTTATCAATAATTGCTATAAAAGAATCAATTAGTACGGTGAAGCCATCTGAAAGGAATGCTCCAAAAACTCCGAATGTAAGCCAGAATATTATACCCATTATTCCTATAAAAATCGGTATTGCCCAAACTCTGTGTGTCAGAATATTATCTATTTTTATACTTCTGGCATGTGCTTTAGATTCTCCGTTTTTTATAACCGACTTGGCGCATATCCTCTCAATAAAGTCATATCTCATGGCAGCCAATGCAGCTTCTCGATCTGTATCAGTTTCAGACTCCATTTCTGTAACAATGTGCTCAAGCATATCTTTTTCATTATCTGAAAGCCTGAGGGCATTGAGCATCGGCTCGTCTCCTTCAATGAGCTTAGTAGCGGCAAATCTAGAAGGAACATTAATACGGTCTGCATGGTCCTCAACAAGGTGGGCTACAGAATGTATTGCCCTATGTACTGCGCCCGAACAAAAATCCTTAACAGCAGGCTTACGTTTGGTTAAGGCTGTATTAATAGCTGTTTCAATAAGCTCGTCTACGCCTTCATTTTTAACTGCTGCCAAAGGGACAACAGGCACACCTAAATCCTCCGAGAGCTGGTTAATATTTATTGTGTTTCCATTTTCCCTCATCTCATCCATCATATTTAGAGCTATTACCATTGGAATATCAAGCTCCATAAGCTGAAGTGACAAGTAGAGATTACGCTCAATATTTGTCGCGTCCGTTATATTTATTATACAGTCTATTTTTTCATTTATAAGAAAATCTCTTGTAACAATTTCCTCTGAAGTATATGGTGATAAGGAGTATATACCGGGCAAATCTACAACGGTTACGTCAGGATGTCCTTTTACAATACCGTTTTTTCCTTCTACAGTAACTCCCGGAAAGTTTCCCACATGCTGATTAGAGCCTGTAAGCTGATTAAATAACGTTGTCTTTCCGCAGTTCTGATTTC
>URCD01000137.1 GCA_900546215.1 uncultured Eubacteriales bacterium | reverse complement strand
CTGATTGAAGCACCACTGATATCCTCAACCTTACCAAATTTTTTCCCATATGCTGCCAGCGCAGGGGTGTCAATCCAATGTACCTGATTCGTAGGATTATTGGAGAACATGGAATAAATAAATCCTTCTCTTGGGTTATTTTTTGAGGTTGGCATCCCGTTTAGGAAATCTCTGTAACCCATATTCGTATAGCCTTTTGCTTTTAGTGCCATAAGCAGGGATGCTCCCTCACAGCCCTGAACAGCGCCTCCCTGCACCTGATTGATGTATGGAGTTGATACGGTCATCGTATCTGCTGATTTTCCATATTTGGCTGCGGAATAGCCGCTGGTTTTATATTTGTATTTGTTTGTGCTCGCTGCCTTGACATGGTAGTAATACCGTCTGCCTGCTATATATTTATGCGTGTAGGTTGTTCCCTTTACAGTTGCAACCTTAGTCTTTTTTCCTTTTTTTGTACTACTGCGGTACAAATAATATTTATTTGCACCGGACACCTTTTTCCATGATATTTTTAGGCTTGCTCTGGAAGCCTTTTTCACTGTAGTTATTTGAGGCTTTTTCAACGTAATTGCATTCTTTACTGTTATCTTCTGTTTTGCTGACTTACCATTGATTTTTACAGTGATGTAAGCAGTACCTTTTTTTACTGCAGTAATCTGTCCCTTGCTATTTACCTTTGCCACTGATTTTTTACTGCTTGACCATTTTGCTGTCCCCTGCTTTGGGCCATAGGTGATGGCAGGCTTATAGGTTTCTCCTTTATACAATGTTTTTGTTTTGGAAGGAAATTTCACAAATGGCTGTTTTACGACGACTTTTGCTTCTGCAGTTTTTCCGTTTACCTTTACATGAGCTATGGTCTGTCCAACAGATACCGGTGTAAGAGTACCGTTCTGATCGACGTTTACAATCTTGGAATCCTCACTTGACCATGATGGTGTTCCCGAAGGTTCGTAGCTTACATTTAATTTATCCTTATATCCTAAGTATAGCGTTATGGATGTCTTATCCAGAGATACTTGAATAGCCTTCACCGTTATCTGAACGACTGCTGTTTTTCCATTTAATTCAGCCCGTATGCTGACAGTTCCCGGAGCTTTTGCCATAACGTTACCGGATGCATCAACACTTACGATTGTAGGATCATCACTACGCCATGTGATTGTACCAGCGGGCTCTCCGGATGCATGTAATTGAAGACTGCTTCCCTCATATAACGTTGCTTCTCCTCTGTCTACGGATATCGTTTTGTCCTTGACTGTAATGGAGCACTGTACTGTTTTTCCATTTGCAGACGCATATATAATTGCGGTTCCGGCTGCATTTGCTGTTACTGTACCATGATTAACAGTTGCTACTGCAGGATTACTCGACGACCATTGTATATCGGCCTCAGGCTTCAGGATTGCCTGCAGGGTTCTGGTCTCTCCGGTATAAACACTGCCAAGATCCGTTGTGTTTAATGACAGGATAGTATCCTGAATATCCACATGACAGGTTAAAGTCAGCTCATCACTGAGGACAGCCCTGATATCTGTAGCCCCACTCTTTAGAGGATGGACTGTGCCATCCGCATCGACCATGGCGATATCTGTATTCTCAGATACCCATTGTACTGATCCAGAAAATCCCTTAACCTCCAGCTTCTGTGGAATTCCTGTGTACATCTGTGCACTGGATATCAGTGAAGGCTGCTGTTCTGTTTGTTCCTGTTCATCAATAGCACCTGCTTCCGCATAAGCAGGAACTATGCTCATGATTGAAATACTTAGTGTAAGTAAAGCTGTGAATAGTAATTTCATGTTTCGCATACATTTCTCCCCTTTAACTATGTTTACATTATCATTATATACCTGAAAAAAGGAAAAACAAGCTTATCTATAGCATTTCATCACATTTCTATCACATAAAATTCACAAAGGAAGACATATGTGGAAAATGGGTAGTTCTTTCTCAAATGAAGCACTGTACCGCTTATAAATTAGCTTTATGTAAGAGATAAATCACAGCTTCCTTCCAGTATCTTTCTATACTCACCGCTCAATGAGTGAGATAGTGAATATTCTGTAACGGATAAGTAAAAATTTATATATCTGCATATTTTATATTCATTTGATGACTTTGTAGTTTCATGAGCTTTCGAATAGTTTATTTCCCTATTGAATGCATGCTAGCGTTGTAGTTAGCATATCATAAACGTTCCTTTTGAAATCCTTTAATTTCACAGAAATTATCTGTATTCAGAAATTTTGTTTCTCATTCTTTATTACTTGTTTATCATAAGCAGAAGAAGGATTCATCATTGCTTTATTAAGACTTTGGCTGCTATCTTTCCATTTTCATATTCCAAATATCAGGAATAACAAAATTCGTTTTAAAATACCATGCAATGAATATTCATATATTTTCATTAAAATAGTATGAGAAAAGCTGCATCCATTATGATTAAAAGGATGCAGCTATTATCTTATATCGAATATCCCAAATCTTTGGGTTTTAGTTAGAGCTCTAGATATTGTAAAATACTTTATAGTATATTTATATATTGACTTTTTAATTATAATACTATTCGTCTGCTGTATTTTCTTCCATGACCTGCTGAGCAAGCGCTTTTACATCTTCTCCGTTTTCAACCTTCTTCATAACTTCAACAGCACGTTTAACTGTATTTACATTTGGTTCCATTACCCAAGAGTTAAAGCCATTTGCTGGTGACCATGCACTGGCATTACCTGTACCATTAACAGCAATCTGTTCAATATCCCAACCACTCATATCATTGATCTGCATTTTAATCAATGATGTCATTTCACTGTTACTCATATTTGTCTGGAAGCTACCGCTGACTGCATCCAGGATACTTGTATAATTTGTGATAATAGATGGTGAAATTGCTTTGTTAATAATTCCGGTGATAACTCTCATCTGGTTCTTACCTCGATCACGATCTCCACCACCTAAATTATAACGTTCACGGGCAAAACGCAATGCCTTAGCCCCATCCATATACACATCCCCTGCTTCATAAGAATATGTACCATCACTTGCTGTAAAAGCCACAGGATTATTAACTGTAATACCACCTAAAGCATTAACAATATTCTCAACACTTGAAAAGTTAACACGAACATAATAGTTAATATCTATACCAAAATAGTTTTCGACAGTTTCAACGGTACAGTCAACACCAAAAATACCTGTGTGTGTCAGCTTATCCGTTTGTCCTCCCTGGCAAGGTTGAGGAACATAATAATCACGTGGAATGCTTGTTAACAAAATCTGATGCGTTTTCGGATTAACAGTTGCTATCATATTGACATCAGATCTCGATACAGTAGAGATGGTACCATAGGTATCAATCCCTGTAATATAAATATTAAACGGCTCCGATGTAACATCTACATTTTTACTAATATCCTTCGTGGATGTTTTATATTTATAACTTTTTACAATTCTTGTTTCCGAATCAAATTTTGAATGATTATCTTCAAACAAGCTTCTAGTAGCTTCATCCATTATGATTGCATCAATCTTGCCGTCATATAAATCATCAGCAATCGTCTTATAGGATTTATAGTCTACAGTTGTAATATCCTGACCGGCATCTTTTTTGATATCCGTCAACCCCTTTGACATAATATCCTGATTACCGGTCTTAGTGAGACCAAACTTACTGTTTTTCAAATCTTCAATACTTTCTGCCTTGCTTTCCTTCATCACAACTACTGAGACAACTGATGTCTGTGAATCATCACCTGTCATTCTGGAGAACGCAGATCCGGTTTTGAATAAATACCAATTACCAATTCCCAGAAATACTGCAAGAATGACAATTAATATTTTACCTAATACTTTGTTTACCTTATTTACTTTCCTTCCAAGCTGTAAATAATACATTCCCAAAAGTAACAATAATAAGATTAAACAAATAATCATTGCATACTTCATAGGAATAACATTAACAGTGAACACCTGTACAATCATCCCTAATGTCAATAATGCATAAAGAAGAACAAAATAAAATCCTACATTTTTAAATAAAGGCGTTTTCTTCGTCTTATGTATTTTCTTAGCCATAAACAGCCTCCTCATTTAATTAACAGTTCTATTATAAAGGTTTTTCAAGTATTTGACTATATAATTTGTATTACATTTCCTTAATATTAAGCAATTTCAATCAATAA
>URCD01000136.1 GCA_900546215.1 uncultured Eubacteriales bacterium | reverse complement strand
AAAAAGCAGTATATCAACCTCCAGCCGGGTTTTAGCAAACCTCTGGCATACTGGCTCCAGCGCCGTGTCATACAGCCGCTTTGCCATAGATATGCCGTTTAGAAACCTTAAAAAATCGGAATTCATGTCATCACCTCGTATTTTTAGTTCTATTTAGAACAATAATGTCATTTTACGCCTTTGTCTGTTGACTGTCAACTTAAGGCTTCATTAAAATTTATGGGCATAATCAACATATAATAGTTCATTTGCTTTTTAGTATTAATCACAATTTACAATCAAATTTGTATATGCTAAGATTTAATAAGGGGAAAAACCGAATAAATACTCAAGGAGGTATGTAAAATGGATATCAAAGGAAAAGTTGCCCTTATAACAGGAGGTGGAACCGGAGTGGGAAAAGGCGTCGCTCTCCGTCTTGCCAAGGAAGGCACAAACATCTGCGTAAACTATGCTCATTCTGAAAAGGAAGCATATGAGACTAAAGCCGAGGTTGAGGCATTCGGCGTAAGATGCGAGGTATACAAGGCCGACGTGTCCGTTGACGAACAGTGCAGAGCAATGGTTGAGGCTATTATTAAGGATTTCGGTCAGCTTGATATTCTTGTCAACAGCGCAGGAAGAACCCACTTTGTTGATCACAGCGATTTAGAGGGTATGAAGAGCGAATATTTCGACGATATTTTCGATCTTAATGTTAAAGGAACATTCTTTATGTGCCGCGCTGCTGCCGACGTTTTGAGAAAAAGCCACGGCGTTATAATTAACATAACGTCAATCGCCGGAGTTACAGGACTTGGAAGCTCCATTGCCTATGCTGCCAGCAAGGCTGCTGAAATCAGCATTACCAAGTCGCTTGCCAGGGTACTCGCACCTGAGGTAAGGGTTATCGGAGTTGCACCCGGCATAGTCCTTACACGCTGGGTTGAGGGCCACGCGGGACATATAGACAAGCTTGCGGGAGACACACCGCTTCAGAAGGTGGCTGGTCCTGACGACATAGCACAGACAGTATACGCACTTATAGCGCACGCTGATTTTGTAACAGGACAGAACCTTATTGTTGACGGAGGCGCATTTATCTAAATTATTAAGGGACCGGGATTCCGGTTCCTTTTTTATTTTTGGACGCTTATACATTTACAAAGTCTTTATCAGGTGATAAGATGAACACAATATTTTCAGACAAAAACAGAGGAGGAACAACATGAAAAAAATTATCAGCTTAGTAACGGCGTCTATTATGGCGCTCAGCTTTACCCTTTCTATTTCACTTACAGCCTTTGCTGACGAGACAGTTACTGAAGCGGCTGCAGAAACAACCGAAGCGGTTATTGAAACCTGGGCCTCCAGGCTTGCTGCTGTCGATTCATTCTATGCTCTTGCCGGCTCTCCTGAAGCTGATAAGAAAAGCCCCTTCACAGACGTTGACAGCAAGGCCGTTGACTGGGCCTGCCAAAACGGTATTATTGCCGGATTTGAGGACGGCACCTTCCGTCCTGATGCTTTAATTACTAGAGAACAGGCGGCTGTAATTATTTACAACTACATGAAGTCCGCCGGGAAGGACGTCTCAAATATCGAGGGTATGGCCATATATGAGTTTTCTGATTACGCAAGCATATCAGACTGGGCAGTTACAGCAGTGAGATACTGCTTAAACTCCGGCCTTATTACCGCGGACGAAGACAGAGAATACAATCCTCAGGACAGTGTTTCAGCCACAGAGCTTGCGGCTGTTATTAACACCTTGTCAAAAATGTAATATAAAAGGTGCGCTTTATATAAAGCGCACCTTTTTATTCTTAACCAAGCATCGGCCTTTTTTATTATGTTTTTTCCTCTTTAGCTCCCTCAAGCATATCCTCGCAGCCATTACGCTTAAGGCCGTGCAGCACAAGCTTTTTAGCTATGTCATATATAACCGCAAACAGCGGCACGCCGATTACCATTCCAATAAAGCCCCACATTCCGCCGAATACGAGAATTGAGAACAGCACCCAAAAGCTTGAAAGCCCCGTTGAGTTGCCAAGTATTTTAGGCCCGATAATATTTCCGTCCACCTGCTGAAGAGCCACGATAAATATGAGAAACCACAGCGCCATTACAGGCGATTCTATAAAAATAACAAGCGCCGACGGCACAGCCCCTATAAACGGACCGAAGAACGGTATTATATTTGTTACGCCGACGATTACAGAAATAAGCATGGCGTTGGGAAACTTGAATATAAGACTGCATACATAGCATATAACGCCTATTATAGCTGAGTCAAGGAGCTTGCCGTTTATGAAGCCGACAAACATGCTGTCCGCGTATCTAAGCTCGCCCATTATCATATCCGCCCATTTTTTCTTTACAATACCGTACAGCACCAATTTGCTGTGCTTAGAAAACTTTCTTCTTGCTATCAGCAGATAAACAGCAACAACAAGCCCAATGAGAAGGTTTTTGAAGAACATTACGCTGTTCCATATCTGAAGCCCGACGCCCTCCACAATATTCTGCAGATTAGGAGAAAGCACGTTGGACATCCAGTTGACAAAGTTGTCCTTTACGTCCACATACAGGTCTGTTATATAGTTGGTTATCACTGTATCCTGCTTAAGCGTATCGTCAAGCCATTTGGCCGCGTCGTCAAGCTTGGAGGGAATTATATTTATAAGAGTCGACACGCTCTTAGCCACCTGAGGAATTATTATCATCAGAAGGAAATATACAATTATGATTGCTGTAAGCATACTGCCCGTAACAGCCAAAGCGTTGGCAAGATTTTTCCTTTTATCGGGAAGCACCTCCGCCAGCTTTCTTTCGTAAACATTGCACATAGGTTTAAGCAGATACGCAATGGCGGCTCCGTAAATCAGCGGTTTTAAAATCCCCATCAGCTTTGTTATAGCGCCGCTGAATTCCTTATATCTGAATATAAGAAAAAAGAATACAGTACTTAGGGCTATGGCGCCGAATATTGTAAGCATCCAGTATATATAAGGCTTTTTGTCATTTGAATTCATGAATTATGCTCCTTAATTAAAAACTATAGGTTCATTATAGTTGCTTGGCTGATTTAATTCAATCAAATTATTCGGTATTGCATGCATTTTTCATAATCTTTACATCTAAGGTAAAGAAAAATTTACAAATAAAAAAGGACAGCGAATACGCTGTCCTTTTTGGTTATCCGTGTATTGCCCTTCCGTCAGCGGCAAGGGCGGCTTCCCTTACAGCTTCAGCTACCGTAGGGTGAGCGTGTATTGTATCAATTATATCCTCGATACCCGCGTTCATTGACACCGCCAAGGCTCCCTCAGCAATGAGGTCTGTTGCCCTCGGCCCTATCATCTGCATGCCAAGTATCTTCTTGGAACGGCTGTGGGCTATGATTTTTACAAATCCCTCTCCGCCGTTCATAATAATTGATTTTCCGTTTCCGCCAAGGCTGAATACTCCTGCAGTATAGGAAATGCCTTCTTTTTTTGCCCTTTCCTCCGTATATCCCACCGTAGCCATTTCAGGCTGTGTATATACGCAGGCTGGATTAGTTCTCTCGTCATATCGGCTGTCCCCTCCCATGGCGTTTTCAGCCGCGGTCTCGCCCTGAACCGAAGCGATATGGGCAAGCATTGTCCCGCCGATACAATCGCCTATGGCGTAAATGTTCCTTACGTTTGTTTCCATATGGTCGTTTACCTTAACAGCGGCCCTGTCGCACTCAATACCTGCGGCCTCAAGGTTAAGCGGAGCCGTATTGGGCTTCCTGCCTATACATACCAAAATCTTTTCAGCCTCTATAACGGCGGCCTTTCCGTCCTTTTCAATATTGACAGCGGCCCTGCCGCCTTTGTCCTCAATGGATACAACCTTTGTAGAGGTCATTATTTCAACACCGTTGGCCTTTACAGATTTTTCAGCTACAGCCACCATATCCTCGTCCATATTCATAAGAATTCTCGGAAGCATCTCAACAACTGTTACCTTTGTGCCAAAGGCGCTGTAGGCAGTAGCCATTTCAATTCCTATTACACCGCCGCCGATAACAACCATTGATTCGGGAAGCTTTTCAAGGGAAAGCGCTCCTGTGCTGTCTATACAGCAAGGGCCGTCTATACCCGGTATAGGCACGGCCGTTGGAATAGAGCCTGCCGCTATAATATATTTATCCGATACTATTTCCCGATCTCCGTCTGCTGTTTTAACCTTAAGCGTTGCTTTATCAGCAAAGCTTGCC
>URCD01000135.1 GCA_900546215.1 uncultured Eubacteriales bacterium | reverse complement strand
CAGTACGCGGACTTCGCGATGTATACTGCCAAGCATAACAGGAAGGGAACACTTGAGGGCTTTAACCCTGAGCTTTATAAGGAAAACAGGATTCTTGTCCAAGGTCAGGAGGAATTTAACAACCTTATGGACAAACACCTTGTGCGCTATATGCTGCAGCCGATTATCAGCGTAAGTGACGGAGGAATATTTGGATACGAAATGCTTATGCGTTCAGAAGTGGAGCTGTTTAAATCACCGGCGGACATTTTAAAGATGGCTCATTCACAGTCAAAGCTTTATGACCTGGAGGTAATGACGTGGTTTGAGGCAATGAAGACCTTTGTCAACCTTAAGGAGTACGGAATGCTCTCAAATGAAAGCAAGGTATTTATTAACTCAGTGTCAAACCAGCTGATGCAGCCGGATATGATAAGGCTTTTTGAAAAAACCTATAGTCCGTATCTGCAGTATATTGTTTGTGAGCTCACTGAGGAGGATCAAAGAGACTCTTCTATAACACACGATAAGACTGAGCTGTTCAGGAACTGGAACTCGATGATAGCAATAGACGACTATGGCTGCGGCTATAACAGTGAGGCAATACTGCTTGAAACTTCGCCTGACATAGTTAAAATTGACATCAGTATTGTCCACGGGGTTGACAGTGACGAGGATAGGAGACAGCTTGTAAAAAACCTTATATCCTATGCAAAGGAAAGGAATATAATGGTTCTTGGTGAGGGCGTTGAAACGAAGGAGGAGGCAGAGGTGCTTATTTCCCTCGGAGTTGACCTGCTTCAGGGCTTTTATCTTGCAAGACCGTCATACGACGGAGCTCTTCCTTCAGAGGAGCTTTTGGAGGAAATACGAAGCATATATAAGAAATGGAAAAAATAAAAAAAGAGGTAAACCTATTGGTTTACCTCTTTTTTACTTTATAAGAGAATACATCATCATATCCAGTATCTTGCCGTTTTTAACAGCGTTGTTCCTTAAAATTCCCTCGCAGACAAAACCGTTCTTCTCCAAAATGCGGCGGGATGCAATATTGTATGCAAACGGTTCAGCGTAAATACGGACTATGTCAGTATTTTCAAACACTATTTTACATATTGACGCCACTGCTGATGTTCCTATACCTTTACCCCAATAGGGCTCGGCAATGTAATAGCCCATTTCGGCGGTTCTAAAGTGTATGTTGTCCTGACGGAACACACCGATACTTCCTACTGTCCTGCCTTCGCAAATAATTGCGAAGGCAAATGTCGAATTTTTGTCGGCATTCATAACAGAGCTTATAAATTCCTCGGCGTCAGCTACAGTATAAGGGTAGGGTATACCGTCCCTAAGGTTATTAAGTACATTTTTATTATTTATCGCTTCTACAAGGTCGTCGGCGTATTCCATTTTCCATGGTTTTAATTCACAGTCCATAGTTGGTCTCCTTTACTATTAAGCCTGTTTTGCTCCGTTAGGCTGAACAAGTTCATTTACATCTGTAAGCTCGCCTGTAACAGAATCCATTATGTATCCGTAAATCTTGACATCTGATGGTATTAAAGGATGGCTGCGCAGAAGCTCAACAGAGCTGCTGACGGCCTGTGCAACATCGTCGAAGCCTGTCAGCCAGCGCTCAAGGTCAATCCCAAAGTAGCGCACCATATTTAAGCTATTAGCGCTTACCCCGCGTTCATCCATCTCACGCAGCATTTTTTTGCCGTCCATATGCTGCACACCGCAGTCAGTATGTCCGATGACCATTACGTCTGTAACGCCCAGCTCGTAAATGGCAATTAGTAAGCTGCGGACAGCGCTGCCAAAGGGGTGGGAAATTACACCGCCCGCGTTTTTGATAATTTTTGCATCTCCGTTTTTAATTCCAAGGGCGGCCGGAAGCAGTTCTGTTAGCCTCGTATCCATGCATGTTACAATGGCAAGCTTTTTGTTTGGATACTTGCTTGTTCGGTATGATTCAAAATCACCGCTTTCAACAAATGACCTGTTATAGTCAAGTATATCGTTAATCATAAGTAATCCTTCTTTCTAAAAAACCGGTAAAACCGGGTTTAGTGTACTAAGCTGAGTGTTTATTTTTGTAATAGGACAACCTCTCCACAAGTGAGTAGGGGGGAATTTACAGAAAGAGTGCCTTAGCGTAGGCTCTTTATTTCCTGTCAAATAAATACCAAACCATGACAAGGTCCAATATACAAATTCAAAAGTTATATCAGTGGCAAAAATGCCGCTATAGGTTATTTACTTACCGACATCAATATTTGTTCTACCTTATCTAAAAGATAATCTGATGGTTCTTCACCATTTTCCTTCATATATACCATTTTTATTAAATCATTATCATCCAAGCCAACTATTAATTTTCCACTTTCTTTTAAACATCCTATAGCTGCCATCTGAGCATTTGAATCAAAGCCCTTTCGGGAAATAATGAAAGCCACATTTCTTAGCGCAACAGGGAACAAGTATTTTTCTGTAATGTATATTAAGTTTTGTGGAATGTAATCCGAATAATTTTTATATTCAAACACAACAAATTTTGTATGATAAAATTCTATTAGAAATTTCCAAAACTCCGTTGTCCCTTTTAACGAACACAACAAGTCCATACGAAACATCTCATCACCAGTTTTATGCTGTTCTGAAATTTTAAAAAACTCTGTTTCAAATAGATATTTTATTATTTCTGTGCAAATCATTTCATATTTCTTATCTGCCTTATTCAGTCTACCTGATTTACATTTCTCTAACTTTTTCTGAAATACCTCTACATAGGCTATTGTCTCCTCAGCTATTGCGGCATAATTTGTCTCTAATTTTGTATTTAATGGCTTTTTTGCTTCTATTTCTAAAGTAGAATATGGAATACAGCTCGACAATAATTGTAGTAAATCCTTATTTCCGTCACATAAATATATTAAATTACTTATATCCCATATTTCCACATTATATTTATCATAAATTTCTTTTTGTGAATCCTCATCGATTTCGCATGGCATAACAATTACAAAAGTTATTTCTTGAGCTTTATTATCGCAAAGCATAATTTGTTTATATTGCAAAATTTGCTTTAACGCATTATTAAGAATAACCTTTGAATTATATAAACTTCTGTAAGACTTCACTTCTAAAACTATTTTTTTATCTTTTTCCGCAACAATATCTGCTCGCATACTGCTTTTAGGCTCATTGGATATTCTTACTTCTCTTAAAATATTTCTATATCCTTGATAATCTAATAATTTTACTACAAAGCGCTCAATAAATTCTCTTTCCGTTATATAATAACCATCTTTTACTGCATCCTTGGTCATATATGTATATAAACATTCTGCATCATAAAACCAATCTTCAGACGATTCTAAATTTTGCAATACCCCCAAAGCTTTAATATGCTCTATATTCAACAGTTCAAGACAACTTTCTTTTTTTAAAAATTGAGCGTCATCACAAATCATAAAATTAAACCGGCTAAAATTCAATCTATTTTTAATAACATCCTGATATGTTGTAATTAGAATTTTTTGTTCTTTTAGTTCATGTACATATGTTGCTGTATTCACGTCTTCAATCATTTGCAACAGTATGTCATTTATCTGATCACACAGTATACGACTTGGCGACAGAATAAGTATAGATGCATTATTATCTTTTAATATTGTTTGTATTGCAGTTGCAATAATTACCGTTTTACCAAGCCCTGTTGATATATACATTTTAGCTTTCCGTTTTTGCGATTTAAAAAATTCATATATATTTTCAACCGCTTCCTTTTGATAATATCGAAGATTATCCAAATATGCCGCTTCCCTTCTATAACAAGCCGAATGTACCATACTATTTGTTATTTTTTATCAAGCTTACCTGTCCACTTTAGTTGAGTTATATAGCAATCAACCTTTCTGCACTAGAAGCACCACCGTCTCGACGGTTGTTTCAGTTTCCAAGGGAAGTTCTTTCACTTCCTCGCCATCAACAGGCACAGGGAAATTGAATACAATCTTCTTTATCCAGCTTCCGTCTTTTCTCTTTTCCGGGAACATCTCAATTCGCTCGATAAAGGCTTTCATAAACTCTTTCTGTTCCGCTTCTGTTGCGGAATGGTAGACTTCATCAAATGCCAGTAAGAGCCGATAAATGTTATCGCCGGATATTTTCTCCTGCTGGATACTGCGTATCTGACTTTGCAATTCGCCAATCTGAACTTCGATTTCCTCTATCGTATCATACTGCTCATCATAGCGGCGTTGCAAGTCCAAAATCTTTCTGTCATAGTGGGCATCGTTGATGTCCAAGGTATCCATCTGAC
>URCD01000134.1 GCA_900546215.1 uncultured Eubacteriales bacterium | reverse complement strand
CTCATGCTCTTCATCTTTTTTCGCCTTCTTTCCCTCTGTTATCTTCTGTTCAAATCTGCTTTTTGACGGTTTTCTGGGAATCTCAGTAGGATATTTACCGTCAAAGCAAGCAGCGCAAAATCCGCCGCAGTGGCTTCCTCCTGCAAGAAGGCTGACATATTCCGTATTGAGATAGCCAAGGCTGTCAACGCCGATTATTTCAGCGATTTCCTCCACCGTGTGGTGGTTCGCAATTAAGTTCTCTCTTGAGTCTATATCCGTTCCATAGTAGCAGGGATTTGTAAACGGAGGGGCTGATACACGCATATGTACTTCCTTGGCTCCAGCGTTTCTTAAAAGCTGAACAATCCTTCTGCTTGTGGTTCCCCTGACTATGGAATCGTCAATAAGGACTACCCTTTTTCCCTTAACCGTTTCAGAAATGGGATTAAGCTTAATTTTAACCTTATCCTCCCTCGACTTCTGTCCGGCTGCAATAAATGTACGTCCGATATATTTGTTCTTTATAAAGCCAACGCCGTAGGGTATTCCCGACTGGCGCGAGTATCCGATTGCGGCGTCAATTCCCGAATCGGGAACGCCGATAACAATATCAGCCTGAACCGGATGTTCAAGCGCCAGGAAGGTGCCTGCCCTAAGCCTTGCGTTGTGAACTGAGTGGCCGTCAATTACGGAATCCGGACGGGCAAAATAAATATACTCGAAAACGCACATTGAAGGCTCTGCTTTTTCACAGTGGTCCTCAATTGTACGCACGCCGTTTTTATCAAAAACAACAATCTCTCCGGGCTTAAGATCCCTTATAAGCGTCGCGCCCACTGCGTCAAGGGCGCAGCTTTCGCTGGCAACAATATACTTCCCATCCTCCGTCTGACCGTAGCAAAGGGGTCTGAAGCCTCTTTCGTCCCTTGCGGCAATCAGCTTTGAGGGAGACATTATAACAAGCGAATACGCTCCCTTGATTTTGTACATCGCCCTGTTAACAGCCTCTTCTATAGATGAACAGTTAATTCTCTCTCTCGTAATTATGTATGAAATAACCTCCGTATCGCTTGTCGTATGGAAAATGCATCCGCTTTCCTCAAGCTCCTCACGGAGTTCTATTGAGTTTACAAGGTTACCGTTATGGGCAAGCGCCATTCTGCCCTTAATATGGTTTACAACTATTGGCTGTGCGTTGGCCCTGTCATTGCTGCCCGTTGTACCGTAGCGCACATGGCCGACAGCCATATTCCCCTGTCCAAGCTTCTCCATGACCGGAGGTGTAAAAACGTCGTTTACAAGCCCTACGTCCTTATGGAAGGTAAACAGGCCGTCGTCGTTTATAACGATACCGCAGCTTTCCTGTCCTCTGTGCTGGAGCGCAAATAAGCCGTAATATGTCATAGGCGCCAGGTCGTCGGTCTCATTGGAGAAAATACCGAACACGCCGCATTCTTCTCTTAGTGAACTCATATAATTATTCCCCCATCAAACGGCGCATAACTTCCTGATACGCTTCCTCGGTACCGCCCAAATCTCTTCTGAAACGGTCTTTGTCAAGCTTTTCATTTGTATCCTTGTCCCAAAGACGACATGTATCAGGTGAAATTTCATCCGCGAGCACAATCGTTCCGTCGTCAAGTCTGCCAAACTCAATTTTAAAGTCTACAAGCTTGATGTTAAGTCCTAAGAAATATTCCTTTAATGTGTCGTTAACGGTGAAAGCCATTTTCTTAATCGCTTCAATTTCTTCTCTTGTGGCAAGCTTAAGTGCAATTGCATGGTAAGCGTTCATAAGAGGGTCGCCAAGCTCGTCGTTTTTATAAGAAAACTCAATTGTGGGTTCATCAAAAACGATGCCCTCCTCAACGCCGAAACGCTTTGCAAACGAGCCTGCCGAAATATTTCTGATTATAACCTCAAGGGGTACAATGCTTACTTTCTTCACAATTGTTTCCCTGTCGTTGATTTCCTCTACAAAATGTGTAGGCACTCCCTTTTTCTCAAGTACCTGCATGAGCATATTTGTCATTCTGTTGTTTATTGAGCCCTTTCCGACGATTGTTCCTTTTTTCTCGCCGTTAAAAGCTGTAGCGTCGTCCTTATAGGACACAATATATAAATCCGGATTTTCTGTCGCGTAAACTTTCTTTGCTTTTCCTTCGTATAACTGTTCCTTTTTTTCCATTTTGATTTTCTCCTTTGAAAATTAGTTATTGAAATTAGTTTTTACTGTATTTGGCTGAAACATCAGCATTTTTAGCAAGTATCTTTTCTCTGTTTGCAATTCTGTCGGCTTTAAGCTTATCAGAAAGCTCCTTTTCTGTAAGGGCAAGTATCTGAACAGAAAGTAAAGCGGCATTGGCGGCTCCGTTAATAGCTACAGTTGCTACGGGTATTCCTGTAGGCATCTGTACAGTTGAAAGCAGAGCGTCCATGCCGCTTAATGTATCATTTTTTACGGGTATTCCAATAACAGGGAGAGTTGTGTTTGCCGCAATCGCTCCCGCAAGATGTGCAGCCATACCGGCAGCGGCAATAATTACGCCAAAGCCGTTGTCAGCCGCGTTTTCAGTAAAGGCCTTTGTTTCCTCCGGTGTTCTGTGTGCAGAAAATACATGCACCTCATAGGGCACACCGTACTCGTCAAGCTTGCTGAAAGCTTTGGAAACAACGGGTAAATCACTGTCGCTGCCCATAATAATAGCTACCTTTTTCATAAAATCTACCTCCGGAATTTAATTGTAAAAATGGAAATAACATTTGTGTGAACGGTTCACACAAATAAAAAAGGACAGTTCTATCCCTTGTTTGCTGATAAAAACTGCCCAGACGGTCGACAATAACCATATATTCTCCGCTCCCCCATGGTTTATCCCATGCTTCCGTCAGTTACGAAGAACTTGTTTTTTCATTTTTATTTTAACATCCGACAGAATTTTATCCAATATCCCCAATAAACAAATTAAACAAGAAGTTTAAACAAATTTTATCAAAAACTCACAAAAATAATTTTAATAGCTACAAATTAAATTTTTGATATTTAAACCACCTGAAAAATATAAAATTTTAGATAGTCGGTTTCCGGAACATTCCAAAGTATAGGATGGTCAGGGGACTGCTGTCTTGCCTCTATCTGCCTAAGCTCAACACCAGCGTCCTCCGCGGCTGAACGAAGCATTTTTCTGAAAAGCTCGTCACGCATAAAATGCGAGCAGGAGCACGTTGCCAGATACCCTCCCCTTGGAAGCAGCTTCATAGCCTTCATATTTATTTCCTTGTAGCCCCTTTCAGCGTTCCTTACTGTTGCCGAGCTTTTTGTAAACGCCGGAGGGTCGAGTATAATATAATCATACGGGCATTTTCCTTCGGCCGCCATTTTAGTAAGCAGTTCAAATACATCCGCACATTCAAACGACATATTTTCAAGCCCGTTAAGCTGCGCGTTTTTTCTGGTCATTTCAACGGCGTCCTTTGATACGTCAACGGCTGTCACAAGCTCTGCACCCGCCGCGGCACAGTTCATTGCAAAGGCCCCTGTATGAGTAAAGCAGTCAAGGACGCGCCTTCCCTTTGCTATTTTGGCTACTGCAAGCCTGTTGTATTTCTGGTCAAGAAAAAATCCTGTTTTCTGCCCGTTTATATAATCTATGTTGTATTTAATACCGTTTTCTGTTATTATTGTTTTTCCGTCAGTATTTGTTTTAAGCCCTTCACCCTCAAAGAAAGCCTTGTATTCCTCCATTCCCTCTTTCTCACGGATTTTAACGTCATTCCTTTCATAAAGAACGTCTATTTCCTCGCCCATTTCTCTTAATACCCTAACAATAAGCGGAAAAAGAATATTTTTAATTTTGTCTATTCCAAGAGAAAGACACTGGGTTACAATTACGCTCCCAAATCTGTCTACGGTAAGTCCCGGAAACTGGTCGGCCTCGCCAAATATCAGACGGCAACAGTTAAAATCTTCGCCCATTACTGTTTTACGGTAGTCAAGCGCATAGCGGACCCTTCTTTCCCAAAAGTCCCCGTCAAACCTATCGTTGGCATTTTTAGATATTATACGAACTCTTATTTTAGAATTGTCGTTAATAAAGCCCGTTCCCATATAGCGGTTTTTCTTAGAAAACACATCAACAAGTTTACCGTTTTCATATCCGCCCTCAATCGTTATGATTTCATCTGCAAAAACCCAAGGATGGCCGCCTTTTAACGCCCTTACAGCCTTATCTGTTACTGTTGCCTTTGGAAAGCTTCTCTCTATTTTCATGTTTTTCTTCCTTTTCTTTTTAAATTCGCAAGGACAGTTTACCATATTATGCTGAAACCTACAACAAAAAGCTTGTTCGCAGGAAAATCTTGTTGTATAATATAGAACAAAATTCAGCAAAAGGAGACAATTAATGAAAATATCAGGTCAGCTTATAAAACGTATAAGCGTATATCTAATAGGTATTTATTTTACGGCTGTTGCTATTGCCATATCCAAAATGACGCCCTTGGGTATTTCTCCAAATTCATCTCTGCCAAATGAAATCAGTCTTATACTGGATGCAAATCTTG
>URCD01000133.1 GCA_900546215.1 uncultured Eubacteriales bacterium | reverse complement strand
TTCGATCGGATGTGCGAAATCATACATCGGATAAATACACCATTTGTCACCTGTCCTGTGGTGGCTTGCGTGGGCAATTCTGTATAAAACAGGGTCTCTCATATTAATATTTGGAGACGCCATATCAATTTTAGCCCTGAGCGTTCTCGAGCCGTCCGGAAATTCCCCGTTTTTCATTTTTTCAAAAAGCTCAAGGTTTTCCTCAACGCTTCTGTCCCTGTAGGGGCTGTCCTTGCCCGGTGTGCTTAAGGTGCCTCTGTAAAGCCTCATTTCCTCCGCATTTAGGTCGCAGACATAGGCCTTTCCCTTTTTTATAAGCTCAACTGCAATTTCATAAAATTTATCAAAGTATGACGAAGCGAAGTAAAGTCTGTCCTCCCAGTCAAAGCCGAGCCATTTTACGTCCTCCTCAATACTGTCGACATACTCGACATCCTCCTTGGAAGGATTTGTATCATCAAAACGCAGGTTGCATTTGCCGCCGTATAACTTGGCAAGACCGAAATTAAGGCATATGCTCTTTGCGTGTCCTATATGAAGATATCCGTTTGGTTCGGGAGGAAAGCGTGTATGTATTTTATTAAGCTCCCCCTCGAGGTCGTCCTGAATGTAGCTATGTATAAAGTTTCCCGTACCGCTCAGATTATTATCCTTTCCGTCTGCTGATGTTATGTTTTCTTCTGACATTTAATGCTCCTCCGTATCCTTATAATTTACCATCTTAATACTATAATCTACACTATTTCCCGCGTTTTTGCAATAGCGCAGGACTGTCATCATATATTATTTCCAAAATATTCTGTGTTATTCATAAGCCAGTTCACATAATAGGAGTCAACTATCTTAACCCCGCTGTCGTTAAGATGCGCGTCGTCTCTGAAATTTTCCAGTTTCAGCAGCTTTTCATCCCTGTTTACAACGTTGAAATCCAGGTATTTAACGCCAAGGCCCTCGGATATTTCCGCTACGGCATTATGAATTTCATCATAATTGTTAATGTAGTCCATTGACACATTAGCAATCGGCGCCGTCACAAATACAACCTCCGAGCCGTTCTGCCTGCACAGCTCAACGAACTGCCTCAGATATCCGACTTGGGTTTCATCGGCCTTCCAGCCTTCCCCGTCAAGCCCCTTGAACTGGTTTGTCTCATCCAGCTCGCTCTGCGGTATAACCGTATCGCAGTAGGTATAGCCCTTTGCCAGGTAATACTCCGTCCCGTTGGTCTGTGGGGCCTCCTTTTGACTGACCCCCAGTCTGCTTACGGCCTCCTTTTCAAGCGTATCGCTTTCATAGGCAAAGTAATCCTGCTGATACCTGATAGGAAGCAGTCTATATTTGACCTTTTCATTAATCGGAAACACATTTTTAACATAGTCGGCCTCAACCTCTTCCCTGTTTCTGACAACCTCAAAGAAGGAATTGGCCTGCTTCATATCAAACTCATCGTCAAGCATATCCCAATAAAGCTCCAGTACTACAACCTTGGGCTTCTGGGTTTTATATACCTCCTTTAAAACATAGAGGCTTGTATCATAGTGCTGAAGCGGAGTGCCAAGCTGCCACGAGGACGTGCCCATAACGCTGTCAAAATTCTCCGGGTCAAATGTACAGTAGGCGTGTGAGGAACCAATAAACACCATGTCAATACTGTTTTCCTCCTGCTCGTAAAATCCGTCAAACCTGCTTTTTGTCCATGCGTTGACAACATTTTTAGACGCCTCCGCATACCTGCCCTCTATAAAAGAGTAAGCTCCTAAAAACAGCAGGACAAAGACCAGCACCTCCGCTATTAATTTAAAATTGGAAATAAATGAATGCTCCCGCTTCATAAAATACCCCCGCCGCCAGTATAAATACAGCCGTGATTAAGAAAAACGCAATCCTTACAGCCGCATTTTTTCTTTCTATTACATCGTATACACAATTTCTTCCGCAGGCAATTTCCAAAACCACAAGAAACAAAATAGCCGCGCCCGTAACAAGCACCTCGAACAAATTAAGGCCCATGCCTGTAAGCACCTCAAATATGTACTGTCTGTCCCACCAGCCCGTGAAGCCTGCGCCGATATTCATTATAATATACGCAGCGTCCGAGGCTGTGTTGGCCCTGAAGAAAATCCAGCCGAAGCAGACAAGACCAAAGGTAATAATTACGGAAATAAGGCCGCCTATTTTGTTATCATATAAATGAAGTAATTTTTTTACTCTGCGTCTCATTCCCAGGGTAAGCTGTCCTATAACCTGATAAATCCCATGAAGGCCTCCCCATAATACAAATGTCCAGTTTGCCCCGTGCCATAAACCGCTGACAAGGAAGGTTATAAGAAGGTTCCTGTACTTTTTAGCCTCGCCCTCCCGGTTTCCGCCAAGCGGTATATACACATAGTCCATAAACCACGTAGACAGGGAAATATGCCATCTGCGCCAAAATTCCTTAATGCTCTTTGACAGGTACGGATTTTTGAAATTGTCCATAAGGTCAAAGCCAAGCACCCTGGCACAGCCCTTGGCTATATCTGAATAACCGCTGAAATCGCAGTATATCTGAAAGGCGAACAGAACCGTAGCGGCCGTCAGGTAAAGACCCTTATAGTCAAATGCCGAATTATATATGGTATTTACAGCTATGGCTGCCCTGTCCGCAATTACTATTTTCTTAAAAAACCCCCAAAGCATTATCCTTATTCCGCTTACAACTCTGTGCGCGTCAAAGCCGTGCTTTTCATAAAACTGGGGAAGCAGGTTTCTGCTGCGCTCTATAGGGCCGGCCACAAGCTGGGGAAAAAACATTACGAAAAGGGCGAATATGCCGAAATGCCTTTCCGGTTTAATATCCCCCCTGTAAACGTCTATCGTATAGCTGGCCGCCTGAAAAGTATAAAAGGAAATTCCCATAGGCAGTATTATATTAAGCGTTTCAACAGGCCAGTTGTTTCCAAAAAGCGCAAGCAAAGTATCGTTCATAAAGCCCAGATATTTAAAAATAAACAGCAGGCCAAAATCCACAAGCATTGAAAATATTAAAATGCGTTTTTTGTGCCGCTTCCTTTTTTCCGAATAAATACGCAGCGCGGAAAAATAGTTTACAAATATCGTAAACAAGATAAGCACTATCAGATACGGATTCCAAGCCATATAGAAAACAAAGCTTGCCGCAAGCAGAAGTACCCATCTTACACTGTGCGGAATAATAAAATACAATATGGAAACTGTTATAAAAAATACTATAAAGGTAAACGAATTGAACAGCATGGCTTCCTCCGACCCTCATCTTTTGATTACTACATTATAATTTATAAAGGGCGTAAGCGCAACCTTGTTATATTTTTTAAGGTGTGGTAGAATGATTTTTACAGGAAAAAACCTGCCAATACAAGAGCTGAACCGCTGGCTGAATTTTTTATGCCGCGGATATAATCAAGCTAGTCGGAGAACAAATATGATAGCCGGAAATATAGAAAACAAAAAACAATTTATGTCCATACTTTTGAAGGGAACAGCCTTTGACAGGCTGCTTGTAAGAAATATTGCGCTGCGTACCTCGGTTTTATTTGAGATAGACTGTACAATAGATAAAAACTGGTTTTCGGAGGCTGAGCAGCAGGAGCTTGAGAAATTCGCAAGGTGGGCAGACATGCGCCATACCGTTTTTGAGCTGATTAAAGGAAGCAAGCTGCCCGGATATATGAAAATAGTACTTTCCCCCACTCCCACGGCAACCGAGAAAATACATAAAAACGCGGCGGCCCTTTTTATTAACATTCTTTTTGAAAACAATATTCTTTCCGTTACTACCGGAAGCTCCGAAAAAATGTTTGCCATGGATAAGGCCGTTGAAAGAACATGGGACGAATACGCGGCAAAATTTTTTAAAAACAACGGAATAATAATAGAATGATAAAACGGCCTTTTTAAGCTTACGCTTTATTAAGCTTAGCTTTTTTCTTATTTTTATTTATGTACATATTTTTATCCGCCGCTTCAAGCAGCTTTTCAAAGCCTATGTGGCTGTCTGAGCAAACTGAACCTACGCTCACCCCGATAAATGGCATGCCGTTTACATTAAAATCAATTTCTTCAATTTTTCCCGTTATTTTTTCATAGTCTCTATCAAGAAAAACCCCAACAAACTCATCCCCGCCAACTCGGTATATCCTGCCGTTGTATCCAATACATTTTTCGGCAGCCCGTACAAATTGGCATAAATACTCGTCTCCCGTAATATGACCAAACCTGTCATTGACCTCTTTAAAATCATCCAAATCCATATAAATAAGTGAAAAATCCTTATTTTCACTAATCAGCTTCTCCACGTTGTTTTTCATCTCGCTTCTATTTGGCACGCCCGTAAGAGCATCCATATAAACGATATTTTTAAGGCTCTCTACATTCAACGTCTGGTCTATAACGGTTTTAAGCAGGAGATATGAGCTTATGGCATTAAAGCTCAAAATTATAACCGAAGCGATTTTATATACAGGTTTGTCAAGTGTTATAGAAAAATTCACCATAAAAATTGTTAAAAACCACAAAAGACTTGTTGTTTTTAAATATTTTGTATTCTTCGGCTGAATATTACGTAAAATTTCAAGGTAAATGTTCAGTACTTTCCTGAAAAATATC
>URCD01000132.1 GCA_900546215.1 uncultured Eubacteriales bacterium | reverse complement strand
TTATGGTTGAGAAGGCACCTTCGTTGAATTTTGAATGATTTTGAAATAAAATCAAACGTATCAGAAAAGATATAAATTTAAAAATCCGTTTTCGAAGTTTCATATCGGTTTATTTGAACAGCGGAAAGGCCGGCGGTCTTTTCTGTATAAATTTCTAAAATGGAGAGGGTATTATGTGCTTTGGTTATATTGGCTACGTGGAAAATATATTTTCTGATGAAATCGGTCCGTATAGTTCATATGGAATACAATGCCTTGATAAACGGCTCTATATTAGCCGAGTTGAGCGATGTATCAAAGGATTATGGCTTTGTTAAATGGGCTGCGGGCAGATTTACAGAGTTCCAACTGAATCCCGAGCATATCGAGGATGCCATTGAAAACGCCTATATAGAGTATTACGAAATTCTCTGATATTGATTAAAGGTATTACAATAAGGTTTAGCTTAATTTCCAAATAGGCTCTGACAACTCTTTGGATAGGGGCAAAAGCACATTTCAACTGCCGGAGAAATGTACAGCCCAAGGCTAATAGGTAAACAACTAGGTTTATATTATTGAATGGAGGCGCTTAAATTGCGTTACAGTTACGCTGTCTGTAAGGACAGCCTGTTTTCTGATGAAATGGGGTATTACGAAACTTACGGCATCCAATGCTGCAACAATGGCAGTGAGGAAATTCTCATAACCATAAGCGACATTTCTTGCGATTACAATCTTGTAAATGAATTAGCTGACGATTTTACTACGTATCAGCTCAATCCGATACATATCTACGAGGCTGTTGAAAATTCAGCCTTCGTTTAATGAGGATTAATAAAAAAGAGGATACTGGAATATAATAAAGCGGCGCTTTTGATGATTTGCACCGCTTTATTGTGTTTATTACATGCACAGATTATTCAGTTCGCTTAAAGACAGCATTCTGTAAACCATACCGCCATATCTCTCCATAAACTCAGGGAGGGACTGGGAGGAATATTTTGTTACCGCACTGACTTCCTTAAGCTGATCCATACAATCGCTTATATCGTTTATAAGGGATTCGTTTAAAATGCTGTAAAATTGTGGTCCAAATTTTGAATGAAATCTTTTTATATTTTTCATAAACAGCTTTTTATGGTTGTTAAACAATGAAAAGTTAATAAGCTGCTGTGAATATTGTATTTTTTCCTCATCAATAACATAGAAATTTAAATTTTCATTTTTAGAGCATATTTCAAGAACATGGTCAATATGCGCCTTTCTTTCCTCAACGGACATTTTGTGAAGCACATCGGTAAAATAAATTTCACCGTCCTCAATATATTTTAAAAGAGTTGATTTCAGTATGAAAAAGTCGGATTTCTCCTTTGAAAAAATGTCGTCCCATGTGACAATCAGCTTTCTGAAAAACCTTTCCATATACTCGTCAAAGCCCTGCTCATAGGAGGATTTAATTATTGAGTCAATGATGTCGGGCGGAAGAAAGAACTCACAGCCCCTGGCAAGAAACATTTGAAACTCTCCGTAGGCGTAGAAATTGCTTCTGTAGCCTGTCTGCATCATCTCTTTAGCCGTCGTGGCCATTATAAGCAGATGATTTATTTTAAACAGTGACAGTGTTTTTTCATATATTTTTTGTACCTTTTCCGGGTCTGTTATTACAACAGCAAGGGTTATTTTACCAAACTGGTCAAGGGAACAAAGCACGGCGGCCTTGTCTTTGACAATAATTAAATTCTGATCCCCAAAGTTGATATTATCATAGAAGTCAAATGAAATATAATGATACTTATTTATAAAGCTGTAAAGGGGAAGATAGTCCTCCTTTGACAGATTGGACATATTAATTCCTATTTTTACCCTTACAGGAGCGCTCATATCAGGCTCAGGCTCGTAGTCGGCAGTGTCCTTTTTCATCATTGCGCATATATCTAAGGTACACAAAACGTCAACAGGCTCGGCAGATGAGTATATTGTCTGCGGAAGCTCCCGCGTTATATAATCCATGATTTCATATCTGTTTACAAGCACCCTGGCGTGATGAATGACATTTTTCTTTATCTGGCTGTCATTATAGGTCATTGAGTTTTTAAACGCATCCTTGAGAATTGTGTATATGTATGTTTCCAGCTGGTCCGCTTTGACGCTGACGGAAAATTCCAGACAGAAGTTATCCAGCTCACTCTGATAGTTTATCTCGTCGGCGAAGGCCTTGGCCAGATTTCTGTTTATTGTTCCCGCAACCCTGGCTGCCGGAAGCTTGGATTTGTTGCACCATTTACTTATATATGATATATCGTATCCGGCAATATCTGCGGCAGCGGACATTTTCATATCTGTAAATTTAATCAATTTTTTTAACAGTTCTCCATAATCGCTCATTTGCCTTTCCTCCTAAAATACACTTAGTCTGATTATAGTTCAAAAAATCAAATGTGTAAATAATAATTTGTCAAGTTGATTTCAAATTGTGTCAAAAAATAAAGTCAAAGAAAATTGAATAAAACAAAGTCTCCTTGATTTCATTCCATATCAACAAAACACGCTGTATAATACACTCAACAGCAAAGATTAAATAAAATTCAAAAAGAGAGATTAAGAAAGGAAGAGAGAATTATGGGAATGGAACAATATCGTATGAGAATGCATCATGTAGGAATAGTACTGCCGACAATAGAGGCTGCTAAGGATGTTATGGACATCATCGGCGCAGAGGTTGACTACACAGGCTATGTAAAGGCTTATACTGCTGACCTTATTTTTACAAAACACGGAGCATATGAAAGCCCTATTGAGTTTATTATCCCAAGAGGCGGAGTTCTTGCCGAGTACAACAAGGGAAGAGGCGGAATTGCCCATATCTGCATAGAGGTAAACGATATTAAAGGCGCAACAGAGGAGCTTATTTCAAAAGGATTTGAAATGCTTGAAAAAGAGGCTGTTGAAGGAACTGATGATATTATAGTAAACTTTCTCCGTCCCAAATATTCTCACGGTATCCTTATTGAACTGGCTGAGACCGTAGCTCCTATCAAAAGAGACTGATTTTTGAAGTAACCCGGAGGTTTTGTATATGAAAAAAGTAAATGTATTATCACCGGCTGAGGCCGCAATGCTCATAAAGGACGGGGACACAGTCGCTACCGGAGGTTTTGTCGGAAGCGGAAGCCCTGAAACTCTTTCAAGCGCACTTGAAAAGCGCTTTATGGAAACAGGAGAGCCTAAAAATCTTACATATATTTATGCTGCCGGACAGGGAAACCGTGACGGCAGGGGTTCAGACCACTTTGCGCATGAGGGAATGGTAAAAAGAGTTATTGCAGGACACTGGAACATGGCTCCCAA
Source organism: uncultured Eubacteriales bacterium (assembly GCA_900546215.1). Taxonomy (GTDB): domain Bacteria; phylum Bacillota; class Clostridia; order Lachnospirales; family Anaerotignaceae; genus Metalachnospira. The sequence continues at coordinate 1,348 of URCD01000132.1, read as the reverse complement.
TCTTGGACAGCTTGCAATGGATAACAAAATTGAAGCCTACAATATACCCCAGGGCGTACTCTGCCACATGTACAGGGACGTTGCCGCACACAGAATCGGAACGGTTACCCATGTAGGCCTTCACACATTCGCAGATCCGAGAATTGAGGGAGGAAAGCTTAACAGCAAGACTACAGAGGACCTTGTAGAGGTAATAAACATTTTCGGCCAGGAACGCCTCATATATAAAACCCAGCCGATAGATGTAGCATTAATAAGGGCAACCTTTGCAGATGAAAACGGAAATATATCAATGCACAAGGAAGTATGCCCCTGCGACGCAACCGCAATGGCACAGGCAGCAAGAAACAGCGGAGGAAAGGTAATTGTTCAGGTTGAAAGGGTTGTAAAGGCTGGAAGCATTGACCCTAAGCTTGTAAAAATCCCCGGAATACTTGTTGACGCCGTAGTTGTTTCAACACCTGAAGAGCACCAGCAGTGCTTCAATAAAGAATACGACCCGACACTTACAGGAGAGGCATATGCACCTGACGGAGCTTTTGAGGCGCTTCCTCTTTCCGCTAAGAAGATTATCGGAAGAAGAGCAGCAATGGAGCTTTCGGAAAACAAGGTTGTTAACCTTGGAATAGGCGCACCTGAATATGTTTCGGCAGTTGCCAATGAAGAAGGAATAGGCGATTATATGACGCTTACCGTTGAGGCGGGCCCCATAGGAGGAATACCAATGGGCGGAACACAGTTCGGCGGGTCAAGAAACGCGGACTGTTATTTCGACCAGAACGTAATGTTTGATTTCTATGACGGCGGCGGAATTGACCTTGCGTTCCTCGGACTTGCGCAGGCAGATGAAAAGGGTAATGTAAACGTTTCCAAGTTCGGCCCAAGAATTGCCGGCTGCGGAGGATTTATTGATATCACACAAAATTCAAAGAAGGTATTTTTCTGCGGAACATTTACAGCAGGCGGACTTAAGACAAAGATAGAAAACGGTAAGCTTATAATTGAGAAGGAAGGCAGAGAGCCTAAATTCCTGAAGCAGGTTGAGCAGATTACATTCAGCGGCGATTATGCAGCTTCCATGAGCCAGCCTGTAATGTACATAACCGAAAGGGCTGTGTTTGAGCTTAGAAAAGACGGCGTTTATCTTATAGAGGCAGCTCCCGGAATCGACATTCAGAAGCAGATTATTGACGTGATGGGATTTGAGCCTAAGATTGACGGAGCCGTTAAGACAATGGACGAACGTATATTTAAGGACGAACTTATGGGTCTTAAGAAATAAGGAGGATTATAATGAATTTTGAGTTTAACGAAAATCAGAATGATTTAAGGGCAATGGTAAGGGAGC
>URCD01000131.1 GCA_900546215.1 uncultured Eubacteriales bacterium | reverse complement strand
AAAATCTCAATAGTGCTTGATTCCTCAAAGCTGTAATCCATAACCAGGGATGAGCTGAAATCCTTGCTGTCGTTTACAAATGTTCCATGCTTAGTTCTTGTAATAAGTCCGTAGGCCGAAAGCACCTTAAAGGCCTCCCTTAGCGTGCTTCTGCTGATACCGAGCCTTTCGCACAGTGTATTTTCGTTGGGAAGGGTATATCCGGCAGAAAATTTATCCGATAATATCATGCTTTTAAACTGCTCAACCAGATAGTCAGAAGTAATTTTATCAGCTCCGGATAATATACATCCATATGGAAAATCGTCATTTATCTTCTTTTCTTCGTCCATTTTTATATAACCTCCGACTACAGACCGTATTTTATAATTATTCTACATCAAAAAAACAAACATGTAAATATATAAAATGAATTTTGTTGTATGACTACAAAACAATAATTTATTTCATTTTATGAAAAATATTGCTGAAAAAGTATTGACAAAGCCTTATCATGGATATACAATCAACTTGTAAACAGACAACAAAATTGAATAAAACATGTTGTAAACAGATTAGAAAGGGCGAATTATTAAATGGAGGCATTTTTAGCTGTACTGGATAAGCTTGTAACGCTGTTTGTCTATATATTCATCGGATATATTATTAGAAAAAAAGATGTCGTTGATGAAAAGTTTCAAGCCGGACTGGTAAAGCTGCTGATGTGGGTATGTATCCCATGCCTTACAATTAACACTCTTCAGACGGACTATACGCCTGAAATGCTGTCAAATGGTTTGTCTCTTTTTGTAATAAGCCTGATCATTTACATAACATCATACATACTTGGAATTATAACGGCAAAAATATTTAGAATTAAAAGAGACCAAAAGGGTATATGGATATTTATGATAATGTTTTCAAATAACCTTTTTATGGGCTTTCCCGTAATAGAGGCGGTTTTAGGAAGCGATGCCCTGCTTTACGCGGCGTTTTTAAATATCCCTGTGCAGATAGTAATGTTTACCTTCGGAGTTCAGCTTATTATTAAGTACGGATGGAAGGAGGGCGCAAAGGCCTCCGCCGCTAAAAGGCTTATTTCACCCCTTAATATAGCGATGGTAATAGGTCTTGTGTTATTTGTCGCCGGAATCAAGCTTCCAAGCTCCATTAGGTCCGCAACGGCGGGCATAAGCGGAACAATAACACCGCTGGCAATGATGTATATCGGCATGGTTATGTCAAAGAGCAAAATGTCAGAGGCGTTTAAAGATTGGAAGGTTTACGCAGTATCGTTTATAAGGCTGATTTTAGTGCCTTTAGCAATATATTTGATAGGTAAAAATTTAATAGCGGACTCTATAGTGTTCGCAGTATTGGTACTGTCATTCGGTATGCCGTGCTCGGGAAACTGTGCTACGTTTGCCGGGGAGCATGGCGGAGACGTTGATTTCGCCGGAAGGCTTACATTTGTGTCAACTCTGTTATGCCTGATAACAATACCGTTTATAGGACTGCTTTTTATTTAATGTCAGCAAAAGGAGCCAATTAAAATAAAAATTTAAAGCTGCCGCCAAGCAATCGACTGCTTTTAAGCTCCTTTCATATTTAGCCCGGCTTCCTCGCAAACTGCCGGGTTAATAAAAAAGTTTATAAAACACCCAATGTTTTTTAATATCCCAATTCTTCTTCTGAAACGGACGTGGACTTCTCCCCTGAAACCACGTCCGTTTCCCTTTTTATTCCAATATACTCTTAAGCTTAAGTATGCCAAGCAGCGGGCTGGTAAGAATTCTGCTTAGGTCAAGCTCATTACAGTCGGCTAAAGCTGCGGCCATTGATGCCTGCGCCAGCACAATAACGTCAGCTTTGCCAATTTCCTCTTTAACCTTGCTTATAATGAGTTCATTATGCTTCTTTTGGTTTCCAGCGTTAAGCTCTTTATATGCCTCGTCTATGAGGATTGTTTTTACCTCCGCGTTGGGTCCCTTCCTCCTAATTAAGTCTGTTGTCGGGGCAAGAGTTGGCTTAAAGGTCGCAATAACAGTGATTTTATTTCCCATTTTTACAGCTTCCTCAGCCATGGCCTCATCAATCCTCAGTACAGGTATATCCATTTTTTCATTGCATTCCTCAGCAAATGGACCAACTGTAGAGCATGCGCTTAAAACTGCGTCAGCCCCCATTTCAGCCAGTGTTTTAGCATATACTGCCCATCTTTCTTTTACATAGTCAATATTATGCTCCGCAGCCATATCTGCCAGTATTGTATCGTCCAGTATGTTCATTACCTGAATGTCTGATATATTGTCTTTTATCAGCTTTGCTGTGCTTTGCAGTGTGGCAGGTGTTGTATGTATTACGCCGACTTTTTTCATTTTTTGTCACTCCTTTTTATTTTTAGTTTAGCATGGTTTTACAGATTAAAAAAGCCGGATAATCGAAATTATCCGGCGTAATTGATTTATTCTTTTGTTATTTCAAGCATATCCTCATTTGCGTTATAGTTTTTAGCGCCTTTAATAAGTGTTACAGCGGAAGCTTCTTCTCCTGTGAACACAATGGGAATTGCGTCACTGGCGGCGTGCGACCTTATATATTTCATATCAAAGGAAAGAAGCTTGTCGCCGCGGCTGACGTGGTCGCCCTCCTTAACAAAGGTATTAAATCCCTTGCCTTCAAGCTTAACCGTGTCTATTCCTACATGAATAAGCATTTCAAGCCCGGAATCGGTCATAAGACCGATTGCATGCTTGGTAGGGAATATGTGAACGACTGTCGCATCGTCGGGGGCATAAACAATATTGTTTTTGGGGAATATAACAATTCCGTTGCCCATCATACCCTGTGAAAATGCTTCGTCAGGCGTCTTATCTATTGTATCAGCGCGTCCGCTTACCGGACAGCCGAGAATAATAGAACTCCTGCACTGCTCTGTGTCACAGTTATCAACGGTTTCAATCGGGTGGGCCATATACTCCTCAAGGTTGGATTTTATTACGGTTACCTTAGGACCGTACACAACCTGAACTCCCTTGCCTTTTTTAATTACTCCGGCCGCGCCGGTGCTTCTTAAAATACCGTCGTTGACCTTTGTGCCGTCCTTTACTGTACAGCGCAGCCTTGTAGCGCAGCAGTCTACATCGGTAATGTTTGCCATGCCGCCCAGACCTTCAACAATCATAGGAGATATGCTGTCGCCGCTTTGCTGTCCGGTTTCGTTTTTTGAGCTGTTATAGTCAGCTCTCGTATACAGCTTGGTTTCTTCTGTAATTTCTTCACGTCCGGGAGTTTTGAGGTCCCTTGCTTTGATGATGAGGCTGAAAAGCAGGTAATATATGAAGAAATAGAAAATACCAACTATTACTATCCAAATCCAGTGGGTTTTTGCATTGCCCTGGAGAATACCGAACAGGAACAGGTCGATAAATCCTCCTGAGAAGGTCATACCTACACCTACGTTAAAAATATGCATGAGCATGAATGACAATCCGGCCAGTATACAGTGTATGATATACAGTATAGGGGCTACAAATAGGAATGTAAACTCTAAGGGTTCTGTAATACCTGTAAGCATGCTGGTAAGTGCGGCTGAAAGCAGGAGGCCGCCGGCAACCTTACGTTTTTCAGGTTTAGCCGTTTTATACATTGCATAGGCTGCTCCCGGAAGTCCGAATATCATGAACGGGAATTTTCCTGCCATAAATCTTGTTGCCGATGAGCTGAACTCAACGGTATTTGGACTGCCAAGCTCGGCAAAGAATATATTTTGGGCTCCTTCTATTAAAGCTCCGTCAATTATTGCTGTTCCGCCGACACTTGTCTGCCAGAACGGAATATAGAATACGTGGTGGAGGCCAAAGGGAATAAGGGCCCTCTCAATTATACCGTAAATTAGAGTTCCCGCGTATCCTGAACGGAGCACCAGGCCGCCCAGTGCGAGTATTCCTCTCTGTACAATCGGCCAGATGAAAAATAAGGCTATACCAACTACAAGGTATACCATTGCAGAGATAATAGGAACAAATCTTGTTCCGCCGAAGAAGGCAAATACCTGCGGAAGCTCGATTTTATAAAACCTGTTGTGAAGGTATGCGGTGCCAAGACCTACAATAATACCGCCGAAAACGCCGGTCTGAAGTGTTGTAATGCCTAGGTTTGTTGTAATTGAGCCGCTTGGCAGCGTTTCTGCCGCGTTGGTAAGCTCAATCAGCGCACTCATGGCTGAGTTCATAATAAAAAATGCGATAACCGCTGATAAAGCAGCAACTGCTTTTTCATTTTTAGCCATGCCTATAGCAACGCCCACAGCAAACAAAAGAGGAAGGTTGTCAAATACAACCGAACCGCAGGCGTTTAAAACTGTGAGCAGGGTATGAAGAATTGTTCCTTCGCCAAGTATTGATGTGAGACCATAGGCTTCTATCATAGTACTGTTAGTGAAGGAACCGCCTATTCCGAGAAAAAGTCCCGCAACAGGCAGTATAGCTATCGGAAGCATAAATGACCTTCCGATACGCTGTAATACGCTGAATACTTTATTATCTTTCATATCATGTCCTCCCTGGACAAATATTGATGTTCAGCATTTAATATCCGCAGTTTTGAAAAAAATATGCATGAGCGTATTTGAATGAAAATTTTCAATAAAAAAAGACCGATAAAAATCGGTCTTTTTGTTTTAATAAATAGACTATCAC
>URCD01000130.1 GCA_900546215.1 uncultured Eubacteriales bacterium | reverse complement strand
TGTCTGATGACGGGATTATCCTGTTATATAAATCCTTAGGAAACATTTCTTTTACAGATGAAGCATACTCAGAACCATCTAAAGGCACCTCATAGCTTTGAAGAGTATAGACATTGTCCTTATCAACTGTAAATGTAATCACAGCAGGTATAATTCCGCTCCCGCTTATTTTAATAAATTTATTGTTTAAAAATCCATATTCCCCATACATTGTAAGTGTATATGCCGTTACTGTTGTTTTATAGTCCTCTATGTCCAAAACTATATGTCCTTCGGCATTACATTCGCCTTCCAGATAATTACCTGCATTATTATCTATAACGGCCCTGCTGACAGCCTTGTCAAGCTCCGCTGGAACAATTATATTCAAAGATGCCGCCGCACTTTGTTTTTCTTCCTTTGCTGATACAGAGCCATTGCTTGTATCATTGGAAGAATCTAACGCCCTGTCTGTCTTTGAATGTTTTTCCTCTGACCCTGTGGCTGTTTCATTCTGACCCTGTTCGACATTCTCTGTTTCCGCAACTGTTTTTTGCGTTGCCCCACATCCTGTTGCCGACAATATCAAAGTCATCATTATTAAAGCAGATAAAATTCTTTTCATAATTTTATCACCAACTTTCACTCCCATATATAACCTTTTATCTTTCTTCAATTCAATTATATATGCACATATAATTTTATGCAATTACGTTTTTCTTAATTATTGCATAAAACAGTCTAATATAGTTGTAAAATGTGAGTGAAAGTGGTGACAAATGTTATATTTATATTAAATCATCTGTGTAATGTGGAGATATTTATCCTTCATAGGGGAGAACAGCTTTATCGTAAGTATCGTTGATATAAGCTTTAACAGTATCTGATTTAAGTGCGTTGACAAGTGCAGTAATCTTCTCACTGTTCTCATTACCTTCTTTAACTGCAACTATATTTGCATATGTATCAGCAGCTTCTGAATCGCTCTTTTCATAAGCAACTGCATCTTTAGCTACTGAAAAACCTGCCTGAAGGGCATAGTTTCCATTTAAAATAACAAATGCAACCTCGTCTTTTACTCTCGCAACCTGTGCAGCTTCAAGCTCCTGAATTTCTATGTTATAGGGATTAGCTGTTATATCATTTTTTGTTGCTGTAAGTCCAGCGCCGTCTTTTAATGTAATAATTCCATTTTCCTGAAGAAGGAGAAGAGCTCTCGCTTCATTAGTAGTGTCATTAGGTACTGCTATTACATCGCCTTCTGATAACTCGTCAAGACTGGCTTTTGTACCCGGGTAAATTCCAAAGGGCTCATAATGAATTTTCGCTACACTAACAATACTGGCTCCATTTTCTTCATTATATTTATCCAGATATGGCTGGTGCTGAAAATAATTGGCGTCAATTTCTCCGCTTTCAACAACGGCGTCAGGCTGAATATAGTCATCAAATATTGTAACCTGAAGGTCATAGCCTTCTTCAGCAAGTATGCCTTTTACCTGTTCAAGTATCTCCGCATGCGGAGTCGCAGATGCAGCTACAGTTATAGGTTCAAGTTCTTCGTCATTAATATTTGTCTGTTCTTCAGTCTCCTTATTTTCTTCCGTTTTAGATGAGCTTGAGCATCCACTAAGCACACCTGCTGCCAACACACCTGTTAATAATACTGCTAATACTCTTTTCTTCATAATAAAATCCTCCTTAAAATATGTAATAAATTTTTATTAATCTATTTAATCCGGCATTACCGGTTTAAACACTCCGTCTTTTATCTGTTCTTTTTGATATATATGCACCTAAATTTTGAAGCACTTGAACTATAATTACAAGAACAATAACAGTAACAATCATCACATTATATTCCCACCTGTACAGTCCGTATCTTACTGCTATGCTTCCCAGCCCTCCGCCTCCAGTCACTCCGGCCATGGCTGAATAACCGAAAATCGTCCCAAGGGCTATTGTAATTCCGTCAATTAATGAGGTTTTAGCCTCTACTATCATTACCCTAAATACTATTGTAGGTATTCCGGCCCCCATAGAACGAGCCGCCTCAATTACTCCATCATCAACCTCCTTAATAGAAGACTCAACCATTCTGGCAATAAATGGTGCTGCAGCTATAACAAGCGGAACAACCATAGCCGCAGTTCCATAGCTCTTACCTACTACAGCCTTAGTAAATGGCATAAGCGCTATAAGAAGAATAAGAAATGGAACGCTTCTTATAATATTCACAATAAAGTCTAGAGCCTTGTATATTGCCAGATTAGGCTTAAGTCCGTTTTTATCTGTAAGCGCCAGTATAATTCCAAGCGGAAGCCCAATAATATAACCAAAAACAGTTGTAAATAAAGTCATATATAAAGTTTCTAAAGTGCCCGTTTTAAGAAGTTCTATAATTTCAGGTGTAAACATTTTCAAGCCTCCTTAGCATACAATTCCTCTTCACCATCAAGGTAAATTAGTTCTCTGGCTTCCTTTGTTTTAGGTCTTGAAAAAACGTCAGCTGTTTTTCCTTTTTCAACTAGGCTGCCCCTTGATATAATAGCTACATGGGTACAGATTTTTGTGACAACAGACATTTGATGCGTTATTATTACGATTGTTATGCCATATTTTTGATTTATCCGTTTAAGCAGCTCAAGTATTGACTGTGTTGTCTTTGGGTCCAAAGCGCTTGTTGCCTCATCACAAAGGAGTATTTTAGGGTTTGACGCTAAAGCTCTTGCTATTGCAACTCTCTGCTGCTGTCCGCCGGAAAGCTGGGACGGATAATAATCTGCCTTATCCTTAAGACCTACCTTTTCCAATGCATCAAGAGCGATCTCCTTTGCCTTTTCTTTTGATACGCCTCTTGCCTGGGTCAGTCCTTCCATTACATTTCCAAGGGCCGTTTTATTGGCAAACAGATTATAATTCTGGAAAACCATGGCAGTCCTTAAACGGATCTCATGGATTTCTTTCTTCTTTGCTTTTGCTGCGTCTACTGTAATATCTCCTACTGTGATCGTTCCTTCATCTGCTCTTTCCAGGAAATTAATGCACCGCAGCATGGTGGTCTTTCCGGAGCCGCTGGGGCCGATCACTACCACCACATCTCCTTTATTTACAGTAATATCAACACCTTTTAAAACCTGGTTCTGTCCAAATGCTTTATGTAAATTTTTAATCTCGATCATATCTTACCTCCTGCCGCATATTTATACCGTTTTTCCATTACATAAAACAGCTTTTCCACGCAGACGCACATAGCCCAGTATACGACAGCCACTGCAATATATGCCTCCAGATAACGGAAATTCACAGCTGCCGAATTGATGGCCGCTCCTAAAATATCATTTACAGAAATAAGATATACAATGGATGTGGACTTTAAAAGACCGATCACATTGTTGCACAGAACAGGAAGGGCTGCAGGAACAGCCTGTGGAAAGACCACCCGAAACAATGTCTTTGTCCTGGTAAGTCCTATGGAATACGCAGCTTCATACTGTCCTTTTCCCACGGAAAGGAGAGCGCCAAGAACTGTTTCTGTGATCTGCACCACTGCATAAATGCTTAACGCAGCAATACCTATATATATTTTATTCATAGTCTGCAGCGGCTTTGCCCACTCATAGCTTAACGCCAGGTAATCAATAGGCTTTAAGATCAGGTAATTGATCATAAGCACCAGCAGTACCGCCGGTATTCCTTTTAAAATATTAGACGCATTTTTTAAAAACGAAGCTGCAAAAGGAATTGAAGCGGCGGATCACCGCAAAGGGAACACCAAAAAGGAAACCTATAAACAGGGGAGCAAAAGTCAGCAGCAAAGTAACCGGCATAGCTTCCCATATTTTCCCGATCACTGTAAAAACATACGAAAACTCAAAGGGCGATGCCATTTTCCTTCCTCCTTGTCTGACCATTAAGCCGGTGCTCCATCCAGGTAAACAAACGCTCCAGTAAATAGGAAACGATGATAAATATGATCGCTGCATCTACATAGCCTTCCAGAACACGGTTGGTACGTGTTCCAATAGCTTTTACCTGACCCATGATATCAATAATTCCCAGTGTAAATGCCATTGCAGTTGCCTGGAAAGATCCGACCACACGGGTTCCAAATGCAGGCGCTGCTATTTTAAATGCCTGTGGGATAATGATCCTTTTATAGGTCTGAAATGTGGTAAGTCCTACAGAAGCTGCCGCTTCAAGCTGGCCCTTGGGAACACTTTCAATAGAAGACCGGATGATCTCCGACATAAATGCCCCATCATTTAAAAGATATGTAACCAGTACAAAAAACAGCTTACTCCAATGGTTAATATCCACTCCTAAGGGTGCTACAAGAAGTGGCAGTCCATAATAGACTACAAATAGCTGCACCAGGATCGGGGTACCTCTTACAAAAGAGATATAAAGAGCTGCCAGTTCTTTTAACACTGGTATTTTAAAGATACGTGCCGCTGCCAGAATAAATCCCAGGACCAGCCCCCCTGCAACGCTCACTACTACAATAAGAAGCGTTACAGGGAAACGGGATAAGATCTTTGGGAAATATTCCACCATATCGCTGAAACGGAAAATGCTGGAAAGATCCATGTTTTATGCTCCTGTTCTGTTACTGTTCATGTTATAAGATCATTCATAAAATACGTGTACCGTAAATTTATTCTTCTGAGTTATAATCACTTCCTGTGTACTCAATAGAAAGCTTTGTAAGAGTTCCGTCTTCTTTCATTGACTTTAAAGCAGTATCCATGTCATCCCGGAGCTGTTCCTCTCCCTGTGCCAGCATGAAATAGGCCTGTGACTCGCTGAAATAGCTGTCTTCGTTAATATCATAGCCACCGCCAAATGCTTCATTGTATTTTTTAAATGTCTTCTTGGTTGC
>URCD01000129.1 GCA_900546215.1 uncultured Eubacteriales bacterium | reverse complement strand
TTGAAGCTGTTATCTCCGGCTCACCAAGCGGTTCAAGAAAGAAATTTATATATTTGACAGTCTGCTCCAGATAAAGACCGACATTGGTTATCTCCTCAAAGCGCGGCAGTCGGAAACCCACTATTGAATTTTTCATATTTTCCTTCATTTCGTTCATCATGCTTACAATTTTATCATTTGTTTTATATACCGTCAATAAGATATAACAAAACATATAACAAGTTTTTCAGTAACCGTTGACGTAGTTATAATAAAGCTATATAATAAAATAAATATCGGTTTTTCAAAAACTTGTCATATGATTGTAAATACCGCAGAAAGGTGAAATATATGAAAAAAGTATTTATTGTTGCAGAAACAGGTGCAGACATTCCGTCAAAATATGTTTCTGAATACGGTCTCTGCATAGTTCCAATGCATGTGTCTATTGACGGAAAAAGTCTCAAAGACGGAGCATTTCCAGTCAGCGAGGTCTTTGACTCCTATAAAAGGACGAAGAAGCTTCCCACCACCAGCGCAACAAATCCTGATGAATATAAAGAAATGTTTGAAAAAATTCACACGGAAAATCCTGACGCACAAATTCTGCACCTATGCTACTCGGCGATTACAACAGCAACATACCAGAACGCGCTTATCGCAAGCGAGGGCTTAGATTATGTTACACATATTGATACTAAAGAAGTTACTGGAGGTCAGGCCTCAATAGTAATAAAAATGGCAGAATATTTGAAAAACAACCCGGATGCTACAATGGATGAAGTCAAAAAAGAGGCCCAATACTGGATAAGCAAATCCTGCTGCGCGTTTTTTCCCGGAGATTTGGACTATCTTAGAGCGGGGGGCCGTGTTTCAAACGCCGCTTATCTTGGGGCGACTTTGTTAGGATTAAAGCCTTTTATTGAAATGATTGACGGCAAGCTTGTCTGTACAAAAAAATACCGTGGTTCAATGTCAAAGGTTTGTAAAAAAATGCTTAGGGAATACTTAGCTGAGCATAATCTTGAGCCTGAATCTATTTTTCTTATCCGCTCCGAAGGTCTTGACAAAGAGATACAGAGAGACGCTGAAGAAATAGCAAAAGAAATGGGTTATACAGACGTTAAATGGATTGATACAGGCTGCGTTATTTCTACACACTGCGGCCCAGGAGCATTTGGTGTAGGAGGCTTTACTCGCAACTAATAAAAGGTCCGGCAGAAAAATTTATTCTGCCGGCTTTCTTATTTTCAGTCTTATTCCATCCCATGATATTTCCATACTCTCTCTGATTTCTTTTTTCATTAAAAACATATCGGTGCTGTCAAGATATTTTTTCAATTCCGCATCTGTCCTCGATCCATTCAAATTTTTACATGTGCATATATGTTTTTTTCTTTTGTTCTCACATATATAATCAAACCCCCTGCCGCCGCTTCTATTTGCAGAATACATTTTGCCTCCGCATTTTCCGCATATTATAGCGCCCGACGCCAGGGCGTTTCCTCTAGAAAGGTTCTTTAGGGCTTCATCCTCCAACAGCGTTTGTGTTTTTACCCATACCCTGCCTGAAACGGCCGGATTATGTTTTCCTACGGAAATTACAGTGTTATCACGGCTGTTTCTATTATAGGCGATAAGTCCGCTGCCGCAGGGTTCTCCATATACCGTAATTCCTTTATTCAGCATATAAGTTATTGCCGTTTTGTCCGCCCGGCAGTAAACAGGGTTAGTAAGTATATCTCTTAAGGAAAGGTTGGTAAATGCTTTTCCGTTCTTTGTTTTTATTCCAAGTGAATTTAGCTCCTCTGCGGTTTTTGATAAATTTCCAAATTTTAAAAAAATACTATATATTTCTTTAACCTTATCCATGTCCCTGTTTTCCTTCAGAAAGCTGGCATATTTTATCCGCCCGTTTTCTCCCATATACTGCTCTTTGACAGAGCTGCAGCCAAGAGGCGTATTTCCTCCCAGCCATCGGCCGCCTTTGGCAAGCATTGTCATATTATCCTTTACCCGTTCCCCTATGGTTTCCCTTTCCAGTTGGGCAAACACACTGGCAATATACATCATAGCTTTACCCATTGGCTTAGATGTGTCAAACTCTTCTTTAATGCATATAAGTCCTGTTTTATATCTGTTCATCATTTCAACAAGCGACGAAAAATCGCTTACGCTTCTGCTCATACGGTCAAGCCGGTAGCAAACAACATAGTCCAGCTTTTTCTTTTTTATGTCTTCTGTCAGCTTTATAAACATCGGCCTCGATGTATTCTTGCCTGAATAGCCCTCATCCTCGTACAAAATAAACTCATTGTTTTCGCCGAATTTATTTATAACGTACGACCTGCACATTTCCATTTGGTTTTCAACTGACTCCCCTTTATCAGACAGTACGGATTTTCTGCAGTAAATTCCAAAAACCATAATATTCTCCGAAAAATATGTTAATATATTTATATACAATTTAGCCGGAGGTAATAACATGCTTATTAACAAAGCAATTGAAATAGCCGCTAAAGCCCATAACAACCAAACAGATAAGGCAGGAGAGCCTTATATTCTCCATCCGCTTCGTGTTATGCTTAGTGTAAAAGGCGAAACTGAGCAGTGTGCTGCTGTCCTGCATGATGTTTTAGAGGATACTGATATAACAGAGGAATATTTGATAAGCGAAGGCTTCAGCTTGGAAATAATTGACGCGCTCAGGCTTCTTACACGCAAAAAGGAAGATGATTATATGGAATATATATCGCGTTTGAAATCCAACCGAACCGCAAGGGCGGTTAAGCTTGCAGACCTGACAGACAACATGGATATTTCAAGGATTAAAAATCCGACAGAAGTAGATTATCAAAGATTAGAGAAGTACAGAAAGGCAAAAAAATTACTGACAGATTGAGCGTTTCAGTAACGCTTAATCTGTCAGTTTATTTCCAAATCATTATATTACTCAGCTTTAATTAAACCGATATATCAATTAAATTACCTTAGCTATGCCCATTGCAGCCTCCGATCTCACCGCTAAATTTTTTGGATAAAATCTTCCGCTGCCATCAGCCTTCATTACATCATTGTTAAGGCACCATTCAACCGCATCCACCGCCCAGTCCGATACACCATCAAGATCAGAAATTCTTGATTTTTCATGTTCAACAGTAGTATCCATTCCTCTATATGCTGAATATCTATAAAGTATAACTGCCAGCTGTTCTTTTGTTATATCACCTTCAGGGACAAAGCTGGCGCTATCAAACCCGCTTAATATATTATTCTCCGCTCCCCACGCCACAGCCTTTGCATAGTACTTTTCGCTCGTAACATCTAAAAATTTCGCAATATCGCCTGGTTCTGGCGACTGTTCCGCTCTATGTATAATTGCGGCTATCATGCCCCTGGATATTTGTTTGTCAGGTCCAAATGAGTTAACGCTTACTCCGCTTATTATTCCCTTATTATATAAGTCTAAAACAGAATTATAGTAATCGTCATTTTCATTAACATCTAAAAACGGATTTTGATTTATTGTATCATGAACCTCTTTTTCGGTTTTATCCTCCACTTTTTTTGGTATGCCATAATCAAGAGAATACGAATGGCCTGAACTTGTTTTATCTTCAGTTTTTTTAACCGGCTCTATTTTTACATATTTATTTCTAGTAAACGTTTCATTAGCTAAATCATCCTTATCAACAACTCTTGCATCTCCGCTGTTTTCACCTGCTGTAACCCTAAATCCATTTTTATATTTCAGCTCAGGAACGCTTCCAAAAGCCATTATATCTCCCGCCGCGGTAATCATGCTGTCACTGATGACAAGTTCGCCTTCGTTTGTTCTCATGCTATATATCCCCGACGCAATATCTATTTCAGATCCGTTGCTTATAATTATATTTCCATTCTGCGTAATATATAAGCCCACCTGTACATCTGATGAAGTTATTTTTCCGCCGGATACATTGATATCACCCTTACTTATTCCAATTCCCACATACCCTACGAGCTTTACTTCCCCGCTTATATTTACTTCATGTCTGTCTTCTATATAATTAAGTCCTGATGAAATAGCAGCACTATTTACTCCAAGTGCTTTTAAATCAGCGTATCCCTCAATATTGACACTTCCATGAAATGAGTTAATTGCCGTATTTGCCTCAGCAGTTACATAAGCCCTGTCAAGTATGTCAACCCCTTTATCACCGTTGATCGCAAATGTAGAAGATGTAGCCTTTACATTAACTTCTGCCTTATCTTTTATAATAACCTTATTATCAGCAGTAATTCCACTTTTAGTTTGAATATCCGCTCTTCCGCCTATGTATATATTTTCAGCATCCATTGCGGGCTGGCTTCCCGTTGAGACTAATTTAACATCGCCATTTATATTTAAATTCCCCCCCCCCAAATTAATCGCATATGCCTCGGCGTTTATAGTAATATCAGCATCTCCGCTTATTGAAAGCCCTCCTTGAGAGTTTAGTATGCCCTCTGTAGAGCATGTGATTATAACCGATCCATCACCCTCTATGCTAATATCCCCGGTGCCGGAAACCTGAAAGCCAACACCGCCGTCTATTGTATTCGCACCTTTAAGACAGACCCTAGTCCCAGCTGGTATATAAAAGCTGCTGTTAATATCAGCATCTTTTAGAATCAGAGTATCGTTTTTTTCGTCGTAATAAATGTTAAATTCATCGCCGGTGTTCTCTTCCGGTTCTCCGGCTTCATTTATAATATAGTACTTTCCTTTCTCAATGACTGTTCTGCCGATTCCTAAGCTCGGCAGTTCAGGACTCCCGATATCCTCAGCAAACGCTATACTGCTGCACATCACCGAAAAAATAAATCCAATAAAAATAAACATTCCCTTTTTTCTCACTTTAAA
>URCD01000128.1 GCA_900546215.1 uncultured Eubacteriales bacterium | reverse complement strand
GTATATTTACCTTTAATATCAGATATAATCTGAGCCTTTTCATTTTCCGTATATGCAAAATAGGTTTTCTTACCGGCGTTTATCTCATAAAGAGGGGACTCAGCAATATATACCTTCTTTTCAGATATGAGCGTAGGCACAAGGCGGTAAAGCATTGTAAGAATCAGAGTTCTAATCTGGTAACCATCTACATCGGCATCGGTACAAATAATAATTTTATTCCAGCGAAGCTGGCTCATATCAAACGAGTTTATATTTGAGCTATGCTTCGACTTGATTTCCACACCGCAGCCAAGCACCTTTAGAAGGTCTGTAATAATGTCATTTTTAAATATTTTTTCATAATCGGACTTCAAACAGTTTAATATTTTTCCTCGTATTGGTATTATAGCCTGAAATTCTGCGTCTCGCCCTAATTTGCATGAGCCAAGGGCGGAATCGCCCTCTACTATATATATTTCCCTGCGGGTTATATCTTTGGAGCGGCAGTTTACGAATTTTTCAACACGATTGTTCATATCAATGCTGCCAGTTAGCTTTTTTCTGATATTAACACGGGTATTTTCCGCGGTTTCACGGCTTCGCTTATTTACAAGAATTTGATTGGCTATTTTGTCAGCTTCCATTTTATTCTCAATAAAATAGATTTCCAGACGCTGTTTGAAATAGTCTGTCATTGCATCCTGTATAAATTTATTCGTAATAGATTTCTTAGTCTGATTTTCGTAGCTCGTTATTGTAGAAAAGGAATTTATAACAAGTATCAGGCTGTCCTCAATATCCGCAAAAGTGATTTTTTTCTCATTCTTCTTATAAAGATTGCTGCTTTTAATATACTTGTCGATTGCTGTAACAAAGGCACTTCTTACAGCTTTGTCAGGAGAACCGCCATGCTCCAGATATGAGCTGTTGTGATAATACTGAAGCGAATTTATTTCGTTGTTAAAGCAGAAAGCCGCCTCAAATTTAAGTTTATATTCCGGCTTATCCTCACGGTCGCGGCCTCTGGTCTCATTTTCCAGATAGTATACGTCAGTAAAGCCTTTCCCTCCGTTAAGCTCTTTAATATAGTCCTTTATACCGTTTTCATATACGAAAATTTCATGTTCGTTCGTTTCTTCATCGTACTCGAAGGTAAGGCCGGCGTTTACTATGGCCTGCCTTTTAAGTACATCTTTAAAATACTCAGAAGGTATATTAATATCGGTAAATACATCTGTATCAGGCCGCCATTTAATTTCTGTACCTGTAATTTTCTTACTGCACTCCTCCTTTAAAAGACCGGATATGTTTTCTCCTTTTTCAAAGTGAAGTGTGTATTTAAAGCCGTCTCTATAGACAACGGCATCCATATATTCCGATGAATACTGTGTCGCGCAGGTTCCAAGGCCGTTAAGGCCAAGACTGAACTCATAATTTTCTCCGGAATTGTTATTATATTTTCCGCCTGCATAAAGCTCACAGAAAACAAGTTCCCAGTTATAGCGTTCTTCTTTTTGGTTGTAGTCTACAGGAATACCGCGCCCATAATCCTTAACTTTTACAGAATGATCCTTATATCTTGTAACTTCTATTTTATTGCCGAAGCCTTCTCTAGCCTCGTCTATTGAGTTGGAAAGTATCTCAAAAACAGTGTGCTCGCAGCCTTCAAGGCCGTCTGAACCAAATATTACGCTTGGCCTTAACCGGACTCTGTCAGCACCCTTTAGAGATGATATACTTTCGTCATTATATTGATTTTTTGAATTACTGGAAGCCATATATACACCTGCTAAATTTATTATTATTAGTAATCATAACCATTTAATGATAAATGAAAACGTATTGTTTGTCAAGGATATATACGAATATACGTTTGTATTTGCTTGTTTTTACAACAATATATATTTATTTGGCAAATATCCAGTACTATATACATTGTCTATTGCAATTCACTATGATATAATAATTTAACTATAAATATTAGGAGGACGTTATGGAAAAATCTAAAGTTTATTTTACGGATTTCAGAGCAAAACCTGGTATGAACCTTTTACAGAAGCTGGACAAGCTCGTAAGAGAAGCCGGGATAGACAAAATTGATTTTAAGAATAAATTTGTAGCTATAAAAATTCATTTTGGAGAGCCTGGAAACCTTGCCTTTTTAAGGCCGAATTATGCGAAGGTTATTGCTGATATAGTAAAAGAAAAAGGCGGATACCCGTTCCTTACAGACTGTAATACCCTTTATGTTGGTAGACGCAAGAATGCCTTAGAGCATATTGACGCGGCATATGAAAACGGTTTTACTCCATTTTCAACCGGATGTAATGTAATAATAGGTGACGGAATTAAGGGACTGAGCGAGGTATATGTTCCTGTAAGAAACGGAGAGCTTTGTGAAAAGGCTATAATAGGCAAGGAGATAATGGAAGCTGATATAATAATATCGCTTACTCATTTTAAGGGACATGAGATGACAGGCTTTGGCGGAACGCTTAAAAATATTGGAATGGGAAGCGGTTCTCGTGCTGGAAAGATGGATATGCATTCATCAAGCGGTCCAAAGGTTAAAACAAAAAAATGTGTGGGCTGCGGTTCATGTAAAAAGAACTGCGCGCATGAGGCCATTTCAATAGTTGATAAAAAGGCCGTTATTGACAGGGATAAATGCGCAGGCTGCGGCAGATGTATCGGTGCCTGTCCATTTGATGCCATGGCATATATAGGTGACAGTTCAACGGAGATAACAAGCAAAAAAATAGCAGAATACGCAATGGCTGTACTTGACGGAAGACCTAATTTCCATATAAATATTGTCAACAACGTATCACCATTCTGCGATTGCCATGCAGAAAATGATGTTCCAATTGTTCCCGATATAGGAATGTTTGCTTCATTTGACCCTGTAGCAATTGACGTTGCCTGCGCTGATGCGGTAAATGCACAGCCGATAATGCCAAACAGCGCATTGGCTGAGAGAGACCATTCTCATCACGACCATTTTACTGACACTCATCCTATAACGGACTGGAAGTACTGCACTGATCATGCCCAAAAAATAGGCTTGGGAACAAAAGAATATGAGATTATTGAGCTGTAAGAAAAAGCCCCGGATTTTCCGGGGCTTTTTAGGAAACATTAGATGGCCTTTCAAGTCTTAACTGTACTGAATTTAGAAGATCTTTATATTCATTTCAAAGAGATTTCAGCAATTTAATTTTCTTTTTAACTGTGACTATGTTAGAATATATAAAAAACTAGGGAAGTGTTTGAATGCTCCAGTATACAGACCATATTGAAAATAAGAGCCTCTTTGAAATTATAAGACGGACATGCAACTGTGTAGATAAACGGCTGATGGACCATGGCTTAAGAGTGGCATATATCGTATCAATTATAATGAGAAAAATTGGAAAACAAAACACGGATAAGCTTAGGGACATATGCTTTTTAACTATGCTGCATGATATTGGAGCATACAAAACAGAAGAAATATCCAGCATGCTTGTTTTTGAAACAGAGGATATGTGGAACCATTCTATCTATGGCTATCTGTTTTTAAAATATTTTTCTCCTTTGCAGGATATTGCTCCTGCCGTTTTATATCACCATACACCTTGGAAAGAGATAAAAGACGAGAGCTATATTAGTGATGAAATTAAGCTGATATCGCAGGTTATTCATATAGCAGACAGAATAGATGTTTTTATGTGTGATAATCACGGAACATGGGAGAACTGCTCAAAAAAAATTGAAGAAGGGCGTGGGGAGAGGTTTTCACCAGTGTTAGTAGATTTAGTACTTGATATTGGGGTTGAATATAATCTACAGGCATACATTGAAAACGGCAAGAATTTTGGATTTACTGAGTGGGGAAATCAACTTTCTCAGGAGGAAGTTACCGGTTATTTAAAAATGCTTATATATATTATAGACTTTAGAAGCAGGCACACTGTTACTCACACGGTAACTACTACAAATATCAGCTATGAGATTGGTAAAAGATTAAATTTAAATAAGGAATATTTGGATAAAATCGTATGCGGAGCACTTCTGCATGATGTCGGAAAAATAGGCGTGCCTGTTGAAATCCTTGAATATCCGGGGAAGCTTAGTCCTCAGGCCATGAAAATAATGAGAGGACATGTAGACATTACAAAACAGATATTCGGCGGACAAATTGAGGAGACAATTCAAAATATTGCTCTTCGCCATCACGAAAAGCTTGATGGTTCAGGATATCCTCTAGAGCTTAAAGGTGAAGATTTGACGATTGGCGAGCGTATTGTTGCGGTGGCTGATATTGTCAGCGCTCTTTCAGGAACACGCAGTTATAAAAATGCTTATTCCAAGGAAAGGGTACAGAAGATTATCAGTGAATTGAAAGATGAGAATAAAATTGATGGAAAAATTGTAGACGTGATAAACTGTAACTATGACGATATTATGAATTCCACAAGAATAATGTGCCAGCCTATACTTGATAAATATTGGAATATAAAAGAGGATTATATTTATTTAAGAAAACGCTACATAGACAATATATAAAAACACGGCTTAATTATATTAAGCCGTGTTTTTATTATTTAAGTATTACAGACAATATTCAAAATGAATATAAATTATTTTGCAAAATATCTGTTGTAAAGTCCCTCAAATGCTTTTCCGTGTCTAGCTTCATCTCTAGCCATTTCATGAACTGTATCATGAATAGCGTCAAGGTTAGCAGCTTTAGCACGTTTTGCAAGATCAAATTTACCTGCTGTAGCGCCGTTTTCAGCGTCAATACGCATTTCAAGGTTTTTCTTTGTAGAATCTGTTACTACCTCGCCAAGGAGCTCTGCGAATTTAGATGCATGCTCTGCTTCCTCGTAAGCAGCTTTTTCCCAGTAAAGTCCGATTTCAGGATAACCTTCTCTATGAGC
>URCD01000127.1 GCA_900546215.1 uncultured Eubacteriales bacterium | reverse complement strand
AAAAAATTTAAGCGTAAATAAAGGCTTGCTGTTAAGTATCTGACAAACGCACTGACTGCAGTTCGGAAGAAGAGGAAAAGCCACGTCCTTTCTGTCTTTAAGCACATATTTTGCTTCTGAATATCTTTCTGAGCAGTAAACCCCCGCCGTCTTTCCGCCTGCATAATTTCCTATAGGACACTGAACAGTCGTCATTAGCGGAAGATATCCATATACTACTGTTTCACATTCATCATCAGCCGCTGTATTTAATTCCTTTACGTTAAGCTCTACTGACATAGTTATTCTGTCCGCACCTCTATGTCTAAAATACTCAACCGCCTCATTATTAAAAATATTAATGTTATAATCAAGCGCAACAGGCTTTCCGAACTTTTTTGCCATATCAAACAAGCCCACTGATGTGACAAGAAATCCGTCTATCATACTATTTGACAGCTTAGAAATAAAGTCTCTATAAAGCTTATCGGTATTTTCTCTATATATTCTTGGAAAAGCGGCATAAAGTTTAACCTCTTTATCATGAGCCTTATTTATTATGTGTTCATAATTTTCCTCAAAATCCTCACATATTTCATAATAAACAGTATCCACTGACCCGCATGAAATTGCCGCATTCAGCTGTCCTCTATCTCTTACCTTTACATTCAGCTTTTTATTCATTTTAACTCCGCTGACACTTGTTTCAGGAAAAGCAATAAAATCAGGTTCACTATGCCTGCCTTTGGATATAAGTTTTTCTTCCAAGGCTTCGCATGCCGACCTTCTAAGCTCATTTAATACCTTTATATCAATATATATTCCATTATCCAGCTCAACATCCAGTTTTTTAAGTTCAAAAGGTGTCGAGCCCATTTTACTAATCTGTTTTATAATAATATCCTCACTGATAGGACGCCTTTCGGCCTTAGTGGGTACAGGTCCATCTGTTGATATACTTACTCCTTTATCAAGCCATAGCTTTAACTGCAATGGAGTTCCTTCTTTTGCTATAAGCTTGCCAAATATTTCAGTTTTCCTCGTGTCTTTTTCATAGGACTTTTTCATTTTGTCCATAAGGGATTTGTCATAGGTCTTATAAACCACGTCATTTTTTGCAATGTCTCCCTTTACCATAACGCTTATAACCTGTCCTGCTCTTGATGGCTTGGATATTCCGCAGCCTGCATGAGGCTCCTGCTTTGTCCATACTTCTATTCCATCTCCGGGAACAAGAGGTTCTCTTGTACGTATTGACGCTCTTCCATATTTAGAATCATATACATCTACAATACCAGTCTTAAGCCCCCATGCCTTAGGTCTCTCAACACTCATCATGCTGCTGCCTGACGGAGTGGTAAAATATCCGTTTGTAAAGCCCCCTCTGTTGAAAAGCTGAAGCAAAACCTTTATATCCTCTTTATCAACCACATAGCTCTCAGGCTCGTTAAAATACATATCTATATATTTTCTGTATATGGCAGTTACTCCTGCCACATACTCAGGATTTTTCATTCTTCCTTCTATTTTGAATGAGTTAATTCCAGCCTCAATAAGCTGAGGAAGTATCTCCAGCGTTTCTATATCTTTAGGACTCATCAGATAACCCTCTGAAACCTTATCATAGTCCTTATAAAGCTCATAAGGAAGCCTGCATGTTTGAGCGCAGCAGCCTCTGTTTCCGCTTCTGCCGCCAAGTATACTGCTCATTATACATTGTCCTGAATATGACACGCAGAGAGCTCCATGTACAAAGCATTCTATTTCGGCCTCGGTGTTTTCACTTATATTTTTGATTTCTTCTATTGAAAGCTCACGGCTGAGTATTACCTTATCAAATCCGTTTTTATACAGAAAGTTAACATCATCCGCAGTATTGGCCGTAAGCTGTGTGCTCGCATTTAATTTTATGTCCGGGAACGACCTTTTTATCAGATTTGCCGCACCTGTATCCTGCACGATAAGGGCGTCCACACCGATAACATAAAGCTCCTTTACAAAATCAATAAATCTTTTAAGTTCTGAATCCTTGTACAAAGTGTTTACAGTAACATAAACCTTCACACCGCGTACATGACAGTAATCACACGCTTCTTTAATTTCCTCTGTTGTGAAGTTTCCGGCAGAACGTCTGGCACTAAAGCTTTTGCCGCCAAGATATACCGCGTCCGCTCCATTATTAACTGCGGCCTTCAATGACTCCGGCGATCCGCAGGGTGAAAGCAGTTCAGGTTTTAACATATAGTTATTCCTCCAAAATATTTAAATAGGGCGGGATTACTGCCCCTCTCATAAAAATATTCTCTTATGAGAGCATGCTTAACCCCCGCCCGTATGCTCATTGCTTGTTTCTGTTTTTATGTGCTATATTTTTGCTGGCATCAAGGGCTACAAAGTACTCATCAAGCTGGTCCTCTACCTGAGCCTTTTCCTCAGCAAGCATATTCATATCATCCTTTAAAATATAAATATCACGGTTAAGCTGCTCTATTTCCTTCCGTGCCTCCTCAAGTTCCTTTTCAGATACGGCGAGTTTTTCCTTAAGCAGCTTTAATTCTTCCTCAAGGGAATCTCTCTTTTCCTTTTCCTTAAAATAATCGTCGGCAACATTTATGGATGTAAGTATAGAGGCCATGGCCACGTTCATTCTTTTTCCATTCTCACCGGAACGGATTTCCTTATTTTTATCTTCTATGTACTCGGCTACTTTTTTCATATAATCGGGGCTGTCCGTACCGACTAGGGTCATCAGTTTCCCTTCTATCATAACCTGTACATGATTTTTTTCAGCCATTTATCCGTTCACCTCAAACTACGCATATTAATAGAACAAGTATATCATAGTAAAATAAATTTCACCATAGGTTTTTACAAATCTTAAAGAAAATTAAGAGAATTTTGAAGCTGCTTTTTCATATGCGGGAGTTGGCACACCATACTGTTTCCCAAGACGTACAACCGAAAAAATAAGCGTATCTATCTCTGAATTTTTACCCGCCTCAAGGTCCCTCTGCAGCGACGTTTTTATATCGTCTCCAAAGGAATCCATAGTTTGAATGTCCTCTTCAAAAAGAGTGGGACTTACGTTTACACCCATTGCTTTGCCAATTGATATAATTTCCTTAACAAGGGCTTTATAAAATTCTCTTTCTTCACCTTCCCTGTGGATTGCCCCGGCCGACACATCATAAAATGCCCCAGTAGCCGCAAACGCAGATATAAATGAGAACTTTTTAAATGTATCCCTAAGAATATCATCCGATGTACCTGATAATATACCGGCTGATTTTAAATCAGACTCAACCTGCTCCATAATTCCGTCTTTAATGCTTTCATTATATGGATTTCCAAAAAAAACCTTAAATGTATCACCAGCCTGTACTATCTTTCCGGGACCGTCTATAAAGGCGCTGATATATATACAGCCCTCAAGAAATTTTCCTTCCGGAATATATTCTTTTAATTTTTCACCTGTCTTGAACATATTTAACACAGGAATAACAATTGTATCTTTATGTAATCCAGCCTTTATTACAGGTACGATTTCTTCAAGGGAATAGCTTTTTACACATACAAAAATGACATCATACTTTTCTTTAATTTCTTTGCCTTCAAAGGCTTTTACATTTTCAATATTTAGTTTTCCCTTTATGCCTGAATCAAGCAAAAGTCCATTTTCAACCATTGCAGCCAGATGTGCTCCTCTGGCAACAAAAGACACATCATTTCCATCAGCCGCAAGAAATGCTCCTATGGTGGCTCCTGTTCCCCCAGTTCCGATAATTAAATATTTCATGCTTATCCCTCCTTATAAAATAAGCTGCTCTTAAAACCATCAAGAGCAGCTAAAATAGATGTCATTTTATAAAATTTATTACATTTTCTTTCTTCTAAGGAAGCTTGGAATTTCAATATCGAGGTCAACCTTTTCTCCGTCATTATCAATATAGGAAACAACGTCCGGCTGGCTGGCAGGTCTTTCCTCATGGTCTGCCGCTTTCTCCTCTGCAGCCTTAGCTTCAGGTTTTTCATCGGCCTTTTTAGCAAGCTCCTCATTAACAATTCCGTTGGCATCAAGGCCTGTTGCAATAACTGTAACAATAACCTTATCGTCAAGCTCCTCATTAAGGGTTGTACCAAATATAATTTCCGCATCAGGATCAATGGCCTCAGAAATAAGACTTGCAGCTTCTCCTGCTTCAAGAAGTCCAAGGTTAGCATCACCGCATATATTAATAAGTACATATTTAGCGCCAGAGATTGTAGTCTCAAGAAGAGGGCTTGATATCGCAGATTTAGCAGCCATTTCAGCCTTGTTTTCTCCTGTACCGATACCAATTCCCATGTGGGCTACTCCCTTATCAGACATAATTGTTCTTACGTCAGCAAAATCAAGGTTGATTATACCGGGGCTTGAAATAAGGTCCGTAATACCTGATACACCTTGTCTCAGTATTTCATCGGCTTTTCTGAATGCTTCAACCATAGTTGTTTTTTTATCAATAATGCTTAAAAGCTTCTGGTTAGGGATAATAACAAGGGTATCTACGTTCTTTTTAAGCTCCGCAACACCCTTTTCAGCATTGGCCATTCTTTTTTTACCCTCAAAAAGGAAGGGTTTAGTAACAACGCCTACCGTAAGCTTGCCCATGTCCTTTGCAATCGCAGCCACCTTGGGCGCTGCGCCTGTTCCTGTTCCGCCTCCCATGCCGGCTGTTACGAATATCATATCAGCGTCTTTAAAAGCGTTTGATATTTCTTCCTTTGTTTCATCAACGCTTTTCTCTCCAACCTCGGGATTTCCGCCTGCGCCAAGACCTCTTGTAAGCTTTTCTCCAATCTGAATTTTAGTCTGTGCAAGTGATCTGTCAAGCTGCTGTTTATCAGTATTAATAGAGATGAAATCAACACCGGTCATATTATCTGCGATCATTCTGTCTACCGCATTATTTCCGCCG
>URCD01000126.1 GCA_900546215.1 uncultured Eubacteriales bacterium | reverse complement strand
AACAAGTGACACTATCAAGAAAACCTTATCAGAATTTTTATCACAGTTAGACCATTGGCGCGATATATCTGTTGAGAAAACAATTAATGATTTAATCTGGGCAGTGTATACGGACACCGGATATTATGATTTAGCCGGAGTTATGCCTGACGGCAAGGCGAGGCAGGCAAATCTAATGAAGCTCGTTAAAAAGGCATCTGATTACGACAGCCTAAGCTTTAAGGGACTTTTTGATTTTATCAGATACATTGAAAAAATAAACAAAAACGACGTTGAGATAGACAGCGAAAGCGGCGGCAGCCAAGATGGCGTAAGGATAATGACTATACATAAAAGCAAGGGTCTGGAATTTCCTGTTGTGTTTATCTCAGGCTGCGGAGGGAAATTCAATAAAACTGACTTGAGCGCTAATGTGGTTCTTCATAAAAACCTCGGTATAGGAAGCGAATACGTGGATGCCCAGACAAGGGTGAAATACAATACTGTTCCGCGCTCAGTTATATCAGAAGCGCTTTGGCATGACGCAGTGGCTGAGGAAATAAGGGTTCTTTATGTTGCCATGACGAGAGCTAAGGAAAAGCTTATAATAACGGGATACGCTTCTGAAAACCCATCAAGAGCTGTAAAATGGCAGATGTTCTCAAACCGTAAAAAGGTTACTCTTCCGGCTTTTGAAATATCCTCCTGTGATAATTATCTTGATTGGATAATGGAGACTGTCGCTAGACACAGAAATGGGAAACCGATTTTTGATTTAAGCGGAGAAAAACAGCAAAATGCTGTAAATGGGCTATTTGACCATAAATCTATATTCGAGGTCAACTTTATAAATGCAGTTTCAAAGCCTGCTGCTGAGATGAAGGACGAAACGTTTGAGATAAAATCAGAAGAAGACAGGGAATTTTTAAAGCAGCAGATTGGTGCAAGGCTGGGCTGGGAATATCCATACAGCATTGAAACCCAGATACCGGGAACCGTGTCGGTGTCCGATGTAAAAAGAATAAGAGGAACAAAGCTGTCGCATACGGTAAAAAAACCAGACTTTTATATTGGCGAGAAAGGCTTGTCACCTACCGATATAGGAACGGCAGTGCATAAAGTTTTTGAACATATGGATTTCAGGTACGAGTATGATTATGACAGTATTAAAGCTCTTATAGAAAGTATGGTCAATGACGGTATACTCACATCTCAGGAGGGAGCGGCAGTCAGCATAAAAAGAATTGAGATGTTTGCTAAATCCGAATTATATAACAGGATACTCAATTCAGACGAGGTTTATAAGGAGGAAGCGTTCACTGTTTCCATAACACCTGAGGAAATTTATAGAAACGAAAAATATCAGGATATAGATGAGGCTGTTATTCTTCATGGCCGTGTTGACTGCTATTTTGTTGAAAACGGTGAAATAGTTTTGGTTGATTATAAAACGGACTATTATGACGAGGAAAACGAGGAGCAGTTCCAGGAAAGATATGAAATACAAATGGATCTGTACACCAAGGCCTTGGAAAAGGTTACAGGTCTAAGAGTAAAGGAATGCTGCATTTATTCTGTTTCAGCCGGAAAAACCATAAAATTTTAAATCAGTATTTATATAATGCGGGGAGGTTATCCCCGCTTTTTTTAGGTTAATTTTGTGGAAAAATAAGAAAAATGCTATTAATTCTCCCGCAAAAAGTATTTTTATGTTAGAATTAAGAATATCGAAAGAAAAAAAGACTATTTTTTTAAATAAAAAATTATATGATAAGATAAATATATTCTGGTTTATTTTACATTCTTTAGGGGGACTACAAATGGACAATAAGAAGCTGAACATACTTGTTTGCGACGATGAAAAATCTATTGTTGACGCTATAGAAATATATCTCAAACAGGAGGATTACAATATTTTAAAGGCCTATGACGGAGAGGAAGCTCTTAAGGTGCTTGAAAACAATGAGGTTCATTTGGTTATTATGGATATAATGATGCCAAAGATGGACGGACTTAAGGCGGTAGTTAAAATAAGGGAAACCCTTAATATACCTATAATTATGCTTTCTGCCAAATCTGAGGATACAGATAAAATTATCGGCCTTAATTTTGGGGCTGACGACTATATAACAAAGCCATTTAATCCGCTTGAGCTTATTGCCAGGGTAAAATCACATATGAGAAGATATACAGCGCTTGGCTCCATAGCCGAAAAAGGCAGCATAATAAAAATAGGAGATTTAGAGCTGGATAAGGACTCTAAAGAGGTAAGGGTTAACGGTGAACCGGTTAAGCTCACTGCGACGGAGTATGGTATTTTGCAGCTTCTTATGGAAAATGCGGGAAAGGTATTTTCAATTGACGAAATATATGAAAAGGTTTGGAACGAGCTTTCATTTGCGCCGGAGAATACTGTTTCAGTACATATCAGAAGGATAAGAGAAAAAATTGAGATAAATCCAAAAGAGCCCAGATATTTAAAGGTGGTGTGGGGCATTGGCTACAAAATCGAAAAAATCTAAGCTGTATTCGATTAAAACGAAAATATTTTCTATAGTTGTTATTCTGCTTGCGGCATTGGTTACCTGCGTCAGTCTGGTATACGTAGTTGATATGCGTTACGAGTCAGGCTTTAACTATAACAGCTATTTTGACACGGAGACCTTTTATGCCCAGTACAGCCAGCTGGTAAGGTCTGTTGTAAATACTAAGCTTGTCTTTAAAAGCGAGGAAAACATTAAGGCCGGAAACGCCCTTAATGAGGAAAAGGTAATATATAATTTCGCACTGGACAACGACCTGGGCGAATACACAATATTAAATATAATAGGAAGTCCCATTCAGGTGATTTTTACAAATTCTGAGGACCAGTATTATTTTAATGAAAGGTATCCCGATTATAAAAAGCAGGCAATACAGGACCAGCTTTATGAGTATGATGATGCGGTAAAGGAGCTTGACAGATACACTGATTTTTACTACTGCCTTGTAAATACCAGGACAAAAAGCGAGATATCAAACAGTGATGCAAATACAATTTCAGGACTTAATATTAATACCTTTATGGATGGAAGATACACCAAGGGCACTGTAGTATATGATACAGAGTATTACTACACATATACTGACGACGGAAAGCTTATAAACTATTTTTATTATGACAATTATCTGGATTCAGTCAGCAGGATACTGCTTAACAGCGGCTATACGCTCTACACAGGCATAAGCAATGATGTTGAGGACGGAAGCGGAGTATTTGCCAAGCAGTATCAGGCGTTTGAGCAGAGAAAGACTAATGCGCCAAGAGCGGTTATCGCAGCAATACTGAGCAGTATAGTTATGGTTGCCGGCTTGCTTTATCTTATGATTGTAGCGGGCAAAACAAGTAAAAACAGCGATGTAAACCTGCTTGCTATTGATTATGTATTTAATGATGTTGGCACGGCGCTGTTTCTTCTGATTGCGTACGCGTCCTACTATTTTGCCGGCAAGATGATAAATGGGATATACTATGCCGGAAGCGAATGGGTTGGCATACTGAAATGGCTTATATGCATTCTGTTTATGATAGATACTGTGGTGACGATAAACTATCTGACATGTATGTCAAGACAGATAAAGAAAAGAAGACTGTTCTCAAACACTATTATAGGCGCGCTAATTAGATGGATAGCATCGTTCTTTAAGGAATCAACCTTCAGGATATGGATACTTATATGTCTTATAATGTATGCGTTCATAAACTGTCTTTTGACCTTTGTGGCATGCTCAAGCGGTTCTCTTGTGCCTGTAGCCATTATAGTTATATTTGATTTAGCCGGAGTGTTTTTTGCAGCAAGAGCGCTTAAGTCAATAAAAAAGATTATGGTTGCTGTTAAGGAAACATCGGAGGGCAATTTTGATAAAAAGGTTAATCCTGACGAGATTTCACCGTCACTCAAAAACTTCGCAATCGACGTGTCGAATATGCAGAATGGGCTTAAACAGGCTGTGGGAAGGGCCGTTAAGGGCGAGAAGATGAAAACTGAGCTGATTACTAATGTTTCCCATGACCTTAAAACGCCGCTGACATCAATTATAACGTATGTTGACCTTCTGAAAAGAGAGGAGTTAAACAACGAAAAGGCGGAAAACTATGTTGCAATATTAGACGAAAAGACAAACAGGCTTAAACAGCTTATTGAGGATCTTGTTGAGGCCAGCAAGGCTTCAAGCGGAAATCTTGCCGTTACAAAAACTAAAATTAACCTTAGAGAGTTAATCGAACAGTCGCTGGGAGAGTTTGAGGAAAGAATTGAGTCTTCCGAGCTTGAGTTTAAAATAAACGCGACTGAGGACGTAATGATTCTGGCAGACGGACGACATATGTGGCGTATAGCTGAAAATCTGATTACAAACGCTCTCAAATACGCTATGCCCAAAACAAGGGTATTTATAGATATATATAAAACAGAGACTGAAGGCGTTATGGTTATTAAAAACGTTTCGGTAATACCTATTGAGGATGTTGACATCAAGAGCCTGACGGAAAGATTTGTAAGAGGCGAAGCCTCAAGGACGACGGAAGGCGCTGGACTTGGGCTTTCCATAACACAGAGTCTGTCAGAAATACAGGGAGGAAGGCTTGAGATAACATCGGACGGGGATGTATTTAAAGTTGCCGTTAAGATGCCTTTGTTTGCTGAAAACTGACGGGAGGCCGGGCCATGAAAAAATTAGCTATATTTTTAATATGCCTTGCCGCCGGACTTTGTGCTGTATTTGGCCTGCTTTATAAAGCTGATTTAGCCAGAATGGCTAATAATGAGCCAGTAATTTTCAGCACATGGGGATACAATTATGCCGATACAGACGAAGACACATCTGCAGATAATGAAGTACATGACCTTCTATATATGGAAGCAGATGAAAACACGATAACCTCAAGGGGAATTAATATGAGCATTGTTAATAACAGTGTTAACGACGTTGCCTTTGGAGATTACTACTCAATAGAGAAGCTGAACGGAGGAATGTGGAAGAAGCTTAACTATATCACTGCTGAGACTCCTGACTGGAATGATATGACATATGTCATAGAGACAGGAAGCC
>URCD01000125.1 GCA_900546215.1 uncultured Eubacteriales bacterium | reverse complement strand
GAAAGCTCAATAGAAAAAGACGCAAATCTCAAAAATGCGTCTTTTTCTATCTTCATATTCATTTTTTATAAAAGCACTGTCTGCCTGCTGTCTGCAAAGCCTTGATTTTACTGGTTTTCTACTACCATCCTTATCAAAGCCTTGCTAATACAGGGTTTGCGGCGGTAGTTACATTACTCCCACTCTATCGTCGCAGGAGGTTTACTTGTAATATCATAGCATATACGATTAACGTGCTTAACCTCATTTACAATTCTTACACTTACCCTGTCAAGCACATCGTAAGGTATTCTTGCCCAGTCAGCAGTCATAAAATCTGTAGTTGTAACTCCCCTTAATGCCACAGTATAGTCGTATGTTCTTCCGTCACCCATAACACCTACTGAACGCATATCAGTAATTACAGCAAAATATTGATTAATATCTCTGTCAAGGCCTGCGTTTTTAATTTCCTCTCTGAAAATAGCGTCTGCATCCCTCAGTATCTCCAGCTTGTCCTCTGTTACCTCTCCGATAACCCTTATGCCCAGTCCTGGTCCTGGGAACGGCTGACGCCAAACTATATACTCAGGGAGACCCAACTCTGTTCCCATCTGACGTACTTCATCTTTAAAAAGCAATCTCAATGGTTCAATCAGCTCTTTAAAATCTACAACTGAAGGAAGTCCTCCAACATTATGGTGAGATTTAATTACAGCACTGTCACCAAGACCGCTTTCAATTACATCGGGATATATAGTTCCCTGGACAAGAAAGTCAACCTTGCCGATTTTCTTAGCCTCATCCTCAAATACCCGAATAAATTCCTCACCAATAATTTTCCTTTTACTCTCTGGGTCGGTTACTCCTTTAAGCTTGTTCAAAAACCTCTCCTGAGCGTTTACTCTTATGAAATTTGATTCAAAAAATCCGTCAAATACCTGTTCAACCTCGTCACCCTCGTCTTTTCGCATGAGGCCGTGGTCGACAAATACACAGGTAAGCTGCTTTCCTATTGCCTTGCTAACAAGCGCTGCTACAACACTTGAGTCGACTCCTCCGGAAAGAGCACAAAGAGCCTTTCCTTCCCCAACTTTTTCTCGTATAGCCTTAATCTGTTCCTCAATATAGCTTGACATTATCCAATCGCCTTTGCATCCGCATACTTCGAAAAGGAAATTTCTAAGCATATCTTTTCCATTTGGAGTATGGTTAACCTCGGGATGGAACTGAACAGCATAAAAATTTTTATCTTCACATTCCATAGCGGCTGTAGGACATGTTGCAGATGATGCAGTTACCTTAAAGCCGTCAGGAACATGTGTCACATAGTCTGTATGGCTCATCCAGCAAATCTGCTTCTTATCTATCCCCTTAAATAATTTGCTTGTATTATCAATTGAAACTTCAGTCTTTCCATATTCGCTTTTAGAATTAGCAGATGAAACAGTACCTCCTAATGTATATGCCATAATCTGACATCCATAACATATTCCCAAAACAGGTACTCCAAGCTCAAATACTTCTTTTGAGATATGAGGAGATTTCTCATCATATACGCTATTTGGTCCTCCTGTAAAGATAATGCCCTTAGGATTAAGTTTCCTAATCTCATCAATTGGCATATTATAAGGCTTTACCTCACAGTATACATTACATTCACGCACACGTCGTGCTATAAGCTGATTGTACTGTCCTCCGAAGTCAAGTATAAGTACGTACTCGTTATTCATAATGCCCTCCTGAATTAATATTCTACACTGTAATTAGGCGCCTCTTTTGTAATCTGTATGTCATGAGGATGGCTTTCTCTAAGGCCCGCACTTGTCATTTTTATAAATTTGCCGTTCTCTCTTAAATCATCTATTGTAGCCGTTCCGCAGTAACCCATACCTGAACGAAGTCCGCCCATAAGCTGATAAACCGAATCTTCAACACTTCCTTTATAAGCTATACGTCCCTCAACGCCTTCAGGCACAAGTTTTTTTGCGTCCTCCTGGAAATATCTATCTTTGCTTCCGCATTCCATGGCCGCAAGTGAACCCATTCCTCTATACACCTTATATTTTCTTCCCTGGTAAAGTTCTGTTTCTCCAGGGCTTTCCTCACATCCTGCGAAGTAGCTTCCAAGCATACATACATTGGCTCCAGCGGCAATTGCTTTAACAATATCTCCTGAATATTTAATACCGCCGTCGGCAATAATTGGCACATTATATTCTTTAGCGGCCTCAGCACAGTCCATAACTGCCGTAATCTGCGGAACACCGATTCCTGCGACAACACGAGTCGTACAGATAGAACCAGGTCCAATACCAACCTTCACGCAGTCAGCTCCGGCTTCAATAAGCTCTCTTGTGGCTTCTCCTGTAGCTACATTTCCTGCTATAAGCTGTACATCAGGAAATGCCGTTTTTATTTTCTTAACAGTCTCAATAACTCCAGTTGAATGTCCATGAGCAGTATCAATGACTATTACGTCAACGCTCATCTTTACAAGGGCATCCATTCTTTCAAGCACGTCGGCCGTTGCTCCCACCGCGGCTCCTACAAGAAGCCTTCCCTGTGAATCCTTTGCAGAATTAGGATATTTTATAGCCTTTTCAATATCTTTAATTGTTATAAGTCCTTTTAAATAACCTTCGTTATCAACTATAGGAAGCTTTTCCACCTTGTGTACTGTCAATATTTTTTTTGCGTCTAAAAGAGTTGTTCCTACAGGTGCAGTAATAAGGTTATCCTTTGTCATCACATCTGTAATTTTTTTATTGTAATTTGTTTCAAAACGAATATCTCTATTTGTTAAAATTCCAATGAGTTTGCCGTTTTTAGTAATAGGAACACCTGAAATTCGGTATTTTTCCATAAGCGCTACTGCGTCATATAAATAGTGATCTTCTGATAAGAAAAATGGGTCTGTAATAACTCCGTTCTCTGAACGTTTAACTCTGTCTACTTCCTCTGCCTGTTTCTCAATAGACATGTTTTTGTGTATGATGCCGATACCGCCCTGTCTGGCCATAGCAATCGCCATTTTAGATTCTGTAACAGTGTCCATTCCTGCACTCATAATTGGAGCATTAAGAATAATTTTATTTGTAAGTCTTGTTGTAAGGTCAACATCCTTTGGAAGAACACTGCTTTTTGCGGGTATTAGAAGCACGTCGTCAAATGTAAGACCTTCTTTTACAATTTTATTCATATCCACATTCCTTTCTCCTAATTCACTATACTGTCATTCATTAAATTTAACAAATCTTATCAAATTTTGCTCTCATTTGTCAATAACCTGGCTGTTCAATTTAACTGTTTTTTCAATTTTGTTTAACTCGTCTTTATTCTCTCGAAATAACAACATTTTAATGTGCACTTTTGCGGCGTTCCAATAAAAAGTCCCTCATTGACGGAATAATTCCATCTTTGAAGGACTAAATATCAATAGTTAGGTCCTGCTTTTACAATGTTTTCAGGCATATGGGCATATTTTTTAAAATTCTCGTTGAACTTTCCAGCAAGTTCCTTAGCCGTCTTTTCGTAGGCAACTTTGTCATTCCATGTATTTACAGGATTAAGTATTTCTTCTGGAATATTAGGACATGACTGAGGTATATAAACATTAAATATGTCATCAAGCTTATACTCAACATTATCAAGCTCCCCTGATATAGCCGCTGCTACCATTGCCCTTGTATATTTCAGCTTTATTCTGCTGCCTACGCCGTAGGGGCCGCCTGACCAGCCTGTATTAATTAAAAATACCCTTGAATTGTTTTTCTCAATCCTTTCACCGAGCATTTTTGCATATACACTTGGTTCAAGAGGAAGAAAAGGCGCTCCGAAGCACGTTGAAAACGTTGTTTGAGGTTCTGTAATACCTCTTTCCGTTCCGGCAAGCTTACTTGTATATCCAGACACAAAGTGGAACATAGCCATATCGTTATCAAGCCTTGAAACAGGAGGAAGAACGCCGAATGCGTCGGCCGTAAGGAATATAACCGTTTTAGGCTGCTCTCCCTTTCCACTGATTTCCGCGTTAGGAATATAGCATACAGGATAACCTGCCCTTGTATTTTCAGTAAGAGTACCGTTACTGTAATCTGGTTCCCCTGTTTCCGGGTCAATTACAACATTTTCAAGAAGAGTTCCAAATTTAATAGCTCTATAAATTTCAGGCTCATTTTCTTCTGTCAAGTCAATGCACTTGGCGTAGCAACCGCCTTCAATATTAAATATGCCATCGTCAGACCAGCCGTGCTCGTCATCACCAATCAGTCTTCTTGCAGGGTCCGCGCTAAGGGTTGTTTTACCGGTTCCTGAAAGGCCAAAAAATATGGCGGTATCGCCCTCCTTACCTATGTTAGCAGAGCAATGCATAGAAAGTACTCCATTTTTAGGAAGTACATAATTCATAACAGAAAATACGCTCTTTTTTATTTCTCCGCTGTATTGGGACCCAGCGATAAGTACAGTTTTCTGCTCATAATCTACAGCAATACACGCCTCACTGTTTGTATTGTCAATCTCTGGAATACATTTAAAACCAGGTGCTGCTATTATAGTAAATTCAGGCGCAAAGCTATTGAGCTCTTCATCAGTCGGTTCCACAAGAAGATTTTTAATAAATAAATTTTGAGAGGCAAGCTCGTTAATAATTCTGAAGCTTTTAGAATATTTTTTATCCGCTCCTGCAAATCCGTCAAATATATATAGTTCCCTATTTTGAAGATAAGCAAGCATTTTGCTTTTTATTATATCAAAGTTCTCTTTTCTCATAGGCCGATTTACATTTCCCCATGCAATGTCATCGTGAACTGATGGGCAGTCGACAATGTATTTATCATCAGGTGAACGGCCTGTGTATTTACCCGTATTAACCACAAGAGCACCCGTGCTTGATAATATGCCCTCTCCATTTTTGAGAGCCTTTTCAACAAGCTGAGGGGCTGTCAGATTGCGGTATACTGTTCCGCTGCCGCCAATACCAAGCTCAATAGGATGTAGTGTTTTCATCTCGTTCCTCCGTATCTCTAAAATTTCATTATTAGTAAGTATACCACAAGTTTACATACGGTTCTATATGAAAATCTTTTATCATTTGAAAACTTTCATTTTTAATGAATTAATTTTAGTTACAGCAATATAATTAATTTTGACATATTACCAAGC
>URCD01000124.1 GCA_900546215.1 uncultured Eubacteriales bacterium | reverse complement strand
ACGAGTGCATGTCAAACGGCTGGAAGGGCATTATTTGGGATAAGCTTGCCGGCGGACGGCATGGGGGAAGGGCGTTTAATTATGAGCAGCGAAGCTGGGATTTTAACGAACTGGACAGGCTCAAGCGGGAGGAGCTGATTAAGG
Source organism: uncultured Eubacteriales bacterium (assembly GCA_900546215.1). GTDB lineage: Bacteria > Bacillota > Clostridia > Lachnospirales > Anaerotignaceae > Metalachnospira. The sequence continues at coordinate 5,169 of URCD01000124.1, read as the reverse complement.
GCATGAAAATGAAGTGAACGCCGCGCTCTACGCTATTTTTATAAACGCCATAATAATCAGTATAACCCCGGACAGCCATGACATATTGAACCTTAGACTTGCCGCTATTTTATTTCCTATATAAGAGCCTAAAAGGACAGCAAGGGTGTCCGTAACAAATGAGGACAAAAATAAAGCCATACCGCTTACATCTCCAAGGGCGGCGCCAAATCCAACGGCCATTCCGTCCAGGGAAAGGGCTACCGCAAGTGAGACTGCCTCGGTAACGGAAAGGCATTTGGACTGGTCTATATCCGCTTTTTCGGGATCGGCATATACGGTCAGGACAAATTTAAAGTTAAGAAATGAAAACCTGATGTTTTTAGATAATCCGCCATGTTTTCTTATTACGGCCTTCGCAATGTTGTCAAGCAGCTTTACAAGCCCGATGATAAACAATATAAGGAAACAGATAATATTGCTGATGTCAGATGGAAGATACGGACGTATTAAAGCTCCTGCAAGCAGAGATATGCCAAGAATTCCGCTGCATACAATATTAATGGCTATTATGGATGATAAAGGTATTTTTATTTTGTTGCTGCCATAGGCAAAGCTGGCGATAAAGGCGTCCAGAGATAAGGTAGACGACAATACGGCGGCTTCAAGTATCATTACTGCAATGCTCATTGTATGGCCCGCCTTTTAAGTTATCCATATATTTTATTCACGCACAGCACAATGTGTCACCGGAAAAACCAGCGGTACACCAAGATTATAAAACTGCACACATCATAATATAAAAATTTTTAATGGGATTAATAAAATTTTTTGTTTAAATTCGGATTGTGAACTGCCAGTCATTCACAAGATGTTTACCCTGCCTTACAATTCAGCCATAAAGGAGGGGGTACATATGTCCATTAGCAGAATGCTGGGCAAAGTTCTTTACGAGTACAGGAATGAAAACAAGCTGACACAAACAGCAATGTCAGAAATTTGCGGTGTGAGCACCAGGCATTATATTGATTTAGAGGTTGGAAGAGTTGATCCGCTGCTTTCAACAGTTGTGAAGATAGCTGCCGCTACGGGAATTGACTTAAATTCCATCGTCAGGGAATATGAGGCGAGTGAGGAAATATTAAAAAGATGAATTTAAAATGAACAAGCGAAAAGGAGAACAGATAAAACTGTTCTCCTTTTCGCTGTTAAAGGGATTCTCCATTGGTTTCTATTACATTTTTATACCAGTAAAAGGATTTCTTTTTGTATCTGTTTAGCGTGCCTTTTCCGTCGTCGCCGCGGTCAACATAGATGAAACCATAGCGCTTTCGCATTTCAGCGGTAGAGGCGCTGACAAGGTCTATACAGCCCCAGGAGGTGTAACCGATTACCTCGACCCCGTCCTCTATGGCTTTTTCAACCTCCAGCAGATGCCTGCGGAGGTATTCTATACGGTAGTCATCCTCAACGGTTTTTCCTCCCATACCATCGTCAACTAATTTGTCCTCGGCACCCAGCCCGTTTTCAACAATAAACAGGGGAAGCTGATAACGGTCGTATAGCTTGTTGAGTGTGTATCTTAAGCCCTGAGGGTCTATCTGCCAGCCCCACTGGCTTGATTTTAAATAGGGATTTTTGTAGCCCCTGCTCAGATTTCCCCCGGTCTGCTCGGCACCCTGCGGGTCAGCCGACTCGCATATGCTTGAATAATAGCTGAAGGAAATAAAATCAACGGTGTTTTTCAGAATTTCCTCATCCTCAGCAGTAATTCCGGGGTCAATTCCCTTATCCTTAAAGTATTTAAGCAGATATGAGGGGTAACGTCCCCTGGCGTGGATGTCTGAAAATTGGTAGGTTTCCCTGTCCTTAAGCATTGTTTTTATAACATCGTCGGGGTGCGGACGCAGAGGGTAAACCGTTATTCCAAGTATCATACAGCCGACCTTTGCGTCGGGGATTATTTCGTGACACAGCCTTGTAGCCGACGCGCTGGCCACAAGCTGATGATGCATGGCGCGGTAAAAGTCCTCCTCTGTAAGCCGGTCTTTAGGTGTCATAATCGCGCCGCTCATAAAAGGCGCGTTAGGAAGAGAATTAATCTCGTTGAAGGTGAGCCAGTATTTTACCTTGTCCTTATACCTTTCAAATACGGTTTTACAGAATTTTTCATAGAAGCCTATAACCCGCCTGTCAAGCCAGCCGTCGTATTTTTCGGCAAGCGCGAGAGGAGGCTCGTAATGGGAAAGCGTAACAAGGGGCTTTATTCCGTGCTTCAGGCATTCGTCAAACAGGCTGTCGTAAAATTCCAGGCCCGCTTCATTGGGGATTTCATCGTCGCCGTTTGGAAATATTCTTGACCATGCTATGGAGGTTCGGAAAACCTTAAATCCCATTTCGGCAAAAAGCTTTATATCGTCCCTGTATCTGTGATAAAAGTCTATTCCAATAAGCTTCAGATTGTCTGGCGTTGGCCTTCCGGTATGGGCTCCCCGTATGCCCTTTGGCATTACGTCCTGTACGGAAAGTCCTTTTCCGTCCTCATTATACGCTCCCTCACATTGGTTGGCTGCTACGGCGCCGCCCCATAAAAAGTCTTTAGGAAAACCCATGTTTTATCCCTCCTTTTTAGACAGCCTTATAAACGGTTCCTTCTCAAGGGCATCCTTGGAAATTACAGAAATATCGAACTCTCCAGAATTGGTAATGATAATCGGAGTTGTAACGTCAAAGCCGGCTTTTTTAACCTTGTCCATATCAAACTCAATAAGAGGGTCTCCGATTTTTACATGGTCTCCGGCCTTAACAAGCGGCTTGAAATGCTTTCCGTCAAGCTTTACCGTATCTATTCCGATATGGATAAGAACGTCCGCGCCGTCCGCTGTCCTAAGTCCTACGGCATGGCTGGTTTCCGCCACGTTTTCTATAACGCCGCCTGCTGGAGCTACAATCAGTCCTGTATCGGGTATTACTGCTGCGCCTTTGCCAAGTATCTCGTCTGCAAATATTGGATCCTTTACATCTTTAAGAGGAATAATCCTTCCCTTAACTGGTGCGCATAGCTCAGCCTCAACGGCTGTACGCTTTACAGATTGAGTCTGTGTTCCTGCCGCTTCGGGAATATCCTCAAAGCCCATGATAAGTGTGGCCGCAAAGGATACTGCAAACGCTATGGCGCTTCCGATTATGGCATAGATAAGGTTTGTAAATCCGTCAGGGCCTATATAGCCGGGAAGTGCAAGAAGCCCGGGAGATCCGGTTGTATATCGGCCTACTCCAAATATTCCGAGAAACAGCCCGGAAACGCCGCCGCCTATCATTGAGGCTATAAGCGGACGTTTCAGCTTAAGGTTAACTCCGTAAAGGGCCGGCTCCGTTATACCGCATACAGCGGTAATTCCGCTGGAAAGGGCGAGCTGCTTCATTGTCGAGTTTTTAGTCTTGAAGTAAACTGCGAATGCAGCCCCGCCCTGCGCAATATTTGAGCCGAGCATACCGGGGCCGACAATTGTGTCAAAGCCTGCTGTAGCCACATTGTTGATTCCAATTGGCACAAGGCCGTAATGGGTTCCCGTCATAACCATCCAAGGTGTGAATATACCTACAAGCAGAGGAACAAGCCACTTCGCATAGGTGTCAAGCGTTGATATAAAGGCCGCGATGCCGTTTCCGACTATATTTCCGAGGGGGCCAAGCACAATAAGCGCCACCGGTGCGGAAATAATCAGGGTAATAAGCGGCTTTGTAAAGAATTTTACAGGCTTAGGCGATATTCTGTCAGCTATAGGCTCGATATATGACATGAACCAAACCGACAGAATAATCGGTATAACCGATGATGAATATGATGCCGCCGTAACAGGAAGGCCGATAAAACGGATTGCATCTCCTGTTTCCTTGGCAGTGTTTACCATCGATATAAAGGTCGGGTGCAGAAGCACGCCTGATATGGACATTGCCATATAAGGGTTTGCCCTGAATTTGTTTGCGGCCGAGTTGGCTATAAGGAAGGGCAGGAAAAAGAACGCCGCGTCGGATATAATATTTAGAATTTGGTAGGTCTGAGAAGCTGTGTCAATCCATTTAAACGCCACAAGCAGGGCCATAAGGGCCTTTAGAATACCGGCGCCTGTAATAGCTGGAAGAATAGGCGTAAATATGCCCGCTATTGTGTCCAGAGCCCTTATAAAGGCGTTTCTCTCGTCCTTTTCCTCGGGCGGTTCGCTGCCGGAAAAGCTGCCAAGCGCCATTAGCTCACGGTAAACGTTGGGAACGTCGCTTCCAATTACTATCTGGTACTGTCCGCCTTTATTTACCACACCCATTATGCCGGGCATGTTTTTAAGATTTTCAGTATCCGCCTTTGCTGTATCCTTAAGATTAAACCTTAATCGGGTAGCGCAGTGCGTAAAGGATATTATGTTTGATTCCCCGCCGACTCGGGCAAGGATATCAGACGCAAGCTGTTTATAATCCATAATTGCCTCCTGTATAAATAAGATTGCCATTAGTTTTTACCGAAAAAGTAAATATAATCCCTGTTTCAGAAAATTTTTGTTCGTCAGAATTATTAGGGTCGAAAACTATTTGGCGATTTAAGCTCTAATACGCTTGATTTTCAAATGCATTTATCTTATAATTAGTATAAATATTCAGCTTTTTGAGGCGTACTGTAAATGGGGGAAGCATTATGGGCGACAGCAGAAGTTCACTCATAGAAAGCGCCATTTTTGAAGTTGCTGAAAAGGGTCTCGCAGGACTTCGCACAGATGAGATTGCTAAACGGGCGAAAATGGCTAAGGGTAGCATATATAATCATTTTTCAGGAAAAGACAATCTTCTGATCGAGGCGTTTTTGGAGGTTGACAGGGAAATAGCCTCGCTTTATGACGGAACAGTGGAGCCGGAAAGCTTTGCCGGAATGCCTATAGCGGAGGTTGTATACAGACTGTGGTGCGTTTATTATGACTATTTTACCGATAATAAGGAACGCGCGTTATTTTATTTTACATTCCGCCATGCGCCTTATTATGACGAAAAGCTTATAAGAATGGATAAGCCGTACTTTGACTCATTTTCAGATGTTATGAGGATGATTAACGGTGAATACCATATTTTCGACAATATAGATAAGGCTGGATTTGATATTATATGGGCTTTTATTCTTGACGGAACTCAGCAGATGGCATT
>URCD01000123.1 GCA_900546215.1 uncultured Eubacteriales bacterium | reverse complement strand
TCAACAGTCATTTCTGCTGAATCGCCCTTAACCGGAAGTACCTCTATTGTATCTCCCACTTCAAATTTATTCCTCTGCATTATTGTTGCACAGCCTGTTTCATCATCCTTGTCCTCGACTACAATACCTATAAAATCATAATCTCTTATATAAGTATTGTTTGTATATACCTGGTCATCATGGCCCGGTTTTCCAAAGTAGAAGCCTGTCGTAAAGTCTCTATGGCTGACCTTTGATACCTCTTCCATATAATAGTCAATACGGCTTTTATAATAATCAGGGTCTTTAAAATAGTCATCTACAGCTTGTCTGTACGCTTTTACTATTGTACCTACATAGTATGGCGTTTTCATTCTTCCCTCAATTTTTAAACTGCTTATACCTGCGTCAACAAGTTCAGGAATATGATTAAGCATGCAAAGATCCTTTGAGTTGAATATATACGTTCCTCTTTCGTTTTCCTCAACAGGCATATATTCTCCTGGCCGGGTTTCCTCCATCAAGTAATATTTCCATCTGCATGGATGTGAACAGGCTCCCTTGTTAGCGTCTCTTCCGCTTAAGTAGTTGCTCAAGAGGCATCTTCCGGAATATGATATGCACATTGCGCCATGCACAAAAGTCTCTATCTCCATATCCTCCGGCATATGCTGTCTCATTTCTTTGATTTCCTTAAGGGAGAGCTCTCTTGCTCCGACTATTCTCTTAGCCCCCATTTTATACCAGAAATCAGCAGTTTTATAATTTGTATTATTGGCCTGAGTCGAAATATGAAGCTCCATTTCTGGCGCCGCTTCTTTCAAAGTCATATATACTCCCGGGTCTGAAACTAAAACAGCATCGGCACCAATATCATATATGCTTTTAAAATATTCTGCCATTCCCTTAAAATCATCGTTATGCGCAAATATATTTGCTGTTATATAGACCTTGGCACCATGATTATGGGCAAATTCAATTCCTTCCTTCATGGTATCAAGGTCAAAGTTTTTTGCTTTAGCCCTTAATCCATAAGCCTCCCCGCCTATATAGACTGCATCCGCTCCATAAAGCACAGCAATCTTCAGTTTCTCTAAATCTCCGGCCGGGGCAAGAATTTCCGGCTTTACAGCATTAATCATTGTCATTCTCCTCGTTATCGGAAGTTATTTTTACAGGAATGTCAGGCTCTTTGACCTTTACACATACTGCCAAGCCGTCTCCTATTGGAACAATAGATGATGTCAATACATCTGTATGTGATATATCCCATAAAAAATTTCTGAGTCTTTTATGAATTGTCCTCTGTCTTCTTGGTACAGAAAATCTTGTTTTAGCAATATCTCCTCCCTGAAGCACATCATCAACTAAAAGCAGTCCGCCAATTGGTAGAAGCCTTATACATTGAGGTAAAAAGGCAGAATACTGCCCCTTTGCGGCGTCAAGGAATATAACATCATAGGGACCATCCAAGGTCGGAAGAATATCAGCCGCGTCTCCCTCAAGAATAGTTATTTTGTCCTCAAGTCCCATTCTTTTTATATTGGTTCTCGCGTCCTTAAGCATTACCTCGAACCTATCGATAGTTGTAACACTTCCGCCTGTTTCCAAGTATCTCGTCATAAGTCCAGATGAAAATCCAACGGCAGTTCCAACTTCTAGTATTTTTTTAGGTTTCTTCATTGTAAGCAGTACGCTTAATAGACGAGCTGTTTCATGCGGTATAATCGGAACGTTTGAGTCCCTTGCTTCCTTTTCAATGTCTCCAAGGATACCATCGTAGTGCGGCTGCACAGTTCTTAAATAGTTATTGATATAATCATCCGTTACGTAATTCATCTTTGTCTCCTAGCTATTGAATGTTGCCTGATATTCAGCCTTGGCCGTAAGGAAATCATCATAGGTTTCCGTGAAGGTATGCTCACTGCCGCCCTGCTCCTTAAGCACATAATAAATATAATTATGGCTCGTTGGTTTAACCGCTGCTACAAGGGATGCTTCTCCAGGGTTGCATATAGGTCCAATAGGCAGTCCTGTATTCTGATAGGTATTATACGGAGAGTCGACCTGCAAATCTTTTTCGGTTACCACTTCATTTCTTGTTGAAAGCGCATACTGCACCGTAGAATCTATTTGAAGCTTCATATCTATATTAAGCCTGTTATAAATAACGCCTGCTATTATAGGTCTTTCCTCATCAAGCTTTGCTTCAGATTCAACCATTGATGCTACTGTTACCAGCTGATCCAGGGTATATCCAGTTGAATTCACATAATCCTTTATTGAAGCGTTATAAATCTGCTCAAATCTGTTGAGCATCATAACTATAATATCATGAGCAGTTTCATTGCCGCTGAGGAAATACGTGTCAGGGAAAAGATAGCCTTCCAGATAAAAGTCTCTTTTGGGAATTCCTTCCAAGAAGTCATAATCAAAGGTTCCATTATTAATTTCATTAATAAATTCGTCGCTTGTGACAATTCCCTTTTCATCGACCAAAGCAGCTATTTGTTTGGCTGTATATCCCTCTGGAATAGTCAGCCTGTTAGCCTGCTCAGCCTGCGAAGTGCCTTGCAGTGTTTTAATTATCTGCTCTGTGCTCATATCCTTAGAAAGATAGAAAGTACCATAGTTATAGCTTCCATCAGCCCCATTCAGACGGCTCTTCATCCTAAAGGAAAATTTGCTGCTGATAATCCCATTATCTTTAAGTATTGAAGCAATTTCTTTTGTAGAAGACCCCTGTGGAATTTCTACGGCCACAGTATTTTCTGAGTTAATATCAAGCTCAACTTCCTGCTGATTTTCCCCGACCAAATAACTGTTGGCAAAATGCTTTCCTATTGCATAGGATATTCCAAGCACCGCCGCTATAACTGCCACCGCTATAACAAATATCACCAAAAATCTTCTAAAACCGCTGTTTTTTCTTCGTCTTCTTTTTTTCTTCCTTGTTCTGTTAGGTCTTATTTCCCTCTCGTCCAAAGTATCACCCTTTGCTGTTTCTTTAGTGTTTAATGAATATTATATATTTTCTTAAGAGCAACATTATTTTCAGCCGCAAGTTTTTTAGCAGAGTCATATTCAGGATAAACAGCCTCTTCCCCATTTCTGACTATCTTTTTAACTTCCAGTTTCCCATATTTTGTATCTATAGTGTCAAGGCTTCTCTCAAGGCATGTCCTGATTTCATGTCTTCTTCGTATTCCTATTGTAGTTGTTTCCATAAATATTATATCTTCCAAGATCTCTCTGTTGCTGTCGTCACATATTACAGTAAGCTTATAAGCCGGCCTGTTTTTTTTCATAAATATCGGTGAATAAAATACATCCTTTGCTCCTGCATTAAGGAGTCTTTCCATGGTGTACCCCATTACCTCCCCGGTTGTGTCATCCACATTGGTTTCAAGTATTACTACCTCGTCACCTTTGTTCTCTTCTTTAAGCTCTCCAAGCGATACCCTAAGAACGTTCGGGATTTTCATGTCCTTCTTTCCTGCTCCATAACCGATTTTTTCAATAGACATTGCAGGCATTACACCATAGCTCTCAGCAAGCTCCGCAATAATAGCTGCTCCCGTAGGAGTTACCATTTCGGTATCTATATCAATCTGTCTTGAAACTACATCCGAATCAGCAAAAATCTGAGCTGTAGCGGGAACAGGAACTGGAATCTGTCCATGCTGACACATTATAAATCCGTGCCCATCATTTACAATTGACGCAAATATTCTGTCTGGCTTAATCATATCGATACAAATAGCTGTACCAATAATATCAACTATAGAATCAATAGCACCAACTTCATGAAAATGCACCTTATCAAGAGGCTCATTATGGACCTTTGACTCTGCCATTGCAACTCTCATAAATATCCTTTTGGCCAAGTCTTTAGCACTGTCATTTATACCGCTGTTCTCAATAATTGAAAACACATCCTGTAGATTTCTATGGACATGGTGATGATGGTGGCTGTCATCATGGTGATGATGTCCGTCTTCGTGGCTATGTTCATGCATGTGAGGATGGTCATCCTCATGGCAGTGCTCATGGTCATGGTGATGCCCATCGCCATGGTTATGGTCGTGGTGGTGATGATGGTCATCATGTCTGTGTTCATGGTCATGATGGTGCTCTACTGGCTGTCCGTCCTCATCAAAACCGTCCACGGTTATAATTACATCTACCTTATTCGCACCAATGCCGTTTTTAACAGCTCTTCCAAAAACTATATCATATCCGTCAACATTAAGTTTTGACAGTTCTTCTACAAACTTTTCTTTATCTATTCCCAAATCAAGCAGTGCGCCCAGAGTCATATCTCCGCTTATTCCCGAACTGCAGTCAAAGTATAAAGTTTTCATTTTTTAGCAACCCCCAATTTATTTATGCTGTTTGCTGTATAGCCTGCGCCGAAGCCATTATCAATGTTTACAACAACTACGCCGCTGGCGCAGCTGTTAAGCATACACAGAAGCGATGAAAGTCCGTTAAAATTAGCTCCGTAGCCTACAGAAGTCGGAACAGCTATTACGGGCTTGTCCGTTAATCCTCCAATAACGCTTGCAAGGGCTCCCTCCATTCCAGCAACAGCTATAATAACATCGGCAGCCTCAACTCTGTCTATTCTTGAAAGTAGTCTGTGGAGGCCGGCAACTCCTACATCGTAAAGTCTGTCAACCCTATTTCCCAAGAACTCAGCTGTGATTGCAGCCTCCTCGGCAACCGGTATATCAGATGTTCCTCCAGTAGCGACAAGTATAACTCCTCCCGTCTTTTCAACAGAGTTTCTTTCAACAATAACAGTCCTTGCGTCCCTATTATATTTTGCATCTGGCAGTTCTTTAGCTATGTATTCATACTTTTCCTCGCTAACGCGCGTAGCCAGGATATTCTCAGTACCGTTCTCCAGCATATTTTTCATAATGCCAAGAGTCTGCTCTTTTGTCTTTCCCTCGGCATATATAACCTCTGGGCAGCCGTTTCTCATTTCTCTTTGGTGGTCAACAACTGCATATCCTAAATCCTTTGTGGGAGCCAGCTTAAGCATTTCAGCAGCATCATCAACGGAAATCTCATTATTTTGAAGCTTTATAAGTATTTCTTTTGTATTCATTATATCCTCCCTCAGTCCATGCTCCCGCTTCTAAAGCCTTCCATGTCTAAGGTTATGTAGCGGAATCCAATTTTCTTTATATTATCAATAAGCTCGTTATCTGACAAAAATTCGTTGAATTTGTCCTTTGGAATTTCTATTCTGGCTATATCTCCATGCAGTCTGACCCTTCCGCTTGGGATACCTTTTTTTGCGATAAGCAGTTCAGCCTTCTCAACCTTGTGGAAATTTTCTTCCGTAAGCTCGGTATCATAAGGAAATCTTGTGGCAAGGCATGAGTTTGAGGCCTTGTTCCATGTCTCAAGGCCTAATTTTTTTGCGGCTTCCCTTACGTCTGCCTTTGTCATACCTGA
>URCD01000122.1 GCA_900546215.1 uncultured Eubacteriales bacterium | reverse complement strand
ATTTTGGAGTTAGTATAGAAAACAAATTTTAAACGCTTACATTATAATATTTTATGTATGCTTTGCATCGATAGTTTTGAATTTTTATTTTAAAAATGCATAAAAAGGAGTGTACTCAATGAAAAAAGTTAATCTCGCCGTTGTCGGAGCAACAGGTATGGTAGGCAGAACGTTTTTGAAGGTGCTTAAGGAAAAAAATTTTCCTATTGAAAATCTTTATCTCATGGCGTCCAAGCGTTCAGCCGGCACTAAGGTCGAATACGACGGAAAAGAATACATAGTAGAAGAACTTACAGAGCATTCATTTGACAAGCCCATAGATATAGCCCTCTTTTCTGCCGGCGGCAGTACAAGTGAAAAATTTGCGCCCATAGCCGCAGCTCACGGGGTAATAGTAGTTGACAACTCTGCACAGTGGAGACAGGACCCAAAAGTCCCTCTTATAGTTCCCGAATGTAATCCGGAGGATATTTCATGGAACAGCGGTATTATAGCCAATCCCAACTGCTCTACAATTCAGGCTGTGGCAGTACTTAAGCCTCTTGATGACAAATATAAAATTAAACGTGTTGTGTACTCTACATATCAGGCGGTATCAGGCGCAGGCGTTGCGGGATGGAATGACCTTGAAAACGGCCTTAAAGGCGAAGCGCCTAAAAAATTCCCTCACCAGATAGCAGGAAACTGCCTTCCTCATATAGACGTATTTATGGATAACGGCTATACGAAGGAAGAAATGAAAATGATTTGGGAAACAAGAAAGATACTCCATCACCCAGAGCTCAAGGTTACGGCTACAACTGTCCGCGTACCGGTATTCAACAGTCATTCAGAATCTGTCAATGTTGAGTTTGAAAACCCCGTTGATGTTGACGAGGTTAAAAGTATACTCGCATCAGCTCCCGGAATAGTAGTGGTTGACGACCCCGCAAATAATAAATATCCTCTTGCGCTTGACGCAGCCGGAACCGACGATATTTATGTGGGACGTATCAGAAGAGACGAGAGCGTTGAAAACGGAATTAATTTCTGGGTAGTCGCAGACAACATCAGAAAAGGCGCTGCTACCAATGCGGTACAGATAGCACAAATATTAGTTGAGTCAATGAAATAATGTTCATAACTCTATTGATTTCAAAAAGCATATTATAGTATACTTATAAAAACAGTATACAAACGGGTTGGAGGTAATAATATGTCTATATTCACAGGTTCATGCGTTGCGCTTGTAACGCCTTTTAAGGAAGACGGTTCCGTAAATTTTGAAAAGCTGATTGAGCTCACGGATTACCATCTTTCTCATAAAACTGACGCGCTTTTAATCTGCGGAACAACAGGTGAAGCGTCTACTATCGCTGATGAGGATCAGGTAGAGTGTGTAAGGCTTGTTGCTGAACATGTAAAGAAAAGAGTTCCTGTAATAGCAGGAGCCGGAAGCAATGATACTGCCCACGCCGCAAAGCTTGGAAGTGAATGCGAAAAGGCTGGAGCTGATGGGCTTCTTCTTGTAACACCTTACTACAACAAAACAACTCAGAGGGGACTTATAGCCCACTATACGGCAATAGCTGAGGCTGTTAATATACCAATCATTCTTTATAATGTTCCCGGAAGAACAGGAATGGGCATAGCTCCGGAAACCTGCGCCCAGCTCGCTAAGATTCCTAATATTGTAGCCGTTAAAGAAGCAAGCGGAAATATTTCTGAAATTGCCAAAACTGCTGCATTATGCGGACCTGATTTTGATATTTACTCAGGCAATGATGACCAAACACTGCCTATTCTTTCATTAGGCGGCAAGGGTATAATTTCGGTAACGGCAAATATTATTCCTGATGAAATGCATGATATATGCGAGGCATACTGGAATGGCGACCATAAAAAAGCCTGTCAGCTTCAGCTTGACATTCTTGGTATTTTTGACGCAATGTTCTGCGAGGTTAATCCTATACCAGTAAAGGCTGCTATGAACATGCTTGGCTTTAACGTAGGTGAATGTCATCTTCCGCTGGTTGAAATGAGCGAGTCCCATAAGGAATATGTTAAGAATGAGCTTACAAAATACGGTCTTTTAAAATGAGGTAATGCTATGACAAAAATCATTATGCACGGCTGCTGCGGCAAAATGGGCAAAGTCGTGTGCCAGATAGTTAAAGAGGACTCTTCCTGCGAAATTGCTGCTGGAATTGACCCCTTTGGAGAAAGCCCGGATTTTCCGGTTTTTAAAACACCTGAGGAATGTGATGTGGATGCTGACGTTATAATTGACTTCTCTACAGCGTCTGCTGTTCCCGCACTGCTTGATTACTCCGTTAAAAAGCAGATACCTGTAATTTTATGTACAACAGGCTTATCTGATGAATTGACAAATAAACTTCATGAGGCTTCAAATAAAGTTGCTGTTCTCAAAAGCGCGAATATGTCAGTCGGTGTAAATCTTCTTTTCTCACTTGTGCAGAAAGCGGCTCTGGCTCTTGCCGATTCCGGTTTTGATATTGAAATTGTTGAGAAGCACCATAATCAAAAAATAGATGCTCCAAGCGGAACGGCTCTTGCTATAGCTGATGCAGTGAACGAGGTCATGGACAATAAATATGATTACGTTTACGACAGGTCACAAACAAGAGAAAAACGTACAAAAGGAGAAATAGGTATTCATGCTGTAAGGGGCGGAAACATAGTCGGAGAGCATGAAGTTATATTTGCTGGCAAAGACGAGATAATAGAAATAAACCATAGGGCAATGTCTAAGGAGATATTTGCTGTAGGCGCGGTAAAGGCAGCAAAATATCTTGCCGGAAAACCGGCTGGGTTTTATACCATGAAGGATGTATTAAAGGATGTACTTCAGTAATTAAAAAGCAGGCGGAAACGCCTGCTTTTATCTTTTAAACCTTATTATTTATTCTTCGTCCTCAGGCTTATGTACCAGCTCTATTTTTGAGAGCGAAACCTCATAAGCCGTTCTTTCCTCAGTCATTTCCTCATCAATCCGTTTTTGATATACCCTGGACTGAATTCTTCCCCAAAGCTCAACATTGCTTCCGACATCCAAACTGCCGGCGAATTTGGCGTTTCTTCCCCAAGCTATGCATGGGATATAGTCGCTTTTTCCGTAATTGCGGTTAACCGCTATAAGAAGGTCGCTTATTTCCCTGCCAAATGGCGTGGTCCTGTAAACAGGCGCCTTACATACAAACCCATTTAAAAATATTTCATTGGGATTTTGGCCCGGGTCCGGCTCCATTATAATTTCTCTTGCAAAGGTCGTTAAAATCAGTTTATTTTTCTTTGAAGAATAATGATTATAGCTTCTAAGCTGTCCTTTTACACATACATTCATACCCTTTTTGAGGCTTGTCACATCAAGAAGCCTGTCAGAAACGGTTATGGGAAGTATATCCTCATTATCACTGAGTCTCTTTACCTCCATCTTAAATATATAAAAACCTTCTCCGTATACCTCATGGCTGAAAACACATTCCTCCGAAATTATGCCGGACAGGCTTACTAAATTATTCTCCGCCGTTTTGCTGTTTTCCATTATGTTTTTCCCCTCTTTCATTTGCCTGATTATAAACTACTAATTTATTTTATTCACCATGAGGAATTTAAGAACTTCAATTCTGCGAAAACAGCTCTCCCGATGTAACGGTCATCTCAATATCACCGGTAATAGCTGTTGTTATTATTGTTAACACCTCAGATATAGGATATTTTCCTAGAATATTAACTCCAAACTCCTGAGGCTCGATAATTCTTCCTGATAAAGTCTTAATATAGCTTTGAACACAGCATTGTATTGTTTCCCTTCCGTTCTTATTCTCATCTATAGCCGAGAATGTTACGGCCGCCCTGCTGTTTACGCCGCATGTTATAATGTTTATTCCCTTCGGAAGTATATATGGCAGGGTGCTGCAGTCGTCTGTATTTATAATTACATAGCCCCCCGGCTTTACGTTTTTAAGTTCAGCAATGCCTCCGTTTTCGTCGGCTGTTATAAAAATCAAAATGTCATATTTAAATATAGAAGCCTCTTTAGCGGCAATATCTGCTATGAAAACGTCACATCCGGATTTTTCAGCACTGGTCTTATACCTTAATAAGATTGAACTTCCTTCGTAATCATTGCATACAGCGGTTTTATATCCTGCGTCTGTATATTTTTCTCCCAAATGATTGATAAAGCTGTCGGATACACTTCCTATTACACCAATACAAATCATACTTTTACCCCCGTTATCATTATGTAGCAGCGTGCCTTACGGCACGCCTTTTAATTATTTAAAGCTTGGAGCCTTAACTTTTATTTCCTTGGGATTTTTAGTTGTCTCTGGAGACGACATATTGAAATACATCCTGGCAGCCTTTGTTGTTCCAAAGTCCCTGTTTGAGCCTGTATCCATAACCTTATTAAATGCGTCACGGAACATCTGGTTATGCGCTTCCTCTCTGTTAAGAAGGAAGTCAATTGTATCTCTTACCTTTTTGTCGCCAATCTGACGGTAAAGATATTCATATACAACCTTTGCTCTCTGCTCAGAGGCTATATTGGAAAGCAGGTCGGCGCACAGGTCTCCTGTTACCGTTACATAGTCCGCTGTCCATGAATAGCCTGATGAATTCATTAATCCAGGGTTAAGTCCAAGTATTGTATGTGTCTGAATTTCTCCGGCTTCAACGCCTTCATAATCAACCTCATGTCCATTAAGAAGATTAATCGTTTCAGCTACCATTTCCATATGCCCGAGTTCTTCAGAAGCGATATCCATAAACAAATCTTTAATGTCTTTGTCCTTTATTCTAAAGCTCTGAGACATATACTGCATAGCGGCTTTCATTTCACCGTTTCCGCCTCCAAGCTGTTCCTGCATGAGCACCGCATACTGAGGATTAGGTTTTTCTACCTCTACCGGGTGGAAAAGCTTCTTTTCATGAAAAAACATATAATCACCCTTTTCTTTTTTTATTAAACTGCAAATTTAGTATGTGCCTCAAAATTTAAAATATACAAAGCAAAATTTATTAACTATATTACGGAAAAGTCCCAATTTATGCCCGTTAATCAATGAATGTGCAGTTTAATCTTATGATTTGGTTTATATAATTATTGTGTAAAATCCGAACCCACAAAATACTATATATCTTTTTTCAACCTTTTACGTCTTTTATACGCGGAAATCATTATAATTCGGTCTTTTTCGTGTAATTTCATGAATTCTGTGTCGATAACTTTTACCAACAAAATTCTGTATTTTAGTTTATTTCGTCGAAATTTGTATTAAAATAAAGAAAAAGAATATTGGAGGTATAATATGGATAAAAGAATAAAGACACTCAACTACATAGTAACGATAAAAGATGATGAGAGTACAAATAATGTCATAAGATTTTTACGTGACCAAGAATGTGTACTTTCGATTGTAGCTACGGACAATATGCTGATAAAAGACACAAAAATTGTTGATGAACATGTAACCAAAAATAAATTTAAAACTGATGCTCTTTCGACCCTTCTTAGGAAATTAAGTATTCTGCCAAGCCACAATGGATTTCAATATCTTGAGGCTTCAATTGAATATAAAATTTTAAGTTCTGAGCAACAGATATCAATAACAAAGGTTATCTATCCATATGTTGCTAAAAAATTCGGTTCGACACCAAATAGAGTTGAGAGGTGTATGAGAAAGGCTATTGAATATGCTTGGAATAATAATGGAAAACAGCATTTTGAAGAAGCTGCTGGCTGTACTCTTAATAAAAAGCCGTCAAACTCACAATTTATTTCACTGATAACTGAATATATAAAAGCTAATAGAGAGGAATTTTTTGAATAAAATTTTTGTCTAATAAAAAACAGCCTGATCCTAGAGTCAGGCTGTTTTGAATCATTATTCCGGCCTTTCAAGCCTAGCGGCAAGGCGTTCATCCGGATCAACATATAATGTCTTATTCTGCTCATATATAACCATTCCAGGCTTAGCGCCCCTAGGTTTTTTGACATTTTTTCTCACGGTGT
>URCD01000121.1 GCA_900546215.1 uncultured Eubacteriales bacterium | reverse complement strand
GCTCCCTTACCATTGCCCTTAAATCATTCTGATTTTCGTTAAACTCAAAATTCATATTAGTTCTCTCTCCTCTAAATCTGTTCCTGCCAAAAATTTTGTATGTAAAATATTTCAATTGGATGTAGTTTTTATCCCAAGCCCAAAACTGGGCTTAGGATTGGTTTATATGAACTGTACGAATTGCAATCAATTATTTGCCTGTAAATTTGGCATCTCTCTTTTCAATAAATGCGCTTACTCCCTCGTTCTTATCAGCTGTTGAGAAAAGAAGTCCGTTTAAGTCAGCTTCAAGGTTAAGGCCGTCTGCTATACTGAGGTCTCCGCCCTTGTTCGCAGCAACCTTGCATGCCGCAACTCCAAGAGGAGATTTTGTAAGAATAGTTGCCATCATTTCCTTTGCAGATGAAAGAAGATCTTCAGGCTCAACAACTTTATTGACAAGACCAATTCTGTAAGCCTCATCAGCTTTTATCTGTCTTGCTGTGAACATAAGCTCTTTTGCAATACCGGCGCCAACAAGTCTTGTAAGTCTCTGTGTTCCGCCGAAGCAAGGCATAATTCCAAGATTAACCTCAGGCTGTCCAAATACTGCCTTTGTGCTTGCTATTCTTATGTCGCAAGCCATAGCTATCTCATTTCCGCCACCAAGAGCATATCCGTTAACAGCGGCGATAACTGGTTTTTCAAGGTCTTCGATAGCCTGGAAGCAGCTCTGAGCAAATCTCGATGCCTCTCTTCCGCCCATTCCGTCAAGTGCAAGAAAGCCGTTGATATCTGCGCCTGCTACAAAGAATTTTTCTCCTGGTGCAGTAACGATAACGCCTTTAACTGTATCATCTTTAGCTATTTCTTCAAATACTGTTTTAATTTCACCAAGCATTTCGTTTGATAGAGCATTTGCTTTGGGTCTGTTAAGTGTAAGTACCGCTGTTCCGTTTTCCTCAACTTCAATAATAATAAATTTAACGCTGTTTTTTAAGTCTAATAATGCCATTGAAAATCTCTCCTTTTTATACTTTAATTTTATAGTTAATTATTTTTTAAGTCCCATTAATTCGTCTTTAAAAATCCTGGAGTCCATCAGCTTTACCTCTCCGTCAATCTTAGGTTCAAATCCCATAAGATCAATCACCTGAGTCTTAATATCAATTCCAGGCGCTACCTCTGTAAGATAAACTCCGTCCTTTCTAAGCTCAAAAACGGCTCTTTCAGTTATATACATTACCGGCTGGTTTGTTTTGTTGGCATATTCACCGCTGAAAGTTATCTGTTCTACATCACTGATTAATTTTTTCTCTCTTCCCTCGCTGTCGATTACAAGCTTGCCGTCATTTATGCTTGTCTTAAGTCCTCCGGCTGTAAAGGTTCCGCAGAAAAATACCCTTTTAGCATTCTGCGTTATATTAATAAAGCCGCCGCAGCCGGCAATTCTCGGACCAAACTTAGAAACATTTACGTTACCGTTTTTATCAGCCTGTGCAAGTCCTAAAAATGCAAGGTCAATACCGCCTCCGTCATAAAAATCAAACTGATAACCCTGATCAAGATAACAGTCTGCGTTTACAGCCGCTCCAAACTGAGTTCCTCCAAGAGGAATTCCTCCTACAGGTCCGGCCTCAACAGTAAGCGTCATATAATCCCCAATACCTTCTTCATTTGCAACCATTGAAATGTACTCAGGAATACCTATTCCAAGATTAACAACTGTATTTTCCCTAAGCTCCATCGCAGCTCTTCTCCCGATAATCTTTTTAGCAGAAAGGGGAATTTCCATAGCGGCTCCATCTGGCGCAGAAGCCTCTCCTGTTAACGTAGGATCATATGCACAGCCAAAGCACTGCTCATGTTCGTCTGGTGCTCCAACAACAACAGCATCAACATATATGCCGGGGATTTTTACAAGCTTAGGGTCAAGTGTTCCTGCTTTTACCACCTTTTCAACCTGAATTATTACTGTTCCGCCGCTGTTTCTTGTTGCCTGAGCAAGTGAAGTCGCATCACATGGAGTTACTTCTCTCTGAAATGATACGTTTCCCGCTTCATCAGCGTATGTCCCTCTGATAAAGCAAACATCAATTGGTCTTGTTTTATATAGAAGTCTTTCCTCTCCGAAAAGATTTACGACCTCAACTATATCTTCTTTAGTAACACCGTTAAGCTTTCCACCCTCTATTCTTGGGTCAACATATGTATTAAGCCCGACATGAGTAAGCGTTCCTATTTTATGTCCGGCGATGTCTCTGAACATCTGACTGATAACTCCCTGAGGAAGATTGTATCCTTCAATTTTATTGTCAATTATTAACTGACCAAGGTTAGGAGCCATATTATAGTGACCTGCTATTACTTTCTTAGTCATTCCTTCATGCGCAAAATGATCTGAAGAGCTGCCATCACGGTTTCCTTGGCCCGCTGCATGAAAAAGTGTCAATTCTTTAGGACATCCGGTTTCAAGAAACCTTTTCTCAAGCGCTCTCGTAAGAGCTTCAGGACTTCCGCTCCCGACGAAGCCGCCTGTAGCAACAGTATCACCGTCTTTAACCAGCATAGCCGCTTCGGCAGCGGTTAAAACTTTTACTTTTTTCATTTTTTGTTTCCCTCCCAGTTGTAATTTATTTAAATCGCTGTTTAATATTTAATTAACATTCTCTCTATGTTTTGAATTATATACCAAGATTTATTGACGTTAAATGAAATCAACATTCGGTCTATTTCGTCAATTTTATTCAATTTAATTACAATGTTCTTATTTACAAACAGATAATTATGGTTTATAAATATATGTAGAAGCAATTATAATAGCAAAGGGTGGATTGTATGGAAAATTACGGCAGTTTATTAAAAAAATTGATTAAATTTACTAATGTAAAACTATCGACGGTTGCAGATGCAGCAGGATATGATGTTTCATATATAAGTAAATGGTGTAATCAGTCAAAGCTACCAGCGGCCAGAGTTGCGGGACCTATTAACAAAAATTTATCAAAAATTTTTGCTGATGAAATAATCATTCAATCTGAACTTGATAATTTCTGTTCAGAATTTAATGTCGTTGTGTCGGAAGAGCAGCTGCCTACCTACCTCTATACTATCCTAAAGGACGCATTTAAAAGCACACAGGCCTATTATGATAAAAAGTCTTCAAAAAATGGAGATTATCAGACAAAGGTTCTTTTAAATCCAGCTGAAATATCAAACTACCTGGATAATGATTTTAAAAATCTTATATTAAGCTCCGAGGAACCGGTTGAAATCTTATGCACCTTAGATGTATGCTCTCTTCCAAGAGCCCAGGCGAATATTTCTGATATTCCAAATGATGAACTTAAGGCCCCAATACATATGAGAATAGGCTTAAATGTTAATAATCTTGAAAACTCAGACTATTTATTTCTCTATTATTTCATAAACAGATACAATTACATCTCCTTTGATTTTTATGACAATACTAATTTTAAAGATAGAAACATTATTGTTGTTAAAGGTTTAGCTGCTCTTATGTGCTCCTTAGACCAGCGCGGAAGGATTGCAATGCTTACAGTAATAACTGATCCAGATAAAATAGACGTTATATACAGCAGAATACTTTCTTTATTCAAAATACATCATCTACTTGTTATGGCGACTGCCTCACAGGAGCTTGTTTCAAGCGGATACAGAAGCAATTTTTATGCCTTCAACGATTATCAAATATTTTTGGCAAGAGGGTTTGAGTATCTTCTTCCACCTGAAATTATCGACAATATAGTATCCGCTGCATATGAGCAGGGATATGACAGCGCAACGGAAAAAATGCTCAGAACGCTGATGGTAACATGGGAGGAGCTGTTCTTTATAACAAAATCCGACTTAATTAGATATATAGAGGACGGAGAATTTTATTTCACTGATATTATTTACAGAATGTCAATAGAAGAGCGGAAAAAGCATATAGATCATGTACTTGAGCTTTGTGATAAAAATGATAAGATAAACTTCTATGTGATCGACGATGAGGATATACCCTATTCTCACCAGTTTATAAAATTCTCTATTTATAATAATCATAATAAGCTGTTTTTAAAAAATACAGTTAGATTTTACAGCCCGTATGGACCGCAGTTCTATAGTATTTTAAGCGAGTCTATTATTGAAGGGATTTCAAAATGCATTAATTCCGTAAAAGGCCTTGACTCATGCAGACATTATCCTGCAACAAGCTTAAAGGGCTTTATGGACCAGTATGGGGCAATGGTATATCGCATGCTGTCTCTCAGTGAAATAACGACATCCAAATAATTCAATAGAATTCAAGCATAAAAATAAAGAGCTTTAACAAATAAATTTATTTGTTAAAGCTCTTTATTTTCAATTACCATCTATATTTATGCAGTTGACCTTCTGTAGTCAAGCCCCTAAAATTTTGCTGTCTAAGAGCTTCATATAATATTATTGCTACTGAATTTGAAAGATTTAAGCTTCTTAATTCATCATACATAGGTATTCTTACGCTTGTGTCCTTATATTTTAATAAAATTTCTTCCGGTATTCCTGCGCTTTCTTTACCAAACATTATAAAATCATTTTCAGAATATGTAACATCCGTATAAATCTTTTTCGCCTTTGTTGTTGCCATAAATATTTTAGCATTTGGATTTTTGTCTAAAAAATCTTCAAAATTCTCATAGTAGCTGACATCAAGAAACTGCCAGTAATCAAGTCCAGACCTTTTCAAGTATCTATCTTCTACAGAAAAACCTAATGGCTTTATTAGATGCAGTTTAGAATGCGTAACAGCGCAGGTTCTAGATATGTTTCCGGTATTTTGAGGTATTTCCGGCTCATGTAAAACAATATTCATAGTTCTTTATTCCTCCATAAGATTAATTTATCTGAAACATTATATGCAAAATTTAACATTGACTTATTATAATTCTTATAGTATTATTATTTAAGAATAACTATTATTAATAGAGAAAAGGAGTTGATAAAATGAGCAATATTACAGAAATGCTGCGCTCCAAGGGCCTTAAAGTTACTCCCCAGCGTATTGCTATTTTAAATATGCTGATGAGCACTAAAGCTCATCCAACAGCAGAAGCTATTTTTAAAGCCCTTGAACCTACCAACCCCACTATGAGTCTCGCCACTGTTTACAAAACGCTTGATTCATTTACATCAGCTGATATTATTCAGGTACTAAGTATTGATGGTGAAAGTCAGCATTATGACTATAATACGGAATTTCATCCCCATATTATATGCAGAAAATGCGGAAGCGTCTGCGATGTTGACGTCGATGTTTCATCTGAAATTAATTCTATCGTTGATAAAATCAGTTCTGAAACAGAGTACGGTATCGACAGGAAACAGCTTTTCTTTTATGGCCTTTGCGAAAACTGCAAAGATTGATTTATGTCATATCAGAATTTAACCGTCCCTTTTAGGGACGGTTATTTTTATTCATCATACATTTCTTCAGGCTCAGGCATAACGTTTATTTTTTCCAAAAGGTCATTCATTTTCTGCAGAATTGTCATATCACCTTCTGATGTGCTGCCTGAGTTTTTGATAAATTCAATTACCTGTTCAGTATAGCTTTTAGCCTTTGGCTTATTTCCCCTTAAATAGTAATAGAAAGAGAAGGTCGTCATAAATGACGCCGCAAAGCTTTTGTTTCCAAGGTATTTCTGGAATGTCTGAAAGTTTTCCTCTACATATTTTGTGCCTTCTTCATTCTTTCCAATGAAATAAGAAAACTGTGCCAGATTATTTAAAGCGACAGCCTTATGGCTCGGATTTAGCAACGATAAATCCGCTGACTTAAGTACGTCCAAAGCTTCCTCATATTTACACATACATGAATATCCAACTGCGGAATTAACCTTGAGCATTGTCTTGAATGCATCATCGTCAACCTTTTCGCTGTAGTCGTTGCATTTTTGAATATATTTCTCCGGGTCATTGTCCTCCGTAAGAATTTTGCTTAAATGGTCAAGCATCTGTGAATATTCCTTATTTCTTCCGTTTATAATATACATTCTTACTATCATCAGCACAGCCCATATAACGACAACGCCTGAAAGCATTACCTTTGCATCCAGTTTGAGAACAGCCGACAGTATAATAAATGCAACAGCCACAACTGCTCCTATTATCGTTATCTTTTTCGTTATTTTGTCTGGTTTAGCCATATATATCCCCCCTTACTGCTTTGTAGCCTTCCTAAGCATGTCGTACTTCTTAAGCGGCAGTTCAGTCTTAAGCCTCAATATTTGTTCCGGGTGGGGTGCAGATGC
>URCD01000120.1 GCA_900546215.1 uncultured Eubacteriales bacterium | reverse complement strand
CAGTCCTCTTATTCAAAAGCTCAATGTCTGCGCCCATATTCTTAAACGCTGTAATTATTCCAGTTCTTGTTGGATTGACGCCGACATTTTTTACTACAACCTCGGAACTTTTACATATAATCGCGGCCGCAATAAAGTACGCAGCGGAGGATATATCTCCGGGAACAAAAATATCCCTTGCGTTTAATTCTGGGACAGGTGTTACAATTATCGTATTTCCGTCTTTCTTTATATCTGCGCCAAAATAATTTAGCATTATTTCGGTATGGTCTCTTGTTTCTTCAGGTTCAGTTATACGCGTAACACCTTCTGCATACAGGCCTGCAAGAATAACAGAGCTTTTTACCTGCGCGCTTGCAACCGGAAGTGTATAGTCAATCGCTTTTAGACGGCGGCCTTCAATTGTAAGCGGAGCGGTAAGCTTTTCTCCGTAAGAGGCTATTTTTCCGCCCATAAGCTCTATTGGAGCGGCAACACGTCCCATTGGCCTTTTCTGAATGGATTTATCACCGGTTATCTGGCTGGTAAAAGGCTGTGCGGCCAGCAGACCGCTCATAAGCCTTAATGTTGTTCCGCTGTTGCCAACATCAAGAGTATCGCATGGCGCCAAAAGGCCATTTAATCCTTTTCCGTGAACAGTAACATTTGTACCGTCAATTTCTATATCAATGCCAAGCTTTTTAAAACAGCTTATGGTTGAAAGGCAGTCCTCGCCGGTAAGAAATCCTGTTACGTGTGTGTCGCCCTTGGCTATGGCTCCAAGCATTACTGAGCGGTGTGAAATTGATTTATCGCCGGGAACTGTTAGTACACCGCTGACTTTTTTTGCGGGTCTTATTACTGCGTTCATATTATCATTCCTTTACAGTTACGTCGTAGTTCATATCTCTGAGAAGAGCAACACTTTTCTGCCTGTCCTCTTCGGAATCAAAGGCAAAGGTAAGTGCTCCGCTGTTATTTTCACGGCTGTTTACAATGCCCATGTTTTTTATATTTATGCCGTTACTTGAAAACAGTACGGCAATTATTGCAATGCTGCCCGGTCGGTCAAGCACGTCAACGTCAATTTCATAGCGTTTAACAAAGGCCTTAGGCGTTGTGTTGTTAAAGGTATTTCTGTACTGCTGAGCATTTAAAAAGTAATTGTACACGCTTTCTCTGTTGTCAGATAAAATGGATTTTTTAATGTCTGTGATAACATCTGTAAGAGAGTTAAGGACAGAAAGAATATCCTCTTTGTTTTCAAACATAATACTCTCCCACATATCCGCGCTGGACGATGCTATTCTTGTAATATCCTTAAAACCTCCTGCGGCAAGCAGGTGCATATATTCCTTTTCAGAATCAAGCTTTTTCACATTATTAACAAGTGCGGCGGCTATTATATGCGGTACATGACTGACTGAGGCAACCGCGTAATCGTGTTCGTATGGAGAGAGGACTACGGGAATGGCTCCGATTTTCTCAACCATTTCTTTAAATTCAGCGGTTTTATCATCATCGACATTTTCGGCTGGAGTAATTATATAATAGGCATTTTCAAACAGATGCTCCTTTGAGGCGTTGTATCTAAACCTCTCAGAGCCTGCCATAGGATGTCCGCCTATATATGTTATCAGATTTCCAAGCTCTTTCATGTTATCATATATTTGACCCTTGGTACTTCCGACATCGGTTATAACACAGCCGCTTCCGACAATAGGGGCAAGCTCTTTAGCATATTCAAATATCTTATCTACCGGAGTGCAGATAAAAACTATATCGCAGCCCTTAAAGATATCGGTAATCCCAAGTGAGTATTTGTCTATGATACCTTCGGATTTTGCTGCAGTCAAAACATCTTCGCTTCTGTTTGAAGCAACTATTTCTTCGACTCCATATCTGTTTCTGAGAGCCTTGCAGAGAGAGCCGCCTATAAGACCAAGGCCGACAATTCCTACTTTTTTATACATCAAAATTTCCTCCCTACAAGAGCTATGAATGGACGGAGTTCATCGGTGAGGGCCTTGAAGTCTTCAGGATTGAGGCTTTGAGCACCGTCGGAAAGAGCAATTTCAGGATGTGGATGAACCTCTATCATAAGGCCGTCAGCACCGACTGCAACGCCTGCCTTGCTTAAGGGTGCAATGTACTCCCTGACGCCTGAGGCGTGAGACGGGTCTATGATTATAGGAAGATGGGACTTACTTCTTATAACGGGGACAGCGCTAATATCAAGAGTATTTCTTGTACTGGTTTCATAGGTTCTTATTCCTCTTTCACACAGAATAACATCCTCGTTTCCTTCACTCATAATATATTCTGCTGCATTGAGAAGCTCGTCAATTGTAGCAGAGAGGCCCCTCTTTAACATAACTGGCTTATTTATTTTTCCCGCTTCCTTAAGAAGCTCAAAATTCTGCATATTTCTGGCGCCTATTTGAATTATATCAACATAATTTACAGCAGCCTCCAGCGCATGCTCACTTGTTACCTCGGTAATAATTTTGAGTCCGGTTTCGTTTCTGACCTCGGACATATATTTAAGTCCTTCAATCTCCAGGCCCTGAAATGAGTATGGAGATGTACGGGGCTTATATGCTCCTCCCCTTAGTATCTGCGCTCCGCCGGCTTTTGCGGCTAAGGCCGTTTCAAACAGCTGATCATGGCTTTCAACAGCACATGGACCTGCCATAATTACAAAGCTGTCTCCTCCTATTTTTACGCCGCCTACATTTATTACAGTTGGCTCTGTTTTAAATTTTTTATTGGCAAGCTTATATGTCTCGCTTACCTGAATGACACGGTCAACATCTGGCAAAAGCTCAGGATTTTTTTCAATCAGCTTTCGTTTATCGCCTACAACTCCTATAAGCGTAGTATTTTCTCCTCTTGAGAGATGTGCAGTAAGTCCAAGTCCCTCAATAGTTTTTATAACATTTCCGAGATTTTCTTCAGAAAATTTTTGTTTCATTACTATAATCATTCTAATTATCCTCCTTACTGAATTTAAGTATTATCATAGCTCAATTGTGGAATAAAATCAACAATTATTTTTGGAATGCGCAGTGCTAAAGTGAGAAAAATGTCAGCTAAAAATTACTGCTTGTAAGCATTAAATTGAAATATGAAAAATAGTATTAACTTAGAACGGAGGAGTAGACATGCTTAAGACAAATGTAATCGACTGTTTCAACGGTCGTTTAAAAAGGTTGCTTTTGGAAAATGACTGGAACGATATTAATGAGATACGAATTAGGGTAGGGAAGCCGCTTATATTGAAAAGCGGTATAAAAGAATTTTTTATGGATGCTGACGGAAAGCAGACAAAGGATGTCTGCAATGCATTCAGGTCTTCAAAGGAGGATATTGATGGCATGCTGAACATGCTTAGCAATTATTCTCTGTATGCGGTTCAGGAACAGCTTAAATATGGATTCATAACGGTTCCGGGTGGTCATAGGGCAGCGGTAGCAGGGACTGTTGTGTCGGAAAACGGAATTATAACAACAATAAAAAATATAGGCTCTATATCACTAAGGATAGCCTCTGAAAGAAAGGGCTGTGCAAAAGATGCAGTAAGCTTTGCCGATGACGGAGGCCTTAAAAATATACTAATTGTATCGCCTGTGTGCGGAGGAAAAACTACTATTCTTAGGGATTTACTTAGGATATTAAGCAATAGGGGCTACACGGTGGGAATATCAGACGAAAGAGGTGAGATTGCCGCCTGCTATATGGGGGTGCCTCAGCTTGACGTCGGTGAAAGGACAGATGTGCTGGACTGTTGTCCAAAGGCTAAGGGGCTTTCAATGCTTATCCGTACAATGTCTCCGGATATAGTTTCGGCTGATGAGATAGGAACCGTGGAGGATATGAAAGCGGTCAGGGAAGCCGCTCTGTCAGGCTCGTCTTTAATTTGTACCGCCCACGGCGCTGATATGGATGATATTAAAAAACGATTTTCTGAGTCTTTAGATATATTTGACAGATATATATTTCTTGAGGGGAGAAATAATCCCGGAAAAATCAAAGCTGTTGTTGATAAAAAGGGGGAAGCCTTATGCTGATTAAAATGATAGGTGCGGTAATTGTATTCTTTTCCTGTACCGCGGCAGGGCTTTTTATGTCTTCGCGGGACAAGTACCGGGCGGATGAACTGAAAGAAATGAAAAGAGGCTTAATGCTTCTTAAGAGCGAAATCAGTTATTCATTAAAGCCTCTTTATGAAGCCCTTATTGAAATAAGTGAAAAGCTGAATGACTCTGTTGCGGAAATTTTTGAGGACTCAGGCAGGCTGCTGAAATCAAAAAATGCTGAATCGGCTTCAGCGGCATGGGAGAAAACATTGAAGGACAGAAAAGGGCGTACTTTTTTTAAGAAAGAAGACATAGATGCTTTTATAGCCTTTGGACAGACTTTAGGTGGAGGCGATAAGGAATGCCAGATGTCAAACATTGATATAGCGATAAGCTATATTGACGGTAAGTCAGACGAGCTTATGCGTAAGTATTTCAAAGACTCAAGGCTTTTCAGAAGCGCAGGAGTTTTGTGCGGAATACTGATAGTTGTGGTTCTTTTTTAATAATCGGGAGGTTCTATTATGGATATAAATATTGTTTTCAGGATTGCCGCTGTAGGAATACTTGTTGCTGTTCTTAATCAGGTGCTTGTGAGGGCCGGCAGAGACGATCAGGCAATGCTTACTACACTGGCCGGCCTTATAGTTGTCCTTTACTGGGTAATCGGCTATATAAGCGACCTTTTCAGTACAATACAGACTCTGTTCCGTTTTTAGGAGTGATGCCATTTGGACATTATAATCAAAATTGCGGCCGTTGGAATAATCGGAGCCGTACTTGCCGTAACAGTTAAGGAGTATAAAAAAGAATTTTCGCTTTTCATCGGAGTGGGTACAGGAATTGTAATAGTCTATCTGCTTTTGGACAGCATGACAAAAATAAAGGCTCTTTTCGGAGCTATGATTACGGCGGCCGGAATAAACAGCGAATATGTTTCAATTATGGTCAAGGTAATAATTATTGCATACATTTGTGAGTTTGCAGTACAGTTCTGCAACGACGCAAATGAAAAGGCAATAGGAGCGAAAATAGAGCTGGCGGGAAGACTTCTTATTCTAACGGCCTCTCTGCCAATAATTGAAAATCTGTTCAGCCTTATAATAAACCTTTCGCTTTGAGGTGATTCAAATGATAAAACGTGTGTTAATTGCGGCAGTACTTTTGCTTTCATTATTTGCTCCGCATACAGCTTATGCCACTGAAACAACAGTTGAAAGCGTTGCGGACATGTTCAGCCTTCAGGAGACTGACAGTAAGCTTAGAGCGGTTGGTGAAGACTATGGAATGGAAGATTTCAGCCTAAAGGATACTGCTATAAAAATAGTAACAGGAGAATATGATTTCAGCCTAAATAATATTGTGAAAACGGTTTTAAGGCTGGCGGCCGGACAGGCAGCCGATGTTTTGTACATAATGCGAAGAATTATGATACTTATACTCCTGTCAGCCATACTGGAAACTCTTTCATCATCCTTTTCGTCTGAGGGAGTCAGCAAGCTAGGACAGTATATATGCTCGGCAGTACTTGTCATAACAGTAATGCAGTCATTTTCATACGCATCGCAAACTGCTTTAAAGGCCGTTGAGAACATAACTGAAACATCAAACACACTTCAGCCGCTTTATATGCTGATTATGACGGCAAACGGAAAGGCCGCTAAAATGACCGCGGCGGTGCCTGTTTTGTATGCTTCCGCCTCTGTTCTCAATTATATAGTAAAAAGGCTTGTTATACCTGGAATTCTTTTTGCTGCCCTTATTACATTTATAAACAGTATGTCAGAGCGGGATATGCTGATGGAGCTTGCAGAGCTTATGAGCTTTTTATGCAAATGGGGCGTTAAAGTTTGCGCAGGGGCTTTTGTATTTATAATGTCTCTTATAAAAATAGGCGTACCTGACGTTGCGGTTATAGCCGGACGTTCCATAAAAACAGCTGCGGAGGCGGTTCCTGTAGTTGGAAGCCTGATGGCATCTGCTGCGGAAACGGCGGCAGCACTGACGTCATCAATGGGTAATTCAATTACGGCTGCCGTAATGATATTTATAGTTCTGATGAGTATTATGCCTGTAATCAGGCTGGCTGTTATCATGCTTATTTATAAGCTGACCGCCGCAATTACCGAACCAATAGCTCCTAAGAGAATTGTAAAGTGTATAACTCGTGCCGCCGATTACACGGCTATACTTACTGGAATTGTATTTACCGCAGAAATTATGTTTATTACAGTAACAGCCCTTATGCTGGCTGTATAAGAAAGGATTTAACGGTATGT
>URCD01000119.1 GCA_900546215.1 uncultured Eubacteriales bacterium | reverse complement strand
AAAGGGCGAGGAATATGAAAGCGCGGCTAAAACCCAGCAGACAGATGACTATGACAACACAATAGTTGCTAACAGAGGCTCCATTGTAGACAGAAATAATCAGGCGTTTGCCGTATCAACAAGAGTTTACGACCTTGCTCTTGATGTCAGGGTTCTTGTGGGATACTATGATGCCCAGGAGCAGGAAAAAACTATTTCTTCACTAGCTGGTATTGATTATCTTAATCTTGATTATGCCACACTTAAATCATACATAGTTACAGATGAAAATGGAACCCCAGCGGCGGATACACACTGGAAGGTTCTTGCAAAAAAACTTACAAGAGAGCAGAAAGAGGAAATTGAAGCCCTTGGACTTAAGGGAGTTGTTTTTGGAGCAGATACAAAAAGAAGCTATCCTCTTGGAACAGTAGCATCAGATGTTATAGGATTTATAAGAGGAGACAGCTCGTGGGGTTTGGAAAATAAATACAATACAGTGCTTTCCGGCGTAAACGGACGCGAGTTTAAAACGTATGACGGAAGCTCGTCAGCTGTGGTGCAGACAATTGACGCCAAGGACGGCTCAACCGTTGTTACAACCTTGGACTATAATATCCAGCAGTATGCGGAGCAGGCAGTTGCGCAGGCGGTTGCCGACTATTCGCCGGAACATGCGGCTGTGCTTGTTATGAACCCTAAAACCGGCGAAGTATACGCTATGGCGGATTATCCTTCGTTTAACTCTAATACTCCGGGTGATCCTACCTCTATATATAATACAGACGAGTTTAAGGACAAATGGAACGCCATGACTGATGAGGAACAGACAAATTTCCTCATGGACAGCTGGAAAAATTTTAACATTAGCTATACATTTGAGGCTGGCTCAATATTTAAACCTATGGTTGTAGCTGCTGCTCTTGAGGAAGGCATAATTAAAGAAACAGATACATTTGTATGCAACGGCATGAAAACTGTATACGATTATGACATTAAATGTTGGCTGCGTTCAGGCCATGGAACGGAAACTCTTGAGGAGGTTTTGGCCAACTCCTGCAACATAGGCATGATGGATATTGCTGAAAAAATGGGGAAGAGTATTTTTTATAAATACCAAAAGGACTTCGGCTTCGGAGAAAAGACTGGCATAGACCTTATCGGTGAAGAGGGTACAGGCAGTGAAATAATGTACACAGAAAACGCCATAGGCCCAGTTGAACTTGCCACTATGAGTTTTGGACAGGGCTTTAACTGCACGGCCATACAGGTTCTTACAGCTTTTTCAGCCGTAATAAACGGTGGAGATCTAATGCAGCCCTATGTTGTTTCCAAGGTAATCGACTCAGAGGGAAACGTGACATATGAAAAGAATCCAACGCTTGTAAGAAAGGTAATAAGTGAGGAAACAAGCTCTACTGTGAAAAATTATCTAAGGGCTGTTATTAATGGAGGAACTGGCAAAAAGGCTAAAATAGATGGCTACGACATTGGCGGTAAGACTGGTACAGCGCAGCAGGCAGTCCGTTCAAGTGAAAAATATGTAGTATCGTTCATCGGCTTTTTGCCTGCTGATAATCCAGAGATAATAGCTATCGCTATACTGGACAGGCCGGCGGTATATACAGAGGGCTCCACGTCGGCAGCCCCTATGCTTAAAGGGCTTTTGGAAAATATAATAAAGTATCTCGGAATACAGAAAACCGAGGAGGTACAGGAGACCTCAAGCCAGGAGAACAATACGGTAGTTCTTGACGACCTTACACTGTACACTACAAATGAAGCCATAACTTATCTTAGTTTGAAGGACCTCAACTATCAAATAGTAGGAGAAGGAAGCGTTGTTACAAGCAGTGCTCCACATGCGGGCACGGAGGTTGCTGAAGGCTCCACAATTATCGTATATGTGACTAAGGGCGAAAATGATAATAATATGACGCAGACTCCAAGTGTATTGGGACGCAGCTATGATGAGGCGGTCCAGATAATAATGGATGCAGGACTTTCAGCCGTGGTTGAAGGAGACGAAAACGGAGTGGTAGTAAGTCAAAACCCTATTAAGGGAGAATATGTTGTAAAGGGCAGTGATATTACCCTTCAATTTGAAGTGAAGGATGGCGGAGCAGCAGGAGGCAGTTCAGGCGGAACACAATCAGAAACAGGGCAGCCGGCGAACGGCCAGAACGGAGACTCTCCTGATACTTCGGCGCCTGATACACAAAATGCAGTTCCGGTTACTAAGAGAAAGACCGGTAAAGTAGTTAGCTAATTAAAAAAGCGTTAAGGGAGCAATCAGCCTTAACGCTTTTTATATTATATGTGCTCCTAGGGTGTCATATTTTTATTTACATAAGCCCGGTATTTATTTCATATATTTAATAAGATTATTTTACGGGAATGATTGTTGTGGATAAATTGACATTCAGAGGCAAAAAGCGCCTTTTCATAGCTCTAGCGGTATTTATGGCAGCCCTAGTTGTTTTAAGTTTTAGAGTAGGATACCTGATGCTTACAAAGGCTGATGAGTATCAGTCCCAGGCCTATGAACAGCAGACAAGGGACAGACTCATTACCCCCAAAAGGGGCAGCATACTTGACAGAAACGGCGTAGGTATGGCTGTTACCGAATCGGTAAGCGCGGTATCAGTTATACATGCCCAGGTGGAAAACCAGGAGGAAACGGCAAAGGCACTTTCTGAGATACTGGAATTGGATTATAATGACGTATTGGAGGATATTCAGGAACGGGTTGCGCTTAAACGCATTAAAACAAAGGTTGATAATGAAACGGCCGCTAAAATACGTGCTCTTGACCTGCCTGGTGTTATGATTGACGAAGATGTTGAACGTACATATCCATACTCAACCTTGGCAGCCAACGTTATTGGCTTCGTTGGAAAGGATAATCAGGGGATAATTGGACTTGAAAGCAAATATGAGGATTATCTTAAAGGACAGGCAGGAAAGATACTTACGCAGACAGACTCAAAGGGGCTGCGAGTCAGCGATGCGGAAGAACGAGTGGAGCCAGTTAATGGAGATAACCTTGTTACAAGTATTGATGTGGTGATACAACAGTATGCAGAACAGGAAATTCAGGCTGCAGTGGAGGCTAAAGGAGCAAAAAGCGGACTTATAATAGTAATGAACCCTCAAAATGGAGAACTGTATGCGATGGCTAATTACCCATCGTTTGACTTAAATGACCCGTTTACAATAAATAATGAAGAACTGGCCGCAATGTGGGATACATTTACGGCTGAAGAAAAGAACAATTATCTGAACCAAATGTGGAGAAATAAAGCGATAAATGATACATATGAGCCTGGAAGTACATTTAAAATAGTAACAGCTTCAGCAGGACTTGAGGAAGGCGTAATAACTCCGGAAAGCACGTTTAACTGTTCAGGCTCGCTAACCGTTGGGGGAAGACAGATAAAATGCTGGAGATTTCCCAGGTCACATGGAACGCAGACATTTGTGCAGGGCGTTCAGAACTCATGCAACCCTGTATTCATGCAGGTTGCGGAAAGAATAGGAGCAGAAACATTCCACGAATATATGCTTAGATTTGGCTTTGACGAAAAGACAGGAATTGACCTTAACGGAGAAGCTGTAGGTATACTTCATAAAAAAGAGGACATCGGACCTGTAGAGCTTGCTACCATGAGCTTTGGGCAGACATTCCAGATAACTCCAATACAGCTTTTAAGGGCGGCGGCAGCAGTTGTAAATGGGGGAAGGCTTATAACTCCGCATTTTGCTGTTAAAACGATAGATGATAATGGATTTACAGTTAAAACATTTGATTGGCCGGAGGATGGAACGGCAATAAGTGCAGAAACAAGTGCGACTATGCGTGAAATACTTGAATCTGTTGTAGCTGAGGGTTCAGGAAATAAGGCTCAGGTAGAGGGATACCGGATAGGCGGCAAAACGGCTACAAGCCAGAAGCTTCCAAGAGGAAGCGGTAAATATATAGCCAGCTTTATGTCATTCGCTCCCGCAAATGACCCGCAGGTTATGGCGCTGGTTCTTATTGATGAGCCTCAGGGTGTATACTATGGAGGAACTGTTGCCGGACCTGTTATGAAAGACCTTCTCTCAAATATACTTCCTTATCTTAATATAGAGAAAACTGCAGTTTCAGAGTGAATTTTAAGGCAGGACAGTTATTTACATCAAACTATGCCTGTGATATAATCAATTAGTTATAGAAACTGGTTTATTTAGGAGGTTTTGGCCTTGAAACTTGGACAGCTGATTAAAAATATAAATTGTAAAATAGTACAGGGCTGTGCTGATACAGAAGTAAATGCCGTACAATATGATTCCAGAAAAGTTGGCAGAGGAGACCTGTTCGTATGCATTACAGGCTTTCAGACAGACGGACATAAATATGCAAAATCTGCCATTGAAAAGGGCGCTTCAGTAATTGTAGCTGAACATATGGCTGAGGGCATGGAAAACAGCGGGGCGGCAATTGTAATAACTGAAAATACAAGAAAGGCTCTTGCGCTGATTTCAGCGGCTTATTACGATAATCCGTCTGAAAAAATTAATGTTATTGGTGTAACAGGTACAAACGGAAAGACTACTACGACATATTTGATAAAAACAATTCTGGATAGTCTCGGATATAAAACAGGCGTCATTGGAACAATAGGAAATATGATAGGAAAACGTACTCTGCATGCGGACAGAACAACACCTGAAAGCCTTGAGCTTCAGGAACTCTTTTCTGAAATGTCGGGTGAAGGCGTATCCTTTGCCGTTATGGAGGTTTCAAGCCATTCGCTAGCGCTTGACAGAGTTACAGGAGTAAAATATTCAACTGCGATTTTTACAAATCTTACGCAGGATCACCTTGATTACCATAAAACTATGGAAAATTATATGAAAGCCAAGGGAATACTTTTTTCTATGGCAGAAAAAGCGGTAATTAATATAGACGACGCCGCAGGAGCTTACATGAGGAGCGTCGCAAAAGGTTTAGTTATGACAACCGGCATTGAAAGTGAAAGTGCTGACCTTCGTGCTGAAAATATTTCTGTTACAGCCGAGGGTGTAAGCTATACGCTTGATTATGAGGGCAGACAGTATCCTGTTAAGCTTAATATACCCGGAAGATTCAGTATATATAATTCTCTCGGTGCAATAGGAGCCTGCCTTTTAAACGGTATTAAAATGGAAGATATTTTAAAAGGCCTTTCTCTTAATGAGGGAGTGCCCGGAAGATTTCAGTCGGTTCCAAATAATTTAGGGATTACGGCTATTGTCGATTATGCACATACTCCTGATGGGCTTGAAAATATTCTTGAAACGGCCCATGAATTTGCAAAGGGCAGAATAATTACAGTTTTTGGCTGCGGAGGAGACCGTGACAGAACAAAGAGACCAATTATGGCAGAAATAGTAGGAAAGCTTTCTGATTTTGCAATAATTACAAGTGATAATCCAAGAACAGAAAATCCGGCGTCAATACTGGATGATGTGGAAGTCGGAATGATTCCTACAAAATGTCCCTATCATAAAATCGTGGATAGAAGAGAAGCTATTAATGAAGCAATCAGAATGGCAAGAAAAGATGATGTAGTAATAATAGCAGGTAAAGGACATGAGGATTATCAGATATTTGCCGATAAAACAATTCATTTTGATGATGTTGAGGAAGTAAAAAAGGCATTTGAAAACGCATAAGGAGATAAAAATGACAGCTATAACAGCTAAGCAGGCCGCCGAGTTCTGCGGCGGAAAGCTTTTGGGAAGCAGCAATGAAATTACATATATAACAACGGACTCCAGAGCGGTAAAAGAGGGAAGCCTGTTTGCGGCTATAAGAGGCGAAAGGTTTGACGGACACAGCTTTATAGAAACGGCATGGGAAAAGGGAGCTGTATGCGTACTTAGCGAACAGGAAATTACCGTACCGGAGGGCAGGGGACTTATACTTGTTGATGACACGAGAAAAGCTCTGTTAAAGATTGCCGGCGGATACAGAAATTTATTTGATATACCATTTACGGCTGTTACGGGCAGTGTGGGCAAGACAACTACAAAAGACATAATTGCAGGAGTTCTTTCTGAAAAATATAATGTTCTTAAAACCAACGGAAACTTTAATAACGACATTGGAGTGCCTATTACGCTTTTTTCCCTTGATAAAGGGCATACTGCCGCTGTTGTTGAAATGGGTATGAACCATAGGGGAGAGATAGATGTTCTTGCCGAAGCCGTGACACCTCATATAGGCGTAATAACTAATGTAGGAGTTTCTCATATAGAGAATTTGGGATCAAGAGAGGGAATTTTAAAAGCAAAATGTGAAATGCTTCCTCATATAAGAAAGGGCGGCTTTGCAGTTCTTAACGGCGATGATGAAATGCTCTCAAAGCTAAACGGCAGAGAAAAGGAATATGGACTTCCGGATGACGTAAATATTATTTGGTACGGCAC
>URCD01000118.1 GCA_900546215.1 uncultured Eubacteriales bacterium | reverse complement strand
GCTGGGAGAGCATCTGCCTTACAAGCAGAGGGTCACAGGTTCGAGCCCTGTAACTCCCATTTTTTTGCCCGTCTTTTAACGGGCTTTTTTTATTGGCATTTTAACGTAATTGCATTTTATCCGGTGTTATGATATTCTCTATATGACTGCAATTAAAAATCTGGTCATTAAAGGTGAGTTTTATGGCAATTCCATTTAGTAAAAACAAAAAAGACGAAATAGCGGAAAAGCTAAAAGAGGGCGCAATAATCTCAGCGGCTGAGATTGGCATGAAAAAAACATCTGTTGACAGCCTTGTTGCATACGCTGGTATATCAAAGGGAGCTTTCTATAATTTTTTTAAGTCTAAAGATGAGCTTTTCCTTGAAGTGGTCGAGGACTGGCATACTGAAATTTATGGCACGGCGCTGGAATGTCTTATTCAAAATAATGGCATGTCCTATAAGAGTAAGGCTGCGAAGGCCATTTTGCAGGCATGTGTAATGATGTATAAGTACTCTGTTATGAAATTTATTAAAGAAGACCTGCCGCAGCTTTTGGAGAATATTGACGGCACAGAACTTATGGACAGATACCATGGAGATGAGATCCACATAAATGAGGTAATAAAATTTTCGGGAATAAAGCTGCTTGTGACGGATGAGGATGCCGTGAATACAATTAAAAATCTGGCTTTTACGGTATTAAATGCGGATATGAAGGGATATTGGTACGCCCAGAAAATAATGATTAACAGTGTTTGTGATTTTATAGTGAAATAGGAGGAAAAGCTATGGGAACCGTTCTGCTTAAAAACGCTTCAGGTATAATAAGCTGTGATGAAGAAAACAAAATATATTATAATGCGGATATGTATATAAGAGACGGAGAAATAATCTCCATAGGGACTGTGGATTTGAAGGCAGACGAATGCTATGATATGACCGGAAAATACATATATCCCGGGCTCGTAAATACACATCATCATCTATATCAGACCTTTACAAGAAATTTGCTTAAGGTACAGAAAATGGAGCTGTTTGACTGGCTTACAACACTCTATGAAATATGGAGGGGGATAGACGAGGAGACAATTTACCTAAGCTCTCTGGTTGGTATGGGAGAACTCATTAAATATGGCTGTACCACATGCTTTGACCATCACTATGTGTTTCCAAGGAATAATTCCGAATATTTCATTGACAGACAGTTTGAAGCGGCAGATAAGCTTGGAATCAGGTTTTATGCTTCAAGGGGAAGCATGTCCCTTGGCAAAAAGGACGGTGGGCTTCCTCCGGATGATTTAGTTCAGGATGTCGATACGATTTTGAGTGACAGCAAAAGACTGGCTGAAAAATACCATGACAGATCAAGGCTTGCTATGCACAGAGTCGCGTTTGCTCCGTGCTCTCCTTTTAGCGTGACGCCAAAGCTGCTTGAAGAATCGGCTGAGCTGGCAAGAAGGCTGGGAGTAAGGCTGCATACCCATGTTGCCGAGACAAAGGACGAGGAAAGCTTCTGCATTTCCAAGCTGGGAATGAGGCCGCTTGAGTTTATGGAGTCTGTCGGCTGGACGGGAAGTGACGTATGGTACGCCCATGGAATACATTTCAATGATGATGAGCTTAAGCTGCTGGCAAAAACGGGGACAGGCGTTGCCCACTGCCCTGTGTCTAACATGAAGCTGGCTTCAGGAGTGTGCAGAGTGCCCGAAATGCTTGATATGGGTGTAAAGGTTGGATTAGCTGTTGACGGAAGCGCGTCAAATGACTGTTCAAATTTAATGGCGGAAATGAGAGCTGCTTATTTGCTTCACAGGCTCACATACAGCAGTAAGGCGCCATCTGGAGCTGAAATCCTTAAATTAGCTACGGCGGGGAGCGCGCAGATACTTGGAAGAGATGATATAGGAAGCCTTAAGCCTGGCGCGGCCGCTGATATGTTTGCTATTGACGCTGAAAGCCTTGAGCTAGCCGGAACATTTACGGATCCGGCGGGAATTTTAGCGACGGTGGGATATTCAAAGCCGGCTGATTATGTGTTTATAAACGGAAAGCTTGTATGCGAGGCGGGAAGGCTTAAGGGAATAGACGAAGAGGAAATTGCCAAGGCGGCAAATAAGAAAGTGAAAGAGCTTATAAAGTAGCAGAAGAAGCGGTTAATCCGCTTCTTTTATTTTTCTTCACATAAAATTCAAACTTGTATGTTATACTCATCATATATACAGGGGGTGTCTTTTTGAAAAATATACTTGTTGTAGAAGATGAGGCGGATATTCAGGAGCTTTTGGAAAATTTTTTAAATGATGCGGGATATAAAACCAGTCTGGCAGCGGATGGGGTGCAGGCGCTTGAATTATTTGGAAGCGATAGCTTTGATATGGTTTTGCTGGATATTATGATACCAAAAATAGACGGATACGGCGTCTGTGAATTTATACGCAGCCGTTCAAATGTGCCAATAATAATGCTTACTGCGCTTGACAGTGAGGATAATCAGGTAAAGGGCTTTGACCTTAAAATAGATGACTATATTACCAAGCCATTTTCTATGAAGGTGCTTATTAAGAAAATAGCAGCTGTTTTCAGAAGATGTGAAAACAGAATGGAAAACGGGCTTATTTCCTATAAATCGGTGACCATAGATACGGATGGGCATAAGGTTTTTGTAAACGGCGGCCTGATAGAGGTCACACAAAAGGAATTTGAACTGCTTGAGGAGCTTTTAAGAAATCAGGGAAGGGTATTGACCAGACCACAGCTGCTGGATAAGCTGTGGGGATATGATTTTTATGGGGACGAGAGAATTGTAGATTCACATATTAAAAACCTGCGTAAAAAGCTGGGAGTAAACTATATTGATACGATAAGAGGAGTTGGATACCGAATTGATAAAGAAAATTAGAGGAAGCCTGAACGCCAGAATATTTTTTATCACGGCGTCAATGCTTGCGGCCGCGTGCATGTTTACATACGGCTTCATTGCGTGGGTTACGCCTATTACATATACTACTATTGAAAGCGATAAAATAGCGGAAAAGACCGATAAGCTTATTAATGACCTTGAAAATGTCAAATTTGAGGACGGAGGGGAAATTATAGACAAGTTTATTGTCGAAAACGGCTGCGACGTGACTGTTTATGATGAAAAGAATAACTTTGTCCCCCTTTCGACGGTTAAGGTTGTTGATTCGGGTGTTATGTGGATTACGGTAACATCGGCGGAGGTTCAGAGTGGAAGCCTGGCTGAGGATAACGGAAGCGAAAAGGTGTCTGATAATGTCGATATCGCAGTTGCATCAGATGTGCAAACACATGTGGAATCAGATGTGGCCTCAGCGGTGACAATGTCAAGCGGACAGAACTACCAGTTTTCCTTTCTGGGCGACAGTACGGTATACTCCCTTGTAATAACAAATAATATAAAGGCAGTTAATCAGACCATAGAGGCGCTTGGGCAGATTGCGCCGTGGATTGTTATTGCTGTTATAGCTATATCGTTTTTCGGAGCGCTGTTTTATTCAAGATATATTACCAGACCCATTGTCAAGCTGAATAACGTTTCAAAGAAGATGGCCTCGCTGGAGTTTGACTGGCTATGTGACGAAAGCAGGCTTGATGAGATTGGAACGCTTGGAAGAAGCCTTAACGAGCTTTCACAAAAGCTGTCGGAGGCGCTTGGAGAGCTGAAAAGCGCCAACGAAACTCTTAAAAACGATATAGAGAGGGAAAGACAGCTGGAAAATGAAAGGACCGAATTTTTCTCGGCTGTTTCGCATGAGCTTAAAACGCCTCTGACCGTAATAAAGGGTCAGCTTGAAGGCATGATTGAAAATATCGGGGCTTACAGCGACAGGGATAAATACCTTGTCAGGGCTTTAGATACAGCCAACAGAATGGAAAGCATGGTTCAGGAAATTTTATCGGTTTCGAGAATGGAGGCCTCTGCTTTCAAGGCAAGATTTGAAACACTGGACTTATCAAAATGGCTTGCCGATAAGGCGGAGGAATACGGGGAGCTGTTTGAGCAGAAGGGGCTCAGCCTAAAATGCGAAATAGAGGATGGACTGAATGTTTCTGCCGATAAAAAGCTGCTTTCAAAGGCTTTGGACAATTTGTTTTCAAATGCGGCGTTTTATTCGGAGGCAGGCGAAAGTGTTATAATATCAGCGTCGAAAATTGACGGAAGGGCCGCAATAGATATTATTAATACAGGTGCATCCATAGATGAAAGGGCGCTTCCGCATCTGTTTGAGGCGTTTTACAGAGGAGAGCAGTCCAGAAACAGGAGAACCGGGGGAAGCGGGCTTGGACTGTATATTGTGAAGCTGAT
The DNA here is from genome assembly GCA_900546215.1 of uncultured Eubacteriales bacterium. Lineage (GTDB taxonomy): Bacteria > Bacillota > Clostridia > Lachnospirales > Anaerotignaceae > Metalachnospira. The sequence goes on along the minus strand of URCD01000118.1, from coordinate 2,232 downwards.
ACTCGACCAGCATGCGGCTGAATGCAATATCGAAAATATACAAAACGGCGTGAAATTTGAATTCATTATGAATATAGTTTAGAGAGTTAAAAAACCTTAAGGAAATCCTTAAGGTTTTCTTCATATAAAATCCATATTTAATGCATAAACGTTTCAAGGAAAAGTTGTATTCTCTATCATGTAAACTACATGAAGGGAAGATGAGTAATGGAAATAGCGATAAAAAATGTAAGCATGACATACCCGTCAGGCAAAAAAGCGCTTGAAAATATCAATTTGGAAATAAAAAGCCCTAACCTTATAGGTCTTTTAGGGCCTAATGGGGCGGGAAAGACAACGCTTATGAAGCTGATAACTGCGGGGCTTATACCAACAGGAGGTGAAATTTTTTATAACGGTGGGCCTCTGCTGAAACATGAAAAGCAGCTTAAGTCAAAGCTTGGCTACCTGCCTCAGTCATTTGGTCTTTATGATGAGCTGAGCGTGTACCAGTTCCTTGACTATATGTCGTCCCTGAAAAATATTAAAAATGTGAAAAGTGAAATTGACAGGGTTATAAATGAAACTAATCTTGAGGAAAAGAAAAACGCAAGAATTAAAACGCTTTCAGGAGGACAGCGTCAGCGTGTGGGTATAGCTCAGGCACTGCTTGGCGAGCCCTCGCTGCTTATTTTTGACGAGCCTACCGTGGGACTTGACCCGGAGGAAAGGATACATTTCAGAAACCTGTTTTCAAAGACTGCCCAGAATAAGGCTGTACTTCTGTCAACCCATATAATAGAGGATGTGCAGTCTGTATGCAATAAGCTGATTGTTATGAACGGCGGAGAGATTTTGTTCGCCGGAACGCCGGAAAAGCTCATAGCTCTGGCTCAGGGACATGTGGGTGTGTTTTATGAGGACGGAGGGGAGAAAAAAGAGGAAGGATACCATGTTACATCCAGAATAAATACGGCGTCAGGAATAAAATGCCGTATAGTATCAAAAATAATGCCATCCTTTGCCAAAACAGTGGAGCCGACCCTTGAGGACGCTTATCTTTACTGCATAGCGGAAGGAGGCGGAATATATGAGAATGATTAAGGCCGAGCTGTCAAGACTTTTCAGAAGCAGGATAGCCCTAGCGGCCTTTGCGCTCATAATATTGTCTCCGTTTTTAGGCTATCAGGCATACAGACCTCTTTTATCACTTACACAGGACGGCTACACAACCAGCAGGGTGGGCATGTTTCTCGCCAACCAGGCGCTTGCGGGCACGCTTTTTGGCTCTGTTATAGTGGCATTCCTGACGGTATATGAAATGGAATATCTTCATAAATACAGAATGGACACACTGCTGGAGCCTGTTTTGTCCCCTAAAAAAATCTCAGCAGTGCAGTGCGCAGCGCTGATACTGTTCTGCGTTGCGGCTCAGGCCGCGGCAATGGCTGTGCATCTGCCATTTACATATTACAATTTAGGCCACACTTTTGACATGGGTCTTTATATCGCTGTCTGGCTTGTATTTATGCTGCCATGTCTTATTTTTGGAGTGCTTATTTCTTCTGCGTCTTACCAGTTTGTTAAAAGGCTGGATTTGGCGCTTGCGCTCTTTATCGTCTTAACTGTTTTAAGCCTTGTGGTATGGAATGATAATTACCTTCTCCGCTGGATAAATCCCAGCGTATGGGTTATGTCGGACGATTTTGGAAACAGCAGGCTTTTAATGACGGTGTTGTATAACAGGCTTTTCTGGATGCTGATAATATCCGGTATGTGGCTTATTTCATTTTTATGCGTCAGAAGCTACGGAAAGGGTGCGTTCAAATCATTCCTGCATAATTCAAGAAGGCTGATAATACCGGCAATGGCTGTTATTCTTTTTGTTTCGGGAGGTACCGCCTATGCGAAGCAGCCGTTTTTGGATCACAGCAAGGAGCTTATTGACTATGACACCTACTACGGCTATGACTATAATGAGGATTTGATATGCGATTCTGTCTATGTTTATGCCAGGCCGGACGTGAAACTCGGCAGAATGTACGGAAGTGCCAAATACCACATAAAAAACAGCGGCGGAGAAGGACAGGAAGCTCTTTTTCGGATTAATCCCGGATATAAGGTCTTTGAAATTAAGGCCAACGGTGAACAAATGGATTTTAAGGATTTGAACAATGATGATATGAACACCAAGGAAATATCCGTTATACTGCCGCCCGATAAAGAAATAGAGCTTGAGATAGAGTACGGCGG
>URCD01000117.1 GCA_900546215.1 uncultured Eubacteriales bacterium | reverse complement strand
CTCAAAAGTCCACATGCCTGAAGCATTTTCCTTGCCTGTTCATCATTATTGATAAAGAGCATATAAACCATGTTCTTTTTAAGCTGACTGTTTCTTCTAGTCAGAACCTCACTGTCTATATTAAAAGTTTTTTTCAGCAATGTAAAGTACTTTCTAGCTGCGGCAGGATTTTCAGTTTGTATTTTTACACAAAATTTTTCTCGATTATATGCAATATGTCCACACATATTCAAAATTGCCGACAATTCTGCTATATTGCAATGTCTTGCATTCCCAAAATGATGTGACAACTCGCTTTTTACATTAGATGAAAATGACAAAGTTTTACCCTCCCGCATGCATTTTTAAAAAAACAGAGCAAATTGCCAATTAATGCTTTAATCACTCTAAATCCTTTTTGTTTTAGAATCCTTCTCAATATCATTATGGCTTATAATTACGCTGTGCTTGCTTTTAAGCCTTTCAAACAGCTCATTGGCAAGCGTAACCGAGCGGTGCTTTCCTCCCGTACAGCCAATTGATATTACAAGCTGGTTTTTTCCCTCTTTAATATACATAGGTATCAAAAATTCCAGCATATCTGTCAGCTTGTCCAAAAACAGCCTGCTTTCATCAAAGCTTAAAACATAATCAGATACCGGTCTGTCGTTTCCGGTAAACTCCTTAAGTTCGGGTATATAGTATGGATTTGGTAAAAATCTTACGTCAAATACTAAGTCCGAGTCCATAGGAATTCCATATTTGAAGCCGAAAGAACAAACTTTTATTATAAGAGAATCAAATGTATTGTTGTCTTTAAATATTTTATTTATCTGTTCTCTTAATTCCCTTGTAAGAATACTGCTTGTATCTATTATATAAGTCGCCCTTTGTCTAACGTCTGCCAGCATAGACCTTTCTTTTCCTATCCCTGTTTCAAGGGAACCTCCTTTTGAAAGAGGGTGAGACCTTCTGGATTCCTTATATCTTTTAATGAGAGTCGAGTCAGATGCATCCAGATAGAGAATTTCATAATCGTAGCCTTCTTTTTTCAGTTCCTCAAGACCCTTAAAAAGATCTCCGAAAAGTTTACCGCCTCTGATGTCAATACCAAGCGCAACCTTATCTATGGAGCCGTCCTGCTCAAAGCAAAGCTGGGAGAACTTTGTTATCAGAGCCGGTGGGAGGTTATCCACGCAGAAGAAACCTATATCCTCGAGAAACTTTAAAACTGTTGTTTTACCTGCTCCGGACATTCCTGTTACAATAACAAATTTCATATGCATTCTCCTTTCCCTGCTCTATCACTGTCATATTTTTTGTCTATTTTCTGCCTATTATTCTAACCTCAGGTTTTATTACAACGCCGAATTTATTATACACTGTTTCAATACAGTAGTCTATAAGCGCTGATATGTCTGAGCTTTTAGCATCACCTGTGTTTATTATAAATCCTGCATGCTTTTCGGAAACCTGAGCGCCGCCTATCATCTTTCCCTTTAATCCTGAATCTTCTATCAGTTTTCCGGCAAAATAGCCCTCTGGGCGTTTAAAAGTACTTCCCGCACTCGGATAGTTAAGAGGCTGCTTATCTCTTCTTCTTGAAGCAAAATCAGCCATTTTTTTTCGTATCTCATCTTGACAGCCATGCATCAGCTTAAATTCAGCGCCGATTACAATAAGTCCCTTTTCTTCAATAACTGAATGTCGGTATGATAAATCAAGCTCATCTTTACTTAAGGTTATTATATTCCCTTCACAGGTTATAGCCCTGGCCGATACTATTATGTCCTTGATTTCTCCGTCATAGGCCCCAGCGTTCATAAAAACAGCTCCACCGACGCTTCCTGGAATTCCTGAAGCAAACTCCAGCCCTTTCAGAGAATTATCTGCTGCCGCAGCTGAAAGTGAAGATAAAAGCGCTCCTGCCTCGGCATATATTTTATTACCGTTTACAGTAATATTATTCATTAAAGAACCTATTTCTATAACTGCGCCTTCTATTCCCTTGTCTGAAACAAGCAAATTAGAGCCGTTTCCCATGATAAAGTACGGTACTTTTTCATTTTCAAGTATCTTCACAGCTTTTATAATATTTTCCGCGCAGTCTGCCTTAATAAATAAATCTGCGTTTCCACCGGTTTTAAATGATGTATGATCACTCATTGGCTCATTTTCCAAAACCACTTTAAATATTTCTTTTAATTTGTCAGTATACATAAAACACCTCGTTTAAAGATTGAGCCTCTGCTTAATATTGTTTGCAGGATAATCAAGACGTCTCTGCCTATGATTAATTGCCGCAGACTCACATATAACCGCTACATTTCGCCCTGGTCTAAGCGGTATAGTCTTACAAACTATTTTATTTCCGAGTATTTCAATATATTCTTCCTCAAGCCCCAGACGGTCATAAACCTCATTCTGGTCCCAGTTTACAAGCTTTATTACTATATCTATGTTTTGAGATGCCTTAACAGCACCGGCACCATAAAGCTCATGTACATCAAGAATTCCTATTCCTCTCAGCTCTATAAGATACCTTATTAATTCAGGACATGTTCCTGTAAGGACCTTATGTGAAATTCTCCTAATCTCTACTGCGTCGTCCGCAACCAAACGGTGCCCTCGCTTTATCAATTCCAAAGCCGCCTCACTTTTTCCAATGCCGCTTTCTCCAATTATAAGAAGTCCCTCGCCATACACATCGACAAGCACACCATGCATCGTAATTTTTTCGGCAAACTCGGTGTTAAGCCATTTTGTAGCTTCACTGTACAGTTCTGAAGCTCCATCATTTGTTTTAAATATAGGAACCGAATATTTATCCGCAATTTCTATCATCTCAGGAAACGGCTCAAGCGACCTGCAAAAAACAATACATGGTATGTGGAAGCTCAAAAGCTTATCAAATATTTCAATTCTTGTTTCAACAGTCTGCCTTCTCATGTATGTGTGCTCAATACGTCCGATTATTTGTATTCTGGTATTATCAAAATGGTCAAAAAAACCGGTAAGCTGTAAAGCTGGCCTGTTTACAAATTTCTGAACCAGCATTCTTCCGTCAAGCTCAATTTCAGGCGTCAAATTTTCCAGTTCGAATTCATTTACAAATTTCTCCAGTGCTACTTTTATTTCTGAAGCCATCTTCATTCTCCTTTGTTATGTTCTATGAAAAAAAGCATAAACACTTTCAGCCGCCTTTATCGTCATTTCTTCCGCCTCCAGCAGGTCTGCTACCTCAGCATTTTTAATAGCCTCAATATCGCCGAATTGTTTCATCAGCGCTTTTCTTCTTTTTGGTCCAATTCCTTCTATATCGTCAAGCACCGAATGCACCTGTTTTTCACTCCTTAGCTTTCTATGGTATTCAATAGCAAAGCGGTGGACTTCATCCTGTATCCTTGTTATCAGTTTAAAGCCTTCTGAATTTGTTTTAAATTCTATTTCCGCATCATTATACAGAAGTCCTCTGGTTCTGTGCCTGTCATCCTTAACCATTCCGCATACGGGGATATGTACTCCCACATTATCCATCGCGTTTAGAGCAGCCGTAATCTGTGTTTTTCCTCCATCGACAAATATCATATCAGGAAGCCTAGTAAAGCTTCCGGCCTCACTTTTTTCTCTTAAATAGTGTGCAAGGCGCCGGCCTATAACCTCCTCCATTGATGCAAAGTCATTTGCACCTGTTACTGTCTTTATCCTGAATTTTCTATAATCACTGTTTTTGGCTTTACCATTTTCGAAAACAACCATAGAGCCTACGGATTCAAAGCCTTGGGTATTAGATATGTCATACGCCTCTATTCTTGACGGAAGCCTGTCCAATCCCAAAGCCTCTTTAATTTCCTCAAGCGCACCTATTGTCTGGCGCTGTTCCTTTTTAAGTCTTTCACCCATACGTTCAAAAGTTATAGCGGCATTTCTCGCAGCCAGTTCAACCATTTTATTTTTTTCTCCCTTTTGGGGAACTGTTATGGTCACCTTAGAGCCTCTCATGTTCTCAAGCAGCTCTATTATTGCAGGCTCTTCCTCCGGTATAAGCTCCTCCTCAAGTATCAGCTCCCGAGGTATATATGCTGTACCGCTGTAAAACTGTTTTACAAACTGCGTCATTATTCCGCTTCTGTCTATATAGTCTGGTGCGTTTATAAGGAAATGCTCCCTTCCTGAAAGCTTTCCGCCTCTTATAAAAAACACCTGTACAAGCGCCTCGTCCATTGCTCTTGAAAAGGCGATTACATCGCTGTCCCCAACTCCTGTATTTGTAATCTTCTGCTTTTCCATTATCTTTTTAACGCCGGCTATTCTGTCCCTATACATAGCTGCCTTTTCAAAATCCATATTATCTGATGCAGCGTACATCAAGCCTTCAAGATATTTTATTATATAGTCGTATTTGCCTTCAAGTACAGCTATAACCTCATCTACAATTTTTCCATATTCCTCCTTGGAAATAAGATTGTCGCACGGTGCAAGGCATTGTCCTATATGGTAGTTAAGACATGGGCGTTCCTTTCCTATTTCCTTGGGCAGGCTTTTTCTGCATTTTCTTATTGGAAAAAGCTTGTTGATTAAATCAACAGTCTCCTTGGCCGCAGTTGCATCTGTTATTGGTCCAAAATACCTGTTTTTGTCCTTCACATACTTTCTTGTGATAAAAATACGCGGATAGTCTTCATTAACGGTAACCTTAATATAGGGATATGTCTTATCATCCTTAAGCATTACATTATATTTAGGACGATGCTCCTTTATAAGATTGCACTCCAGAAGCAAGGCTTCCATTTCTGAATCAGTCACAATATATTCGAAATAAGCTATATGGGAAACCATAGCTATAACCTTTGGAGCCTTATTTTTGCTATGCTGAAAATATTGTCTTACACGATTTTTAAGGTTTATAGCCTTTCCAACATAAATTATTTCATCTGATTGGTCATGCATTATATATACTCCCGGTTTATCGGGAAGCTTTTTTAATTCTTCACTAATGTCAAACATAAATGCTCTCCTGATTAAATTATAAACGTATAAACTTATTATACCACAAATAGACTATTAATGAAAAACATTTAGGGGCTGTCTCAATGTATAAAAAAAGCATTGTCAAGGGCGCCGCAATTTTAACCGCGGCAAACCTTATTACTAGGGTAATGGGCTTTTTCTACAGGATATATATGTCAGACGCCATTGGGGCTGAAGGAATAGGACTATATCAGCTTGTAATGCCAATTTATCTTTTAAGCTGGAGTATTACAAGCTCAGGATTTTCCACCACAATATCGAGGCTAACGGCAAGAGAAAACGCAAAAAAGCGTTATGGCAACATAAGTAAAATCATAACAACATCGGTACTGCTTTGTATTATCAGAAGCCTTGCCACATCGCTTGTGATGTTTTTTGGAGCCGATTTTATTGCGGAAGAAATCATCAAGGATTACAGAACGGCCATTTCTTTAAAAATACTTGCTTTTGCAGTTCCTTTCATGGCTGCGGGCTCCTGTGTGCGCGGGTACTTCCTTGGAATGCAGCAGCAGGGTATTCCGGCAGCATCCCAGGTGTTAGAGCAAACCGTAAGAATTGTGGTAATTGTAGTATTGGCACCAATGCTTGCTGCCAAAGGCTTAGAATATGCCTGTGCGGCGGCAGTAATCGGAGTATTGCTGGGGGAAGCCTTTTCTTGTATTTTTACTATAATAAGCTACAATGGATTCAAAAAAAAGGCAGATTACAAAAGAACAGACGATTTATCCACGGCAAAATGCATAATGCTTATTTTATCAATGTCAGTTCCGCTGGCAGCCACCCGTATAAGCGCTTCTCTGCTCTCTGCCTTTGAGAATATACTTATACCTCAAAAACTGCAGGCTTTCGGAGAGACCGGTGAAGCTGCAATGAGTATATACGGAAATCTTACAGGTATGGCTATACCTCTGATACAGCTTCCGTCTGCTCTGCTTGTAGCTGTTTCAACAGCTATGATACCTACAATTACCGAAGCGGTTGCAGTCGGCAACAAAAAGAGGATTACTGATACTGTTTCGCTGACAATAATGTTCACCTCTATAATAGGTATTGGAACTGCCTGCCTATTTGCCGTATTTCCGCATGAACTTTCCGTTGCCGTATATGACAGGTACGAGCTTGGCGAGCTGCTTCTTAAGCTTGTTCCCGCCTGCCCAATGCTTTATCTTCAAATAATTCTTTCTGGAATATTAAACGGATTGGGCGAACATGTATTTATTTTCAGAAACAATATAATTGCATCCGTAATAAACATAATATTTATTTGCTATCTAATGCCGTTATATGGAACAGACGCTTACATAGCGGGATGGTGCATAAGTCTTATTGTATCGGTAGGGCTTAGTACATACAAGGTTATTAAACTGACAGGCACAAGGCTTAATATTGTCAACTGGGTTCTAAAACCTATCGTATCAGCCGCAGCCGGCGGCCTGACAGCAAAATGTGTTCTTAATTATCTTGTTCCATCCAGACTGATTTATATTCTGTCAGCTGTTTTCATGCTGCTGATGTACATAATTTTCTTATTTGCTA
>URCD01000116.1 GCA_900546215.1 uncultured Eubacteriales bacterium | reverse complement strand
GCCCTGCTTGCCACTATTGAGAACAACTAGATAGCATAGTGCGCCATATCCTAAGAAGACGAAGTAAACCAGAGCGGTAAGTGAAACTTTGAACGCAGTTTAATCGACGTAAATTTGCTTTCCAAACTCATACGCTTTCTGCAAATGAGCGGTTTTATCAATCTGTGGCTTTCCATTTGTATCGCCACACCCACCGGCCAGTACCATGCCTTTATCATGAAAGCCTATGTAGTTTATTATTGCAAATTTATAATAGGATACAGCCTGCTCATATGTCCAAAAATAATTATCTGCCGATGTCATAAGTAAAGCCGCATCTTTTACCGGATACCTTTCATATCGCCCAAGCGGTGGATTCTGGTCTTCCTCCGCGATACAATAAAATCTTTCAATGAATGCCTTGATTTTGGATGATAAGGTCCAGAATAATAATGGAGATGCAAATACAATCAAATCCGCCGTTTTAATCTTAGGAATAAGGTCATTGAAGCCATCTTTTTGAACACACGGCTTCCCATAACGGCAGGCATTGCAGCCAATACAGCCTTTCACTTCCGTTTTATTTAAAGATATCTTATCAACTGTATGGCCAGCCTCCTTTGCGCCTCCAATAAATGCATCTACTAACTGACTGGTATTGCCGTTGACACGACCGCCTCCTTGTACAACCAAAATATTTTTCATTACACTTTCCTCCATGAACTTCTCGCTTCAGCAAACCCTTCTTTACGGAATTGTTACTTATAAATCGTTTGCAAGTTCTTCTTGCGTCAGTCCCTTATTCTTTCTAAGCTCTTTTAATTGTTCACTAAACTCCAAGTATTTCACTCCCTAACAAATTCAAGCTCGTCCAGTTGCTTAAACTGGGATTTACCGCGTCCTTTTTAGATAAACCATATCAATTAGTTGTTTCCCATCTTCAAACATTCGGTGGTCATAGTTATCTATAAAAAAGTTTTTTATTCGATGTGACTCTGTAAAACCACATTTATTATAAAAGGTTAAAGCAGAGGGAACATCACCTGTCCCAACAAGCATTGTCCTACAATGAGTATAATGGGAAAATAGAAATTCTATCAAACTTTTCCCATAGCCTTTACGTTGACAATCGGGTAAAACAGCAATATTTTTCAACTCATAAATACCATCACCTTCTTGCGTGATTACACATTCGGCTTTTATGCCGTTGTCATCCAAAACGAACATTTCACCACGCTCAAGGTACTTATCTATCATATCTTCCTGCTCGTCAGCCAACAACAGCAAGTCTATATATTCCTTTTTCCCTTTCATAACTTGTTTTATAGTCATTACTTATTTTCCTCCTTCAAATTCTGTTTTCCAACTTTGTTCAATGTCTTTTCCTGATCAGAACCATTGTCTGTATCTAATTGTGCTTCATATGGAATTGCTTCACGCTACAAGTACTTGGAGCATTCATATTGCGAAACAGATGAAATGGCAAACTGCCATTATATAATAAAATTTATAATGCCATACAGAACATGACATAGCGTAAATATAATCGCTGATAATAGCGCAATTGCATTTTTTCTTGACATTGAAAACAATATAAATGCTAAACAAGGCGCTAAACTCAAATCTAATATCACTGCAGGATTTATAATTCCTGCATAGTATAAACACCAGCCAATGTAATACAGCGCTAATAGAATAACAATTCCTCTAAACACTACTTTTTTCATAGGCTTCTGGCGATATTTATTGATAATAATGCATAGCGCCACAATCATTACGACTTGAAAAACAGAAGCAATCATATCTACAAAAGGGGTTACTGATTTTTCCCTTAGCACATCATTAACAGCAGGAACAGCAAACCATATAAAATTGGGGAGCATCATTGCCAAAAATAAAGTTAATCCCCATATGTCAAAACCTATCTTATAATTTCCTATTCTAAACGTTGTTCCTCTCCTCCGAGTTCTAATATATACTGGTATGCAAATTCTATCGCATTACAAGTTAAACTTTCACACATATGCGGGGGATCACTCTCTAAAAAACCTGTGGGACGCAATTCAAAACATCTAAGTGAACCAAAAGTTTCATCAAAAACGGACGCAAGCTTCCCCCAATTTTATTTTTCATTCTAAGGCTGCAAGGTCTGAGCGTTCATAACGATTATGCCCTGGCAATTGCTTTTTGCATTTCCAACACTTTATTGCTTCCTCCAAAGATTTCCCCTGATTATCGGCAAAGAAATCTCGGATATAGGTGTTGTATTCAAATTGCCTGTCAATTTTCGATTTCCCTTTTTTCTTATCTTCAAGAATCTGATAATAGGCACTGATTGCTTCCTTGTAGGTCTTCCCAGAATTACTTTTTAACCATTTTTGAAAAACTACATTAAAAGAAAAACTGTTTCCAATATGCTCTTTAAAAAAGGCTCTATGGCGTTCAGAACAGGCAAAATCAACTTCTATTTCCGTATCTTCGGTAATTGTAAAAATAATTGCAGCCTTTTTCTTTCCTGCCCCGGCAGATAATACCTTTCCCGTATCTAGAAAATAAGCAATTCGATCCGCTATTTCTAATTTCCCACCAGCAACAGGCAAGCCGTTTTTTCTGCAGAAATCTATCAATTCCTCTTTCAGATAATAAAAATCTCGAAATGTTTTGCTGTCTAAATGTTTATCTAAGGCTGGTCTTTCGATCATTTGCATTCCCCTTCAAACTCTAACTTTTGTCCAGTTTGTTAAACTGGATTTGTCTGATTTTAATCGATCGCTTTGCGTCGAATGGCAAAGATAATGTCAATCGTCGGTTGCTTTTCCGTGCTTCGTTCTGTGTGATACTCATATTCCAAATTCAATGCTTCAAAGGAACTTTTGGGTAACCATTTTGTATAGAAATATTGTTTTGCCTCTCCAATAGAAGCCCCCCACAAAAAGCCCAATTTAGGCTTTACTGTGATCTTAGCGTACTCGCCAGCTGAGAGTACGTAACTTTCTAAATTGCTTTTGTCAATCATACTGCCAATAAACAATTCCAAATCGCGGCTTTGCTTATTATAATTTCTGGACAGGACAAAATAGGGTAACACCTTTCCCTCCGGCATGGAAACCACGGCATGATACTGTTTAGACAGAGCCTTTATATCTCTGGAAATAGTCTTATCATTTGACTTTTGCCACAATCCGTATATGGTTTGCTGCTCGATATATTCTAGGTTCACTTCTAATCCTGACATTATTATTTCTTCCTCCAAATTCTAATTTGTCCAGTTTGTTAAACTGGAAGTTGTCGCTATATGTTAATCATCAATCTGATTTAAATTTTTCCAGCCATATCTGCGAATTGAAATCATTGCCGATATGATGCTCGCTAGTTCATCTATAGCACCTGCCCAGGAACCAATAATTAAATCATATATAATCCACAGTGGCGAATTAAAGAACATGCCGGCAATTCGAATTTTTTGAGCGTTGTGCGTATACCCTCCAATTGTCGATGCAATATTTGCACATATTGGGAGAAGTGATATCCATCCCGCCCAGGTTGTGATAGCAACAATACCTTGCATAGAACATAAAATTACACACATTTTATTGCTCCGGGCAAATTCCCATTTACTTGCAAGGAATAGTGACCTTGCCAGATTTAATATGTAACTGAGGCCTCCTGTCAGCGCTCCCAAAATAATAAAATGAGCAATATAAAAAAGATATGAAAGAAACTGCATTGCGTAAAGTTTGCAATTATCTTTGCACTGATATGAAAGAAAATATAGCACTGCCCCCAAAATTGCCAATAATTGTGTAAATAAAAATTTTGTTTCCATCTGACCCTTTCTTTCTGTATCAAAAATGTACCTCGATAAATTCTAATTTATCAGCCTTACAACCTTAGATTTGCGATTTCATAAATGATATAGAAACTTCAAGGCTCCAGTTTCTTGTTGGATTCCAGCCCTTTTATATAACGCCTGCTCATGAAATACGTTATATAGAAGTAGCAAAGATACAATACGATAAAGCACAAAGTGAAAGCCCCCACAGATTTTAACAACAAATTTGGCATAGCCGCAGAACATAAACGATTCACCCTAAGATTCACAGCCGGCGCCATACTAAAAATCAAAACAAAACACATAATTGTGGGAATGAAAAGTTTTACCAGGATCTGATCTCTCATCAGTCTTTTTAATGCATTCTGGGTTTTGCCCATATAGCGTAACACCTTGATATCCTTTCCCTGACGCCTCCACTCTACAATCTGCAGCAGCGACAAGATGGAAAAGTATATCACCATGAAAATAATACAGATGCTCATCTGCAAAAATGCCATCCACTTCTGTGCAGTTTCCGAAAACACACGGATATCCCCACGCAATAAGATTGCTCCAAACAGGAAAGAGGAAGCGGCAGACAACAGGCACAGGCTGAATATGGAGTTCAAGGCTGCGCTGGTTTTTGACCCGGAAGTCATTTCCGCGATCCAGTACAGACGATTCCCTTCATACAGGCTGGCCGGCGCTTTTATCCTTATAGAAGATAATACCGCATACAGCCATTTATAAAATGCAAGGACACAACCTACAATTGGTATACTGATAATAGAAATGAATGGGTAACCAATATCATCCGGCAGGAATACAATTCCACAAACCATGATCCACGAGGCGCTGATACTTACCGCAAACAGGCACAGCCAGAATGTCTTTCTTCTTATATTTAAAGGCTGGTTGCGGCGTTGCTCCTTCATCAGTTGGGAGATTTGTAACTTGTAGACCGTCTGCCTCATACGGAACATGGAGAGCAGTTCGATGATACAAAAATATCCAAAAGAGTATAAGATGCTTTTTCCTATAATTTCTGCAGAAAAACCCTCATCTCCAAGGCCTCCCAGATAGCAGAAACAAAAATCATAAGACAAAATCCCAAGCAGTATGCCTGCAGCAAAACAGATCAGTCCGATAACTGCAATCTCACAGGCAAACATAGCAGCCAGCTTCTCTTTTTTCATTCCCAGCAGCAGATAAGTCGCAAATTCTTTCGCACGCTGCTTTATCATAAAATTGTTAATGTATGACATCAAAAATACCATAATCAGCACAATCAGCAATGGTAAAGAGGCTGTCTGGAATTTTGCCTGTATATTGCCCCACAGGGCAATACAATTGCTGATATAGATAATGGAAAGCAGCACAATCATAGTCACCATGTACAGGAGATAATCCATCACGGAACGTCGGGCATTCCGAACCGCTAATTTAAGATACATGACCCGCCTCCTCCGTGAGTTTCGCCATGACATCCAGTATGTCCGCAAAAAAATTCTGTTTGTCCTTTTCCCCTCTGTCTAAAGAATCCTTAAGTTCACCATCTTTCAAAAAGAAAATCCGGTCGCAATAACTGGCAGAAAAGGCATCATGAGTCACCATTAAGATGGTGGCATGATAGTCCCGCCGTAACATCACCAGTGTTTCCAGCAACTGCCTGGCACTATAACTGTCTAAAGCACCGGTAGGCTCATCCGCCAGAATCAGGCTGGGATTGGTAACAATCGCCCTGGCACAGGCACACCGCTGCCGCTGTCCGCCGGAAACTTCATAGGGGAACTTATGGAGTACCTCTGTTATAGCAAGATCCGCCGCCAGTGAATGAACCGTATCCTTGATCTTCTCTTTTGCCTCTTCTTTTATCGTCAAAGCCAAAGCGATATTTTCCTCAATGGTCAGTGTATCTAACAGATTATACTCCTGAAAGATGAAGCCCAGATGCTGGCGTCGAAAATCCGCCAGAGAACTTTCCGGTAAATCCGATATATCCTGCCCATCAATCTTAATCGTTCCTCTATCTGGCCGGTCAATCGTAGCAATCATATTCAGTAAAGTTGACTTTCCGGAACCAGATGCCCCCATGATCCCGATAAAACTTCCTTTTGCCGCTTCCAGGCTTATGTTATTTACTGCAACTGTGGATATGTCGCCGGAATCATATACTTTTGTCACATTTTCCAGCAGCAGAACCGTGTCCTGGCCCTCCAGTTCAGGAACATGACCCTTTTCATTTCCTAATAAACTGGAAATAACCTCAAACAATACCTGTTCTGATTTTTCTTTTATGCAGTCGTCCGGTATCAATTCTCCCAGGAGCAACTCATTCAAAGTGATTTCAAACAACTCACATAGAGGGGTGAACAAAGATAAGTCCGGAAGCGACCTTCCGGTCTCCCATTTTGACACCGCCTTATCCGTAATGCCTAATTTTTCTGCCAACTGACTCTGTGTCCATCCATGGCCTTTTCTCCGGGAAGCTATGAACCTTCCGATTTTAATCTGATCCATTCGTCTATCGACTCCCTTTTTGTTTTATTATAGATTGGCCATATAAAAGGAACACCTACCAGCGGTAGAGTTGCTTCTCCTTCGTAAACCATGCTTTAATTTCTTTCTCACTCACGTTGACATCAAATCTCTTGCCATCCTTTAATATCGCTCCTGGGCAGGAGGACTCCAATTCAGCATTGGTCTTGCCCATTCCGCTGCTTCCAGACGTTGCCACCGGAATAATAATCTTGTCATTCCAATTATACTGTTCCAAAAACGTATTAATA
>URCD01000115.1 GCA_900546215.1 uncultured Eubacteriales bacterium | reverse complement strand
CTTGCCTCGCCGTCAACAATTGTCACGCCGTTTGCCTTAAGCAGTGTGTGTATTCCTCCAACAAGACGGTCTACTACGTTCCTTTTGTTGTCCATTACCTTGCCAAAATCAAGCTTAGGTTCAGCTATAACGCCTATCTTTGCTCCGTTTTTAGCTTCCTCATAGACCTCAGCGCTGTGGAGAAGGGCCTTCGTAGGTATACATCCCTCGTTAAGGCAGGTTCCTCCTATATGCTGCTTTTCAACCAGAGTAACCTCGGCGCCAAGCTGAGCCGCGCGTATTGCCGCCACATATCCGCCCGGGCCTCCCCCGATAACGGCAACAGTTGTCTTTTTGACCTCTTCCTCTGTTTTTTCCTCTTCCTTGGGAATCAGCTCGGTATAGTCCTCGCCCGTCTCCCCGATTATCGCAACGGCCTGACCGCATTTCGCCTTTTCTCCGACATTAACAAGGATTTTAAGAAGTGTTCCTTCATCCTCCGCTTCAGCCGAGCCGCCCATTTTTCCGGCTTCAACATCGTAAAGCACATCGCCCTTATTGATGTAGTCGCCCACTTTAAAATACCAGTTAATTATCGTACCGTCCTTCATTACAACCGATAATTTTGGTAAAACTAAAAGCTTAGCCATATTTTCACCTCAAATTTACTAAATTCACCTAAAACATAGGGCGGTCAAAGACCGCCCATATCAGTTACTTGTTCACAAAATCACTTAGCAGCCTTTGCCGTTAAGAAGCGGGCTTACATCGCCTTCAGGAGGAACGATGCAAAGGAAGCAAAAGTTTTCCGTTTCTGATGAATTATAGTTGTAGTGAGGAATGCCTCCGGGTACGTGGAGCCAATCGCCTCTTTTTACCGGATACTCAACGCCCTCAATTGAGAAAACGCCTTCTCCGTCATAAATTACAACCCAGTGAGACCAAGGATGTGTATGGGGTTCCTTCTCGCCTGCCCCAGGTTTAAGGTCAAAGCATCTTAAAACATAGTCGGGCCAGAAGCGTGTTGGTCCAAAAATAACCTTTTTAGAAGCGTTTTCAATAAAGTTTCCGGGTGCCTCGGGCAAGTCCTTAATTTTTCCTACGTATTCGCTCATATGTATTCTCCCTTTCTTATTTCTCTACATCAATTACTGGTTTTGACATTTCTACGCCGTTCTTAACTGAATCCTCAACAGGGCATCTTATCTCGACAAGGTCAATAAGCTGCTGTACCATTGCGGGGTCAGCCTCTGATTTAATTTTAATGTGAGACCTGATGTTAGTGAAGCCGGGTCTGAATTTCGCGTAGCCCATGAAGCCTGCCGAATCCATGTCGCCCTCTACCTCTACTGACATTTCGTCAATTTTAATTCCCATTGACTCTGCGTAAACGGATGTTGTAATTGTCTGGCATGCAGCGATACTGCTAAGGAGCATTTCAACGGGGTTCATACCCTTATCCGTGCCGCCCTGTGCCACAGGCTCGTCAGCCTTAATTTTATGTCCTCTCGCGTCGATGTCTACTTCAACGTCGCCTACTTTTTTAGCCGTTACTTTATAGGTTTTCTCGTACATTTTATCAATCTCCTTTTATTTATATCAGCAGCCCTTAGAGCCTGCAAGTGTCGGGTTAACGTCCCCTTCGGGAGGTACAATGCAAAGGAATACAAGGTGCTCGCTGTCAGATGAGTTATAGAAATTATGGGGTACATTGCTTGGAATATGGCACCACATACCTCTTTCAACAGGATACTCCACGCCGTCTACGGCGAATACGCCCTTGCCCTCGAATACCACCATCCAGTGACACCATTCATGGGTATGGGGTTCATGCGAGCCGGCAAGCGGCTCCAGGTCAAAGCATCTTAAAACATAATCAGGCCAGAAATGCGTCGGTCCGAAAATAACCTTCTTAGATGAATTAGGCATAAAATTCCCCAGTGCTTCGGGAAGCTCTTTAATTTTTCCTACAAATTCGCTCATTACATTCTCTCCTTATGGCATGTATTTGTTCCGCATATTTGATTTTACATTGCAGAACCCTATGTGATATAATCATATCATATCAGTATTTAGCGGTCAATAAAAGATATTTGTTTAACTATATTAATATTGTCAGGTTTTTAACCATTTTATTTTTGACAATTGCTTAACTATATGTCACTTTTTAATAAATTATACGAGGAGTGTTAGACAAAATGTATAAAAAGCTTCACTACATCGAGAACAAATGCACAAACCCATATTACAATCTTGCGCTGGAGGAATATATTTTAACGAATAAAATAAATGACAGCTTTCTTATACTTTGGCAAAATGATAACGCAGTGATAATTGGTAACAATCAAAACGCCTATGAGGAAATAAACGCCGGATTTGTCGGGAAAAACAATATTTCCGTAGTCAGAAGGACAACCGGGGGAGGCGCTGTATATCACGATTTGGGCAATCTGAATTTTTCCTTTATAACTGAAATGAACGAGACCGACGGCTTTACTATAAACGACTTTACGGTCCCTGTAATCAAGGCTTTGTCAGACATTGGAATCAAGGCCGAGGCCAACGGAAGGAACGACATAACAATAGACGGAAGAAAAATATCCGGCAACGCCCAGCGTATTTATAAAAACAGAATACTGCACCACGGAACACTGCTTTTCAAATCGGATATAGGAAGGATAGCAGGCGCCCTAAATGTAAGGCCTGAGAAATTCATATCCAAAAGCACAAAATCCGTTGAAAGCCGTGTCGGAAACATAGCGGATTATCTGCCGGAGGGAACAGCGATAGAGGATTTCTGGCAGGCGCTGGTCCGCTCCTTCTCAAAAGATACTGATTTTAATAGCTATGAGCTTACAGCGGCCGATATTGAGGCGGCAAAAAAGCTCGCAAGGGAAAAATATGAGGACCCCCAGTGGACATTCCGCACCGTACAGCCTATGGGTATTAAAACCTCGGCTAAGTTTGACGGCGGCTTCATAGAGGTATGCCTGAGGGTTGAAAACGGCATTATTACCGAATGCCGCATATTCGGCGACTTTATGTCCACGGCTGATATAGACGGGCTGGAAAGCTCTCTGGCAGGCACTGTCTTTTCACCTGAAGAGATAAAAAAAGCCGTCCTTCCCCTTCCCCTGAAGGATATACTTGGGGACATTACGGCAGACGAGCTGGTTGAGTGCATATTTAATTAAAAAAAGGGCGTGACAGTGTCACGCCCCTTTATATTAGTCCTTTAAATTCTTAACCATGTCAAATTCGTCTGTTATTTCCTTTGAAGGAGCCTTTGTCAGAAGGCTTACTATTACTATAGCAAGGCTTGATACTATGAAAGCGGGAAGAAGCTCATAAATGCCCCAAAGTCCGCCCATAGGCTTAATAAGGTACTTCCATATAAATACCATAGCTCCGCCTGAAAGCATTCCGGCTATAGCGCCGTATCTGTTTGAGCGTCTCCAAAACAGAGCGAAAAGCACAACCGGACCAAAGGCCGCGCCGAAGCCTGCCCACGCAAACGATACTATTCCAAATACCGAGCTGTCAGGGTTTCTTGCTATAAAAGCTGCGATTACGGCGATTATAAGAAGTGTTGCCCTTGCTGTTTTCATTGTTGATTTAGCGTCCGAATTTATCTTCAGCACTCCAAAGAGGTTCTTTGATACCGCCGATGAAGCCGCTATAAGCTGGGAATCTGCCGTAGACATAGTTGAAGCCAGTATACCTGCAAGTATTACGCCTGCCACAAGGGCCGGAACTACACCCTTACTGCTTAAAAGAGCGGAAATCCTTACTATTATTGTCTCTGAAGCCGAGCCTTCAAGGGTCTCAACTGCGCCTGCATTAGACATAGCAAGACCAACAACGCCGATAAATATAGCGATTGCCAGTGAAATTACAACCCAAACCGTAGCTATCCTTCTTGAAAGAGCAAGCTTTTTGTGGTCCTCTATTGCCATAAATCTCAAAAGGATATGGGGCATACCAAAATATCCAAGTCCCCACGCAAGTGTTGAAAGCTTTGTAATAAAGCCGTACTCCTTAGCTGTGCCTGAGGCAACGTCATACATAGCATTCATTGAAAAATATCCCGGAAGGTTTTTAGCGTTGTCAATAACCGCATCGAAGCCGCCCGCAACACTGATTCCAAAAACAAGTACAATAATAAGCGCTATGGTCATTACAATACTTTGAATAAGGTCCGTCGTGCTGGCAGCCAAAAATCCGCCCAGCGCTGTATAGCCTACGATTATTACCGCGCTTATTATCATAGCCGTAAGGTAATTTACGCCGAAAAGGCTTGAAAAAAGCTTTCCGCATGCGGCGAAGCCGGACGCAGTGTAAGGCACAAAGAAAATCAATATTACAAGCGCAGATATTATCATAATAATATTGCTGCTGTCACGGTACCTGTTTGAGAAAAAGTCCGGAATTGTAATTGCGTTATTTGAAATATGTGAATACCTTCTTATACGTTTGGCCACTATAAGCCAGTTTACGTATGTACCGAGCGCAAGGCCGATTGCTGTCCAGCCCGCATCGCAGATACCTGAAAGATACGCTACGCCTGGAAGACCCATTAAAAGCCAGCTGCTCATATCTGACGCCTCCGCGCTCATAGCCGTTACAATAGGGCCGAGCTTTCTGCCGCCGAGATAAAAGTCATCCGCAGTGTTGTTCTTTTTTGAGCATATGAAGCCCACCACAAGCATGCCCGCAAGGTACACACAGATGGAAATCATAATGCAGATTTGAGATGTTCCCATTTTAACTACCCCTTTACATTTAATCTGTGCGGAGCGCCCCAAAGCATAAAAAATAGGAACTTACATCTGCGAACAGACAAAATTCCTATTTTCCGTGCCTTGTCTCCGCTTCTTCGCCAATACAGTATATCATAAATCCGATTAGAACGGAATACAGAACGCAATATAGACTTTATTCTATACTTTTTCAAGCAATTGTTTTATATATCACTGATTTTAAGGCAAAATATCACTGGACTATTTTTAAAATAATTCTAATAACTTTTAAAATAATATTTATAAACTCCTATTTTTTTGTTCTGAAGCATCCAAAAAGCATGGGAAGCATCTGTTTTGAGTGCTGCAAAAGCGAATAATCGCCGTTGCATATGCACCAGTCATATAAAAAGGCCCTTTCACACATGGCGTATGTCCTTACAATTTCGTTAACGGATACCTCATCTGTTATCTGTCCCCTCTGCTGCCCCTCAATGACAATCTGCCTTAAAACCTTAAAATAAACACGGTTATGGTCAAGAAGGTGCTTTTCTCCCTTTGTTACGAGCTGCGAGGAATAAAGCCTTGCAAGAAGGTCCAGCGATATGCTGTTTTCCACCATTTTAAACAGCTCCCTGTTCAAATACATCAGCTTGTCAAAGCTGTCCATCTCTTTATCTATTCCTGCCATAAGCTCCTGATATTTCTCGTCGAATAATATGGACAGCGAGCTTAAAAGGGCATCCTTGCCCTCGAAATAATGGTAAAAAGACCCCTTTGACGTCTGTGATTTTTCTATTATTTCCTCCACGGTGGTATCGTCGTAGCCCTGTTCATAAAACAGCTCCCACGCCGCCGAAATAATCCTGCCCTTTGTATTTCTTGAGTTTTTCTTTGCCATAGCGCACCCCATATATCTTTGTTATTCCGTCCGTTCAACGCATTTTTGAGTTGTTTGGTCTTCTGTAATTTTTAAAGTCATGCTGCCCTCGAATATATAGTTCCAGAAATCTCTTCTTTCATGAAAATGAATGTGCCCGTTCCTTTGGGCTTCTAGGTTCAGCATATCTCGTACCTCATCATCAAGTGGCTCTCCTGAAAAGCTTGAACTCTTTATTATAAATTGACCCTTTAAATTATCATCCTGATAATAAATAGCCTGCTTTTTTAAAAACTTACTGTCTAAATGGTTTATAAAATCAGGATAATCCCTTCCGCTGAATGTAACAGAGAGTACTAGGCAGTCTCCAGCCATATTTGTATTATTTACATCTACGATGTACTTGTCATCAAAAATTCCTCTCATATCCCTTTTCGTCCTTTGTGCATTCAATAAACCGCAAAGCCACCGGCCAGCTTGTCAGAGCTGTTCAGTATACTGGCAACGGTGAAGTACTTATTCTCATCGAAGGTCATAAACACCTCCCTGCCGCCATTGAAAAACTCATTCAAACGGCCCATATAACCACCCCTTTACTCTGTCAGTTTACATCATTAAAGCCAAAATGTAAATAAAATCCGGCTTACCGCCGGATTTTTTTATTATTTAAATACGCCCTTTGTCTCTAGCTCTTCATAGCTAAGTCCAAGCTTCTCTATAACTTCCTTTGTATGGTAGCCTACAGGATAGCCCGCAAACTTATACTCGCAGGGGCACTCGCTGAGCTTAATTGATGTGGCAAGCTGTTTAACCTTAACTCCGTCATGAAGGGGAAGATCCACATCAACAACCATTTCCCTGTCCTTAACCTGCTCGTCCTCAAGAAGCGCCTCCTTAAGATTAAGAACCGGCTGCACGCACGCGTCATAGTGTGAAAATACCTCTGTCCACTCATCTCTGGTCTTAGTCTTAAATATGCCTCTAATTTCAGCCTTAACCTCATCAGAGATGCCTTGTCCTTCTTCCTC
>URCD01000114.1 GCA_900546215.1 uncultured Eubacteriales bacterium | reverse complement strand
GATAATAACAACAATTTCAATCCTAAATCCAACATCACAAGGGCTGAGGTGGCTGTTCTTGCTTCAAAGGCCTATGACCTTATGAAAAAGAATGTTGTTTCAAATCCTGAGTCGGGTTATACGCAGACATCAGGAACAGTTGTGTCTCTTCTTGAAACCAACGGCACATGGGTTCTTAGACTCACCACCCCTGACGGAGTTTCCGGATTTGTGCTTACAGGCTCAACTCCGGTTTATAATAATGCCAGCAGTAATGTTGGCCCTGCCGGACTTGGTCTCGGCGATTCAGTTACAATATATCATTCTGATGCTGCAATTGCAAAAGTAATAATTACTAAGGACGTCGAGGTAAATGCAAACAATGTAAATACGCCACAGTATTCATCGACAATTAAGAACAAAGGCGAGCTTATCAGCGCAGGAGATTATAAGATAGGAATTAAGGATAAGCATGGCGATAAAACTTACTACACTGTTGCAGAGGACGCAAAGATTACTCTTAACGGCAGGTCTGCTACACTCAGACAGCTTTCTGACCGTATGAGAGGGGATGCTGTTGTTGAGGTTACAGTTGAGTTAAATTCATCAACTCAGGAGGCATATCTTGTAGAAGCCGTTGAGGAGAAGTATACAAGCAATACCGAAGGCAAGATTAAAAATATAAATGACAGACAGATAACAATTGAGTCTGGTTCAAAAACATACAAGTACAGTCTTGTAGACGATGTTAGTGTAAAATATAATGGAAGTTCAACCAATATTTCATCACTTGTAAATAAATTTGATGACTTGACAGGCAGCAGATATATAGATGTTAAGCTTACATTGGACAAAAATAAGGACGTTGAAAAAATTGTAGCAGAGGCCAGCAACTATAAAGAGGACGACGATAAGAGCTATACAGGCGATATTAAGGATATTGATGAAAAAGAAATAAAGATAGGAAGCAAGACCTATAAACTTTCAGACAGCATAGATGTTGATATTACTGCCGGCAGTGACAGCATTGACGATATTGACGACCTTATTGATGCATTTAATGGCGGAGATGTAACAATACGTGTTGAAATTTCATTAAAGGACAGCAAGGTTAAAAAGATTGACGGATATATCTCTGAATTGGAAGGGGAGGTAGATTTCATGAATATTACAAATGAGTCACGCCCCAGAGGAGAGATTGCCATAACTGTAGATGGAATTGGACAGATAGAGTTTAAGTTTGATGAAGACACAACAATTCGCATTGATGGAACCTCATATGACTCAGAGAATATAAAGAGCCTTAAAAACAGTATAAAGAATACAGATGTTAAAGTGAAATTCGACGAGGACGGACTGGCGACATCTGTCAAGGACTGACAAAATAGCCCTCCGGTATACCGGAGGGCTTTAATAAGGAGAGATATATATGAAAATTAAAAACATTGTGTCTTTAACCTTGGCCGCAGCGCTGTCATTCTCATCAATTGTATTCGGTGCGGAAAAGGTAGAGATAAGCGTCAATGGAAATGCCCTTAATAATCAGGTATATACTGAGCATGGTACCATTATGATGCCTTTAAGGGAAACTGCAGAAAAGCTTGGATATACGGTTACATGGCACGAGGACGAAAAGGCAGCGTCTGTTGACAGCAAAATAGTAAGCGCTAATGCTTTTGCGGGAAAGAATGAATATCTGAGTCAAAGCGGATACACATCAGAGCTTAATAATGAAGCCGTTGTTATAGATGGAAATATGTATGTGCCTGAGGAGTTTTTCCTGTATTATTTCTTTACAAAGACTGAAGGGCAAAACCTTATTAATTATGAGCCGAATGAGCCTAAGGTTCTCTCGGAATTTGCCAAAACAGAAAATGTGAATTGGTTTGGGCTGACAAACGAGCAGATGCTGGAGGATTTCGATTATCTTTATAAAGCACTTAAGGAAAACTATCCATATTTCGGAACTCTGAAAAGAATGTATGGAGTAGATTTGGATGAAGAGTATAATAACAGCAGGAAGTTAGTTGAGAGCTGTAAGTCAGAGGCAGAGTTCTATTCAATTATTGAGAACTTTACACGTAAAGCCAATATGGTGGGACACTTGTCTGCAATAGCCCCATTTGATTATGATTGGTATGTTGAAACCTACAATAATCTTGAAGGTATTCCACAGTATTATTGGGGACAGATGAAAAAACTGGCTGACGCATACGGAAATGAGCTGTCAACGGAAAGCTATAAACGTATGGGAAATATTTTCTGGCCGGTATATGACAAGGTTCAGGCATATTACGAGGCACAGGAGAACGAAGAAACTGTAGTGGATGAAGACGATATAAACTCACAGGAATATAAAAATGTACAGACAAAGATAATTGAAGAAGGCAAGACAGCATATATAGCTGTAAACAGCTTTGATATGAGCTGCTATACAGAGGACAAAAAGGTGCTTTTTGATTTCTATGAGCAGATAAAGGATTATGAGAATGTAATATTTGACTTTACAATGAATGGCGGGGGAGGAATGAGCTACTTTGATGATTTGATTGTTGCTCCTAATATAGATAAGCCGCTTTCCGCTGACGTTTATGAGCTGGCAAAAGCAGGAAGCCTGAATGAAGAGTTTATTGAAGTTTCTACAATGGATGATATTTCTAATCTTCCTGAGCTACCCAAAATGAATCAGGATGATTTAAAGGAATTGGACGCTATGTTAAAAAATACGTATGAAGTAAAGCCCTCAAATGAAAGCAAAATGCTTAACGGAAAAATATGGATTCTAGTAAGTGAAAATGTATTTTCTTCATCCGAGTATGCGGCAATGTTTACAAAGGCCACAGGCTTTGCAACCCTTGTAGGGACGCAAACAGGGGGAGATGGAATTGGCAGCGACCCTATTCCTGTAGTAATGCCTAACAGCGGGCTCATTGTAAGATATAGCCCGATATATGGAATTACCTCCGATGGAACAGGAAGCCAGGAGTTTGGTACAACCCCGGATATAATATCTCCTGAAGGAGAGGACGCTTTGACTACATGCCTTAAAGCGATAGATAAAAATATAAAATAACTTCAAATAAAAAAGGATATATATTAAATATATCCTTTTTTTATATTTAATCTCTGAATGTTATTTTTCCATCGTCGATGTTATCGATTATTGCAAGGGACTCAACTCTAATGTGGTTTTCCTCACGAAGAAGCTTTCCGCCATTCTGGAAGCCTTTTTCAATTACAATACCAATGCCCTGTACAGTGGCGCCGGCCTGTTCACAAAGTCCAGTAAGTGCAAGAGCCGCTTTTCCGTTGGCAAGAAAATCGTCAATTATAAGAATTTTGTCTTCAGAAGATATATATTTTTTTGAAATCATTATGGGATAAACCCTCTGCTTTGTAAAGGAATAAACCTCTCCATGGTATTTATCAGGGTCAAGATTGCGGGATTCAGTTTTTTTAGCAAAAACAACGGGTACATTGTTGAAATACTGGGACGCTATTGCAGCTATCGCTATGCCCGACGCTTCTATTGTGACTATTTTTGTAACTTCAACGTCGCTGAATATTCTGGCAAATTCCCTGCCAATTTCATTCATAAAGGCTATATCTATCTGATGATTTAAAAAGCTGTCAACCTTTATTATTTCTGAGCCGATTGCTGTTCCGTCCGTTAAAATCTTCTTCTTCAATGCTTCCATTTTTATCCCCCTTGATTTATATATAAAAATAATTTTATTAGCTTATTTGTAATATATTAGCGTATAAAAGAAGATATTGCAACCAGATAAGTGCATAATATTTGTTGATTTTTTTGCTTTTGATAGATATAATTGTCAAAAAAGGAGGCTTGAACGTGGAGGAAAATAAAGTAAAAGTGCTTATAACTGGACAAAAGGCAGGAGAAAACGCGGCTAAGGAGTTTGCGGAGATATATGATGAAATTTTTGAAGTAGAATTTGACGGAGGTTTTCCTGAATTTGACACGGCCTTTGATAAAGCCTCGGTTAGTGGTATGACTCATATGCTGTATTTTCAAGATGACATTAATTTACTGCTAGTAAGCCTTGCTGATGAACTGGGCGGATATACGGCTCAAATTACAGTTGACGATTTGAAAAATGTACTGTCGCAAAATGCGCATGACAGCATTTGAAACATAAGGAATAAATGTTATAAAATTCAAACATGGAGGTTATGTCTATGTTTGATTTTTTATATAAAAGCCCAAAGGGCAAACATGATATTATTAAAAATACTGTGGAGGACGAAAGCGAGATCTATCTTGAGCGTATTTACACGCTTAAAAACAGCTTTTATCTTTCGTTCTTTGAGGAATGCATAAATTCCACTGTGGCTGACGCCTACGAATACTTTGCTGAAATGAGAATAAACGGAAATGTTTTCGGCGAGAACATTTACACCATGACTAAGGAAAAGGGCAGAAGGTTTATTAAGCTTATGGCCATTCATCATTCTATCAAAATACTGAGATGCAGGGAATGTGCGCTGAACCTTTCAGATATGAGGGAAATGCTGTTTTACGCGTTTGACCTCTGCCAGCCAGAGCAGAAGATGTTCGATCTGCTTTACGCCTGCGCAATCATGTATTCAGGAAACTTTGCGGAGCTTTATGCGTCTGCGGTAATGAAGTATCTTTTTGATAAAGATAAGTATGGAAGGCATACAATAGCTTTTATTGAAAATTTCTGCTATAATTCCTATGAAACTATGTTTAATTCGTTTACGAAATATTTATCTCTGGAGCAGAGGCTTCAGGGTGCTTGTTAGGAATTGAGGAGATAAAATGGGATGGACCGCTGAACAGATTAGCGCCATAAACGAGAAAAACGGAAATATACTTGTGTCCGCGGCGGCAGGTTCCGGTAAAACGGCCGTGCTGGTTGAGAGGATAATAAAGCTTATTACCGATGAGGAGAATCCTGTCGATATTGACAGGCTGCTTGTCGTTACGTTTACAAAGGCCGCCGCTGCTGAGATGAAAGAGAGAATTGGTGCGGCAGTTAATCTTGCTTTAAGGGAAAATCCTAATTCGGCAAATTTAAGGAGACAGTCTGTTCTCCTAAACCATGCCGATATAACAACAATACATTCTTTTTGTCTGAGAGTCGCAAGGGAGAACTACAATCGTCTTGGAATTGACCCGACGTTCAGGGTTGCAGATGATACGGAAATACTTCTTCTGCAGGACGAAATTATGGACAGCCTGTTTGAGGATAATTATGCCTCAGATGACCCTGAGGGGTTTTTGTATATGGTTGAAAACTACAGCGACGGGACTTCGGATAAGAAATTAAGGGAGCTTGTGCTGAAGGTATTTAATTTTATAAGAAGCTATCCCGATCCCAAGGGATGGATTGAAAAGCAAAAGGCCGCCTACTTAAAGGACAGCGGCCTTTGGTTTGACATTCTTAAGGAACAGATATCAGCTTATGTAAAGGGTGCTCTGGAGCTTACAAAAAATGCGCTTGAAATTGCAAACAGCACGGGTCCTGAAACTTATATACCAATGCTTGTCAGTGATATAGAAAAGATGGAATATATCCTTGAAGGTGCTGGTTTTAAAGACTTTTACTCACGCGTATTAAATATGTCCTTTGACAGGCTATCAACTAAAAAATGCGAGTCATCTACAAAAGAAAAAGTGAAATATTTAAGAGACAGGTCAAAGAAAATTTTTGCAAATATAAACTCTAAGTTTCTGCTAAGGGATCCGGACAATATGCTGGATGACATTAAAAATGCGGGATACGGCATATGCCTTCTGCTCGACCTTGTCAGTGAATTTTCTCTAAGGTTCGATGAAGAGAAAAAGCAGAGGCGTATAGCGGATTACAGCGATTTGGAGCATTACTGCCTTAAGGTGCTTATTGATGAGGAAAGTACTGTTGAAAATCCTGTTAAATCCCAAGCCGCAAAGGAGCTTACAGAAAAGTATGCGTATGTTATGACTGACGAGTATCAGGACAGCAATGCGGTTCAGGAGCTTATTTTATCACTGGTTTCATCTGAGACAAACAGATTTATGGTAGGCGATGTGAAGCAGAGCATTTATAGCTTTAGACTGGCAAATCCTGATATTTTTACAGGAAAGTATAATACGTTTTCCCTTGAAAAGGGTGCAGCAAACGAAAGAATAGATATGTTTAAAAACTTCAGAAGCAGAAGCGAGGTTCTGGAGGGGATAAATTTTATATTCATGCAGCTGATGCAAAAGGAGCTCGGCGGAATTGAATATGATGAAAACGCTATGCTTTATCCGGGCGCGGAGTTTCCGGTTTATACCGGCAGCGCATCGGCCGGAGGGGCTGTTGAGATTGATATAGTTAACACTGATTATATAGATGAGGAATCCGAAGAGGATTTTTCAAATATGGAAAAGGAAATGAGCTTTGTAGCCGACAGAATTAACAGCCTAATGTATGGGAAGGACAGGCTGGAGGTATACGACCCTAAGCTCGGAGATTACAGGGAGCTGAAATTCAGTGATATTGTAATCATAATGAGAAAAAAGACCTATGGAGCATCATTTGTAGAGATACTGAGGTCAAAGGGAATACCTTCTTCAGCGGAGTCAAGCACAGGATTTCTTGATACAACGGAGGTTATGACTGCTCTTAGCTTTTTAAGGATAATTGATAATCCAAGACAGGATATTCCACTTGCCGCAGTTCTGCGTTCCCCCGTATACAGCCTAAGCGCAGATGATCTGTTGACAATAAAGCTTGAAGGCGGCTGCGATGAATACTGGGACTGTATTAAAAACTATAATG
>URCD01000113.1 GCA_900546215.1 uncultured Eubacteriales bacterium | reverse complement strand
GGCGGCCTTCTGTATTTTCCAGCCGCATTCATCAAGAACTCCCTTGATATAGTTTTTCTCAAATTTTTCCTTAGCCTTTCTAAGGTCATCCGAATAAGCGGATTTAACAGAAGCTCCTATTCCCTGAAGTCCTCCCTGATAGGACAGGCTTCCAAGCAGTATGTTGGAATTTCCGTTAGTTATTACATATCTTTCTATTTCGTTTCTCAGTTCCCTGATGTTTCCGGGCCATGAGTAGTTAAAAAGCCTTTGTATCTGCTCCGGGCTGAACTGTACGTCATGGTTGTACTTTTGGTTGTACTCCCTTAAATAATATTCTGCCAGCGCTTCTATATCATCGGGCCTTTCCCTTAAAGGCGGGATATATACGGGTATAATATTTAGCCTGTAATATAAATCCTCTCTGAAGCGCCCCTCCTTAACCATGCTTATCAAGTCCTTGTTGGTGGCCGCAATAATCCTGACATCGGAATATATAATACCGGTGCTGCCTACCCTTTTAATCTCCCCTGAGTCAAGAAATCTTAAAAGCTTGGCCTGCATAAGCGGCGGCAGATCCCCGATTTCGTCAAGAAATACCGTTCCGCCGTTTCCCATTTCAAAAATACCCTTTTTGCCGTTTTTATCAGCCCCCGTAAAGGAGCCCTTTTCATAGCCGAAAAACTCCGCCTCCATCAGCTCCGACGGAATTGCGCTGCAGTTTACCGGAAGAAAAATCTCCTGCGCCCTCATGCTGTTGGAATGTATGAAATTTGCCAGTACGTCCTTTCCTACCCCGCTTTCGCCGTAAAGCAGTATCGTGCTGTCTGTTTTGGCAAGAAAGCTCATGCTGTCAAATATATTTTTCATCTGGCTGTCAGCCGTTATTATCGGCCTGTACTTATTGTTTGCCTGCTGGATAAAAAGGAGGGTATCCTTCATTTCCATACGCTTTTCCTTTTCCAGCCTCAGCTCCTGTTCCATTTCATCCATAAACATCTCGTCATGGCTGAATGCGATTATATATTTAATTTTATCGCCCTCATAAACAGGCTTTGCCACGCAGTCTATAGTCGTTCCGGAGTTTATGCACAGCTTAATCATAGCTGTCCTTCCGGTTTCAATTACCTCCGTCACCGCAGATCTGTCCAAAACGCCGTCATCCACAAGGTCATAAACCGTCATGCTTAAAGCCCTTTCCATTGTGATATTATACATTTTGGGCAGCGTGGCGTTAACATAAAGAATTTTTCCCTCTGCGTCTGATATAAGTATATTTCCGTAATAATAGTCAAGACAGCATTTAAGCATGTCGAGTGTTTTTAAGTCGTCCTGACCCATGTTTTTAAGCCTCCAAACCTACATTAGCTTTTTAAGTATGCCGTCTAAGGAATCGCTCCTTTTTCCGTTATAAAGCCTGTGGAGCCTTACAAACTCCTCTACAGGCTCAGGCATTAAATATTTAACCGTCCTGCCTTCTCCTATGGCGTTTCTTATGTAAGAGGAAGAGATGTCCAGAGCAGGGGTTTCTATAAAATGCACCTTCGCCCCAAGGCTTTTGAGCCTTTCGCTTTCCTTTTCACGCTCTATATCGTATCCCGGCCTTGTGACTATAACAAACTCGCACAGTCTGCACAGTCTGTCAAAGCCCCTCCAGCCTGATATGTATTTAAGCACATCGGCGCCCGCTATAAAATAAATCTCAGTATCCACGTCGCAGTGCTTTCTTATTTCCTCGATGGTATCTACGGTATAGCATATAGAATTTTTATCAATCTCAATTGGTGACACGCAGAAATATTCGTTGGTTTCCGCCGCAAGGCATGTCATTTTGTATCTGTGAATACCCCTGGAAGAAAAATTCCCTTTATATGTTGTGTAGCCCGTTGGCACAAATATGACCTTATCAAGCCCAAAGGCCTCTCTGGCTGACTCCGCCGCTATAAGATGTCCGTTATGCACCGGGTCAAAGGTTCCTCCAATAACGCCTATTTTTTTAAGGCCGAAAAAGTCCCTCTGCGCTTCAAGCGCTCCCTTTGTCTCATAAAGGTCAATAATATCCTCCTTTGTGGCGGCCATGCCCGGCGCCCCGGCGCCGCTGCCGTCTGATATAATTATGAAGTCATCGCCTATGTCCATAAGCGCGTTGTAAAGCTCAATAAAGCCATCCCTGCCTTCGGCCTGTTCAAATATTTCCTCAAGCCTTTTATCGGCGCAGCATGAGGCAAAGGCCATATATCCCGGCCTTGTCCCTATCAAAAATCCATTTTCCTCGTATAATTCGCCCTCCGCTGAGGAAAAGCCCTCGGAAACGGTGCCGAAAACTCCGCCTGTCACACATTCAGCGTCATTTATCCCAGCAGTTGCTCCGATATAATATATTTTATTTCCAAAGGGCAGCAAAAACCTTTTCAGAAGCTCTCCCAGCCTGTAATCAATTGTATAGCCTGATTTATAGGCGCCAAAGCCGATTGTGTTTATGGCCTTAAGCGCGTTTATCACATCGCACTTGTACTCCTTTTTGCAAAACCCGCAGACCGCGACCGGTACGCCGTCAGCAGCGGTTGTTTCATAAATAAACGAATCCATAATAATCACCTGTCAGGCTCCATATTTTGCCTTAAGCGCCGCCATCATATTTTTATTGGCCGCCTCAAGGTCGCTTTCATCCTTTGTATAGCTTTCCCTAAACGCCCTGATAACGGCCGAAGCCTCCTCAAAAGGCCCGGGAACATTAAAAACAAGCGTTTCATTAAGCTTTCCTATAACCAGCTTGCTCCACATATGCCCGTTTTTGCCGTACAGCTCGCACTCATGCTTGTCTGCAAGAATACTGTCAAGGGACGAGTGCGTGAAATCCTTGCCAAGGGTTGAGCTATAGCGGTGTCCGCCGCCGCTGCCCCCAATAAGCACAATAAGGTCGAATCCCTGTAATGAGAAGTCCCTTACTGTTTCTGTAATTGAAGCTTCCTTGTCCACAACCGGGGCGCACCTGGCTACAAACGCGTTGCCATTTATAGCCAAAAGCTGTCCCATTATGGCCGGGCTGTCGGTATCAAGCACTATCCCGGAGGCAAGCTCATCCCCGGTTGGTATTATTACCGCCTTTTTGAACATATTACAGCCACCTTTCCTTCATGCACTGCCCTTCCGAATATTCCGGCACGTCTTTAAAATCAATGGTTTTGATTTTGCTTACAGATGAAATCTGAGCAAGGTCCGTAAGCGTTATACCGTCGGCAAGAGAAACAGCCTTTATAACCCCATCCTTTTCCTTAAGCACGTCCTCCTCCTCAATGCCGTAAACATCCATTTCCACTGACGAGCCTGTAACGCCGATTATTCTGACTATGCTTTTGAGCTTGTCCTTCAGCAGGGCTTCAAGCTGCTGAATATTCAAGCCTTTTACGTCTATTCCTGTAATTTTAACTACTGTTTTATCAACCTGTACAATTACTTTACTGTCATCCATAAGTCAACCCTCCATATAATTATTCCTGATAATTCATTATAGGGTCTTTTATGTTGTAAATACAAGACATTTTATTCCTTTCCTCATATTTTTTATTGACTTGCGTATTTTTGTGCGGTATATACTTATATTATAATATATACAAAGGAGGATTTCAGATGTACTGTGTAAGAAAAGTAACCGACGACCTTTACTGGGTGGGCGGAAATGACCACCGTCTTGCCCTTTTTGAAAATATTCATCCAATTCCCAGAGGAGTATCGTATAATTCCTATCTGCTTACAGATGAAAAAAATGTTCTTTTTGATACAACGGACTGGTCTGTATGCCGCCAGCTTTTAGAAAATATAAAATCCGTAATCGGCAGCGGTACCCTTGATTATCTTGTAATAAACCATATGGAGCCGGACCACGGGGCTTCTCTTGAGGAGGTTATCATACGCTATCCGGATGTAAAAATAATAAGTACTGAAAAATCCTTTGCCCTTATGAAGCAGTTCGGCTTTGATATAGGAGAACGCGCTCATGTTGTAAAGGAGGGCGATACCATGTGCTTCGGAACCCATACGCTTACCTTTTTAGGCGCTCCTATGGTTCACTGGCCTGAGGTTATGGTCAGCTTCGACAGTACAAACGGCGTGCTGTTCTCCGCCGACGCCTTCGGAACCTTTGGCGCTCTTGACGGAAAGCTGTTCAACGACGAAATGGATTTTGAACGCGAATGGATTGACGATGCGAGAAGGTACTATACAAACATTGTCGGCAAATACGGTTCCTTTGTTCAGAAGCTGCTAAAAAAAGCGCAGACCCTTGACATAAAAATGATATGCCCTCTTCACGGTCCCGTTTGGCGCAGCAATATTGATTATTTTGTTGATAAGCATGATAAATGGAGCAGGTACGAACCGGAGGAGAAGGGCGTTCTTATTGTATACGGCTCCATGTACGGAAATACCGAAACCGCTGCGCAGGCGCTGGCCGCCAAGCTGGTTGAAAAGGGATTAAATAATGTATCGGTATATGATGTTTCGAGTACACATGTGTCAACGCTGATTGCCGAGTCCTTTAAATACAGCAATATTGTACTTGCGTCTGTAACCTACAACATGGGAATTTTCCCTCCTATGCACAATTATCTTGAGGATATGAAGGCGCTCTGCCTTACAAACAGAAAAATCACTATAGTTGAAAACGGCTCTTGGGCGCCTAAGTGCGGCTCCCTTATGTCGGACTTTGTTTCAAAGGAGCTTAAGGGCATGGAGCTTGTGGGAAATAAGTTTACTGTCAGCTCAGCGCTTAAGGCCGAAAACGAAGCTGATATGGACTCTCTTGCAGAGGAAATAATAAACTCAATGAAATAATGATTAAGAGGACTGATGTTAAGCAGTCCTCTTTTTATAGTCTTATAATCTCTAGACCCTGTTTTTGGGCATACGCAACTGTCTGGGAAGTTCCGCTTCGTCCTCTTCTAAGATAGCTAATACAGTATGAGCTGTTATCAACCATATATTTATTTCTCTCACGCATACAGTCTTTTTTATATTCGCCCTCATAAATATATCTTACTTCATCAGCATATTTTAGTATTAAAGCATAAATTTCTCTGTCTTTCTCATTCCAAAGCTTATCCTGCCCAATACATGGTAATGCCATAATGAGCCTTATTCTGTATCCTTGGTCTCTTAGTAAAATAACTGATAAAGCGGCTATTGTATCAAATCCAAGAGCCCCTCCGCTTATAAAATTATTTACCCCCATATCTATAAGCCCTTCTATTTCATCGCCAAGCCTATATACTACTTCTATCATTTCATTTTGATTAATTTTTCTGTGACCAGTAAAACAGCAGAATTTTTCCTTCATAAATAAAACCTCCTTGTATTCAAATATCAGTTTCCCTTCTGCGGGGGAGGGAAATCTCAGTGTTGCGAAGCCCGAATTCCCTCCCCCTGCACCCCCTCCCTCTTGGGCGGACGCTTTTTTTAAAACCAAAAGATATAAAAACCATAAAATCAAGCCACATAATATAATTCACTTTATGGAGGTAACGGAGGCGTTGCCCAAATAGGGGGAGCGCGAGGGGGAAATCCGGGCTTCGCAACTCTGAGGTTGTCCCCCTCGCAATAAAAAGCCATATTTATAAAACCTTTTATTTGCAGACTATATATCGTCTATTATAAACCACAATTAAAAAGAAGTCTATATATCGTCTATCTTGGGCATTATAAAAATCTATACTTAAAAAGACGATATATAGACTAGAGGTGATTGTATGGGTATTCACGAAGCTGTTGCAAATAGAATATTGGATTTATGCGACATAAGAGGAATTACAGTTAATAAACTGGCCCGTATATCTGCCGTACCTCCTACAACACTAAAAAGCATTATTTATGGAGAAAGTAAAAATCCCGGTATCGTTACAATAAAAATTCTTTGTGACGGCCTTGGCATCTCAATTACTGAATTTTTTGATACCGATGTTTTCAGAAATCTTGAACAGGAAATAAAATAACCGCTGATAATCCTATCCAGCGGTTATTTCAAATTATTATATATAGGCAATTAATTTTATTATAAGTTCTGCTAATTTGTCACTCATATCTGGTCTAGCGCTTTTCAAAAACAGCCTTATCTCGGACATTGTCATTGAGTCCCTATATATCAGGGTTCTGGCTCCCTTTGCTGCCTCTGTCGCAATGGCCGTATCCGCACAGGCGGAAACG
Source organism: uncultured Eubacteriales bacterium (assembly GCA_900546215.1). Lineage (GTDB taxonomy): Bacteria > Bacillota > Clostridia > Lachnospirales > Anaerotignaceae > Metalachnospira. The sequence goes on along the minus strand of URCD01000113.1, from coordinate 598 downwards.
CCGACCGCCAATTCTCTTGACAGCGCCGCAACGCCGTAAGCAAATTTATATCCGATTGACGCCACGCCGGCCGTTATATATCCGATGCTTACCACTCCCATACAAAGCAGCCCTAAAGCAATAATTCCGAAGCTTAAAAGCCCAAGTCCCGCTATAGCCAGCGTAAACAGCCCCGCTGCTATCACACCGATACTTATAGCTCCCGCTGAAAAAATGCCGATACTCACAATGCCCACAGCCACATCTCCGACAGCGATTATTCCCTTTGCATGTCTCAGCTTACGTCTGTAAAAGCCCCATCTGCCGCTAAAGCCTGATATATTTATGCTCACAAGCGGCAAGCCAAAAAGCTTTGTATTGCTCTCATAAAAATAGCCTCTTTCCTCTCTCGTAATTTCACGTATGCTTTCAGCTAAATCCCTAAGCTCGCCGTTCATATTCGTATCTTTTCTATCTGAACCTTTTAAAAGGAAGTCAACGCTCACACCATAAAACTCGGACAGCTCTATAAGCTTTGATATTTCAGGCATTGACGAGCCCGTTTCCCTTAATTAAAGATATTGTTGGGTAAAAAAGAAAGGTCAGTCGATTTTGCCGA
>URCD01000112.1 GCA_900546215.1 uncultured Eubacteriales bacterium | reverse complement strand
CAAGTATCACATTTTGGATGAAGCGGTTTGAGGGAGAATTGTTAGAAAAAGCAGTGCTTATAGCACTGCTTTTTATTATATAAAAATATTTCCAAGCGTTTTGTTTTCCAAGGCAGTTTCAACTCTGGCATAAAGCTGCAGTGCTGCTTCGATGAAATAATAATTGTTTTTGATGTTTAATATGCTGCATATTCCCCTTGCTCCTGTTGCTAGAGCGTTTTTGATGCCATTACCGTCAAGCTGGATGAATACGCTGTATAAGTCATTTAGACGTTCACAGTTTATACAAAGGCTGAATATATCTGCTCCTATAATTGACAGGCCAAGCGAAGAAGCAAAAACTGGTTCAAATAGATTTAATATTGTTTCATCATAATTTGAGTATGCTTTTTTCAAAACAGCATCAACCTTAGTAATTTCAAATTGCTCAATAAAGGATATTTCTATTATTAGGTGTTCAAGATATTTGATAATATAATCAATACCGAGCAAATCTTCTGAAACAGGAATACATAGCTGGTAGTCTATATCGCCGGGAATTAAATGTGAAAAGTACATGAAGTCATAGAATTTAAAAAACGATTTAATTCCATTTAACGTGTCAGAGATCGAAATATTGCAAAATTTTGATGTTAAAAAGACTGTCCTCACATATAGATTTTTGCCATACTCAATTTTTTTCTGAATATGACTGACCGCTTTAATATATATATCTTCCGCATTTTCATTTAATAGCACTGAGCCTGGATATCCGTTATCTTTAATATAAGCATTAAATTGATAATATAAAGAATTAAGCATTTCCTGTGCAGTATCAACTGGTATTGAACTGCTTTCACCCGATGTATACCGCCTGACAAGAGAGGGTAAAAGGCTGAAAAGCTTTGCCTCAACAATATTTTTTTCCTCAGGACTGAGACTTTGAAGGAGCTCATATTGCATTAAACCATCTCCTTAATATTTTCCTTTATGATATAGGTCGTCAAGAGTTATGTCAGTAAGATATTCCACGGACCCCTCGGCGGGGCCGTCAAAGGCAGCTTTCATATTCTCAATTATTTCATCGTCTGACATCAGGTCATGGGATTCGTTTTTGAAGTAATAAAAACAGTCCTGAAGTGCGGCAAGTGTTTCTTCATAGTTTTCCTGAAAAATATAGGGGGAGTCGCAGAAGGCGAAAATCAGTTTCTCCAATACACCTTCATTAAATTCCACACGACCGGTATCCTTAAGTGAGTTAAATCGGCTCTGCATTAAATTTTTTATTTGGCCAGGTGTAAGAGCTAAACCGAATTTAATTGTATATTCGTTGCACATCATGAGCTTTTCATTTGTTTCTTCAAGCTGTGCTTGGAATAGCTTTAAAGCGAAATTGCTGTCCATAAAATCACCTCATGACAAGCATATATCTAATGTCAAACCAGTACAAGACTTGACTTTTTAGACATTTTGTGGTAATATAAACAAAGAAAAAGCAGGTAAAATTTAATTTTACCTGCTTTTTCTTTGTTATTTAAGTGCTTCGAGTCTTTCTTCTATTTGTTTAAGGGTTTCTTTATATTTAACCCCTTTTGCTTTTTCTTCGTCTATGACATTAGCGGGAGCCTTCGCTACAAAGCCCTGGTTAGCAAGCTTCTTCTCAACACGTTCAACCTCTTTAACCATTTTGTCGCGTTCCTTTGTAAGCCTTTCTATTTCCTTTGCTATATCAACAAGCTCGGCAAATGGCATATAAAGTGTAGCGCCGGGAATGGCTGCCGTTACGGCGTCAGAAGCTATGCCGTTTTTATCCGCTTGTATAATCAGCTCACTGGCGTATGCAAGTGTTTTAAAGAATACGCCGCTTCTCTCAAAAATATCAGCTATGCTTCCGTCTGACGTAACAACATATACGGTTGCTTTTTTGCTGGGTACAACATTCATTTCAGCTCGGATATTTCTTATGGCCCTTACGGCTTCCTTAATAAGGTCAATTTCCTCCTCATTGTCAGAGAAGTTCCATTCTGCTTTGTATTCCGGCCATGACGAAAGCATTATTGTTTCATCTTCATTCTGAAGATGAGTAAATATTTCTTCAGTAATGAATGGCATAAATGGATGAAGCAGCTTAAGGGCGTTTATAAGAACTGTTTTAAGTGTCCATAAAGCAGCGTCTCTTGTGCTGTCCTCTTTATTGTAAAGACGAGGCTTAACCATCTCTATATACCAGTCGCAGTATTCGTCCCAAAGGAAATCACGTATCTTCTGCGCTGCAAGGCCAAGCTCATATGAGTTAAGATTATCAGTTACTTCTTTTGTAAGTGTATTAACCTTGCTCAGTATCCATTTATCGGCGCTTGTAAGATAAAGGAGCCTATCTTCATCGTTTTCGCCTTCAAGGTTCATAAGCACAAAGCGTGACGCATTCCAAAGCTTGTTGTTAAAGTTTCGGCAGTCGTCAAGCCTTTCCCAATAGAAGCGCATATCGTTGCCAGGAGCATTTCCTGTTACAAGCATAAGACGCATTGCATCGGCGCCGTATTTGTTGATAACGTCAATCGGGTCTATACCGTTTCCAAGACTCTTTGAGAATTTTCTTCCTTGGTCATCGCGTATAAGACCATGGATGAGGACATCCTGGAAAGGACATTCTCCAAGCTGTTCAAGACCTGAAAATACCATTCTTATAACCCAGAAGAATATAATATCATATCCTGTTACCATTGTGCTTGTCGGGTAGAAATGCTTAAGCTCCTCCGTTTCTTCAGGCCAGCCCAGAGTAGAGAAGGGCCAGAGGGCTGATGAGAACCAGGTGTCAAGGGTATCTTCATCCTGCTTAAATTCAGTGCTTCCGCATTTCGAGCATACAAGTCCTGAAGGGTCTTTTGTGACCTCAATGTGACCGCATTTCTGACAATAGTAGGCCGGTATACGGTGTCCCCACCATAGCTGACGGGATATACACCAATCGCGGATGTTATCCAGCCAGTGCATGTATACCTTACCAAAACGGTCAGGAATAAAACGGAGCGAACCATTTTTATAAACATCAATAGCAGGCTTAGCAAGCTCCTCCATCTTAACAAACCATTGGAGTTTAATCATAGGCTCAACAATGTCGTTGCATCTTTCATGAACTCCTACGGAATGTGTGATGTCCTCAACCCGTACAAGAAGGCCAAGCTCATCAAGCTCTTTAACTATAAGTTTTCTTGCTTCATACCTGTCCATTCCTTCATATTTTCCGCCGTTGGAATTGATAGTTCCGTCATCATTAAATACGTTTATCTTAGGAAGGCTATGACGTTCTCCGACCTCATAGTCGTTAGGGTCATGGGCAGGGGTGATTTTAACAACTCCGGTACCAAATTCTCTGTCAACATATGTGTCTGCGATTATTGGAATTTCTTTATTAACAAGAGGGAGAACAGCCATTTTACCTATGAGATGCTTATAACGGTCATCTTCTGGATGAACGGCAACTGCGGTATCTCCAAGCATTGTCTCAGGACGTGTTGTTGCAAGCTCAAGACAATCGTTAGTTCCGGCGATAGGATATTTAATATGCCAGAAATGACCTGCCATATCAACGTGATTTACTTCTGCGTCAGATATAGTAGTCTGGCATTTAGGGCACCAGTTAATTAACTTTTCTCCTCTGTAAATATATCCTTTGTTATAAAGGCGGATAAAGGTTTCAAGCACTGCCTTTGAGCAGCCCTCGTCCATTGTAAAGCGAACCCTGTCCCAATCACAGCTTGAACCAAGCTTTCTCAGCTGCTTAAGAATTTCAGAGCCATATTCTTCCTTCCAAGCCCAGGCTCTTTCAAGGAACTGCTCCCTTGTTATATCGTCCTTTGTAATTCCTTCCTCAGCCATCTTCTGAACTATTTTTACCTCTGTTGATATGGAGGCATGGTCAGTTCCAGGAACCCAGAGGGCGTTATAGCCGCTCATGCGTTTCCATCGTATAAGAATATCCTGCAGTGTGTTGTCAAGCGCGTGTCCCATGTGAAGCTTTCCTGTGATATTGGGAGGAGGCATTACAATTGTGAAGGGTTTTTTGGATTTGTCTACTTCGGCGTGAAAATATTTTTTGTCAAGCCATTTGCTATAGATACGTTCTTCGATACTCGGATCGTATGTTTTGTCAAGCTCATGTATCATAAATAATCTTTCCTTTCCTCTGATTTTCAAAACTAAAAAAGACTTCCGCCCTGATAAGGGCGAAAGTCCGCGGTACCACCTTAATTCCCGTAAATAATTACGGCTTAAACACCTTAACGCGGTTTACGTTTCCGGCTAATGTATCTTTCTCACCGGAACTGCTGTCGGGCTACCTTCCAAAGCAAACTTTCCTGCCGTACCTCTCAGCCTATGGATACAGCTCTCTTATAGGCGTACACAATGTACTCCTCCCGTTTAACGCATTTAATTATATTATTTCGCATATAAAGATATAATAGTTAAATTAATATTGTTTGTCAAGACCCCGCTGGCTTAAATTACATTATCAAGAGGTTTATATGCAATTGCATATTGTCGATTTTTATGTTATTGTATAACCAAGCACTTTTATAGGTTAATAAGTATCTGTAAAACAGCTTAAGTATAGTAAAATGAGGGGAGGACAATTATGCATGATATTCCGTTAACTGCAATATGGTTTATACTGTTTATAGTTTTTATTATCGCGGAAGTGGCTACAGCGGGTCCGTTAATATCAATATGGTTCTGCTTTGGTTCTCTGGCAGCCATGTTTGCGGCAGCGGGAGGAGCTTCAACAACGCTTCAGCTGATAATTTTCCTGGCGGTTTCAATAGTTCTTCTGATTTTGACAAAACCTCTGGCTAAAAAATTACTGCACAATAAAATTGAGGCTACAAATGCCCCTGCTGTAATTGGACGTCATGGAATTGTCGTTGAGGAGATAAATAATATTGAAGCTAAGGGAGCCGTTAAAGTCGATGGTAAAATATGGACGGCTAGAACTGAAGAGGAACAGGAAATAATACCTGAAGGAACAAAAGTAGAAATATTAGAAATTCAGGGAGTTAAGGTTATAGTAAAACTAGCAGATAAGGAGTGACGTCAATGCCTTTTTTCAGAATTTTTTTGTTTGTCATTATAATTATTTTGATTATTATTGTAATTTCCAATATCAAAATAGTTCCGCAGGCACATGCATATGTAGTTGAAAGACTTGGTGCGTATAATGCTACTTGGGGAACAGGCCTGCACTTTGCTGTGCCTATTATGGACAGAATATCAAGAAGAATAAGCCTCAAGGAACAGGTTGCGGATTTCCCGCCTCAGCCGGTAATAACAAAGGATAATGTTACAATGCAGATAGACACTGTTATTTATCTTCAAGTAACGGATCCAAAGCTTTATACCTATGGGGTAGATAATCCAATCAGGGCTATTGAAAATCTTACAGCCACGACGTTAAGAAATATAATCGGTGATTTGGAATTAGACCAGACCCTTACATCAAGAGATATAATAAACACCAAGATGAGAGCTATTCTTGATGAGGCTACAGACCCTTGGGGAATTAAGATAAATCGTGTTGAGCTTAAAAACATCATGCCTCCAAAGGAAATTCAGGATTCAATGGAAAAGCAGATGAAGGCTGAACGTGAAAGAAGAGAAAAAATTCTTCAGGCCGAGGGCGAGAAGAGAAGCGCAGTACTTGTAGCGGAAGGTGAAAAGGAAGCTGCTATTCTTAGGGCAGAGGCTGAAAAAGAGGCTGCAATCAGACGCGCTGAAGGTGAGGCTGAGGCAATCCTTAAGGTTCAGAAGGCTCAGGCAGAGGGTATTAGAATGCTCAATGAAGCAAATCCCGACGCTGAGGTAATCGCAATTAAGAGCCTTGAAGCACTTCAGAAGGTTGCAGACGGTAAGTCGACAAAGATTATAATCCCTTCGGAAATACAGGGAATAGCCGGACTTGCTACTTCATTCAAAGAGCTTATTAAGGATGATGAAAAGAACGACAGAAAATAAATAAATGTAAAGGCCTGCCGCATTGGCAGGCCTTTTTTTATTGCAATAATTAATCCCCAAAGCTAAGCTTTGGGGGTTTTACTTAATTGGCGCCTATAACAAATTCCTGTCCGTCGGAATCATTTACATTTGAGTTACCGCCATTACTGTTGCTGTTTGAATGATTTCCGTTTGACGTATTATTATTTGTATTGCCGATGTGGCCGTCCCAGCTAGGATCACCGAAATCAGGGATATTGTCTCCGCCTATTACAACGTCGCTCGGAACCTGAGATTCGGATGTCTTATGTTCTGTAAGAGAGCAGGTCTGACTTATATCAACATAAATCTTTCCGCTTTCAGCGCAGCTCTCTTTAGATGGCCTGTTAACAATCTGACCGTTGACAACGGCAAGTGAAAGCTCTTCTACAACATCATCAGGACAGTTAGGTCCTGCAAGACAACCGCTTTCCTTACAAATCCTGTACATTGCATGTGCACTGCATTGCGATTTTGGCGCTGTAGCCGCTGTGCAGTAATCAGTTGAGACCATATTGCCGTAGTATCCGGCACCGTAATAGTCGGCTGAGCATACGCCGTCAATTGGCGAACCATTTTGTATAGCACAGTAGCTTGCGGTTGTTATTCCTTCAGGCTTTTCAAATTCCTTATATGCCAGATTATCGTGGAGCTGATCCATAATGGCACGCCATACGATAAGATGATAGCTCTTGTCATAGCTAATCTTTTTGGGAGTATCATATCCCATCCATATGCCAGCCGCATAATAAGGTGTGTAGCCGGCAAATACGAGGTCCTTATCGTCTGTTGTAGTACCGGTTTTACCGGCAACAGGCATATTGTTTTTCTGGAATCTC
>URCD01000111.1 GCA_900546215.1 uncultured Eubacteriales bacterium | reverse complement strand
CGCCGCCTACATGAGTACCGAACCAAACCGACGCAACGCTGAAAGCTGTTGCCCAGCCAGCGCCTTTTGCTGTTGAATCTGCCATAAATTAATCTCCCCTTTTCTCCAATCTAAAAATCCACAACAAAATTTGAATAATGCCGAATTTTCACCTTTGCTTCCGCCCTCCCAAAATCAGTTTATATATTTATATGTGAATGCCGGAACTTTATTTTTGAAATACGAAAATTTTTCTTATCTCACACAGTTTTACATACAGACTTAGTTCTTGTAAGTTGTATTATTAAATGTTATTATAAAAACATAGAAACGGAGGGATAAAAATGTCAGATTACACAACATATTTTTTGATGAAGCCAGATGACGTACCAAATTATGTACAAAGCAAGCTTTCATATTTCCCCAATAATTCAAATCTTGTATGTAATGAGATAGGAGATGGGAATATTAACTATGTTTTCAGAGTCTGCGATGAGTCCTCCGGCAAAAGCATAATCGTAAAGCAGGCAGGGCTAGAGACTAGAATTAAGCCCGACTTGGGTATATCAACCGATAGAGGAAGAATAGAGTATGAAATTTTAACAATACAAAATTCATATGCCCCGGGGCTTGTGCCTGAGGTATATTTATATGACCCTATAATGTGCGCTATGGTTATGCAGGATATGGTTGGCCATACAATGATGAGAACCGGTCTTCTGAGGCATGAAATCTATCCTAATTTTGCAGACCATGTGACAACATTCATGGCTAACTGCCTTGTAAGGACGTCTGACATTGTAATGAACCACAAGGAAAAGAAACGACTGGTTCAGGATTTTATTAACCCTGATATGTGCGGAATTACCGAGGACCTGGTATTTATGGAGCCTTACACTGACTGCTTTAAAAGAAATCATGTTTTTTCTCCAAATTCTGAATTTATAGAAAAAGAGCTTTATGAGGATGAAGCTCTCCGTCTTGAGGCCGCAAAGCTTAAATTTGAATTTATGAACAACGCTCAGGCACTCATTCATGGAGACCTGCATACAGGCTCTGTTTTCATAAATAGAGAGCATACATATTTCTTTGACCCCGAGTTTGCCTTTTACGGCCCAATGGGATATGACATAGGAAATGTTATCGCTAATATATTTTTCGCCTGGCTGAATGGAGACGCTGAAATATCCAATGCTGATAAGAGAAATGAATTCTGCTCCTGGTGCCTTAATACAATAAGGGATATTGTTGATTTGTTTATAATAAAATTTAATACCGTTTATGATGAGTATGTAACCGAGCTAATGGCTAAAACCCGCGGCTTTAAACAATGGTATATTAACTCAATCCTTTCCGATACTGCTGGTACAGCCGGCATTGAAACAATAAGGCGTATTAACGGGATGGCTAACGTGAAGGATATTACCGAAATAAAAGACAGTGATAAACGTACGCGTGCCGAAAGAATTGCCGTAGTATTTGCCAAGGACTGTATTATGAACAGAGATAAATTTAAGTGCGGAGAGGATTATCTCTTATCTATTGACAGGGCCGTTAAAAATTTTGCCCTTTGAGGAGTGATTAAATATGAAAACTATAATGGATTATGACACAGTCGCCCTTGACGAGGAGAAAAAAGCCCTTGTTATAATTGACCAGACCAAGCTTCCATATAGTACGGAGATATTATACCTTACATCCCTGAAAGATATATGGAACGCAATTTATATGCTTCAGGTAAGGGGTGCTCCCGCTATCGGTGTTGCCGCCGCTATCGGTATTTACCTTGCCTCTGAAGAGATTAAAGCTGATAACTTTGAAGAATTCTACCTTAAATTTAAAGAAGCCAAGGATTACCTTGACTCGTCACGTCCGACCGCTGTTAACCTCTCATGGGCTTTAAGACGTATGGAAAATGTTGTCGTAAAAAATAAAGAAAAGCCAATTAACGAAATAGTTGAGGCGCTTCACCAGGAAGCCATTGAAATACGTGACGAAGATATACGCGTCTGCAAGGCCATTGGGGAGTATGGACTATCCCTTGTAAAGCCCGGAGACGGACTTCTTACGCATTGCAACGCCGGCAAGCTGGCAACAGTTAAATACGGAACGGCTACAGCACCCATGTACCTTGGGTATGAACGAGGCTATAACTTTAAAATATTCGCTGACGAGACGCGTCCCCTTCTTCAGGGCGCAAGGCTGACAAGCTTTGAACTTAGCCAATCCGGCCTTGACGTTACTCTTATATGCGATAACATGTCAGCTACAGTTATGAGAAATGGGTGGGTGAACGCTGTATTTGTAGGCTGTGACCGTGTGGCAGCCAATGGCGATACCGCTAATAAAATCGGAACGTCAATGGTGTCATTGGCAGCTAAAAGATACAATATTCCGTTTTACATATGCGCTCCCACCTCAACTATAGACATGAATACACCAACCGGAGCGGATATAAAGATAGAACAGCGTCCTGACTATGAGGTAACTGAAATGTGGTATTCAAAAAGAATGGCACCTGAGGAAATAAAGGTATTTAATCCTGCCTTTGATGTGACAGACAACGACCTTATAAGCGGTATTATAACCGAATATGGAATAGCAAGACCGCCATATACTAGGTCATTTAAAGAAATATTTGATATAAAAGGCAATAAAGGAGAGAAGTGTTAGCTATGGGATATTTCAAGAGGCTTGTAATTGAAAGTGCAAAAAAAATTGACAGTTCACGGCTCACGGATGAGACATGGGGTAACCTAAGCGTAAGGGACAGCAAAACCGGCTACATTTTCTTGACGCCCAGCGGAATGAAATACAGCGACCTTACTGAAGATGACATAGTTGTCTGCGATGCCTTTGGCCGTATTATAGAGGGCAAACGCAAACCAACTGTCGAAATGTGGCTTCATATAACAATCTATCAGAACCGTCCGGATGTAAACGCTGTAATACACACACATCCTGTCTATTCTCTTGTGTATGCCGCGCAGGGCAGAGATATACCGATTATTCTTGATGAGGCAGCCCAGACACTTGGAGGTACAGTCAGATGCGCCAAATACGCCCTTCCTGGGAGTACGGCGCTCGCTAAAAATTGTCTTGAGGCTCTGGGTGAGAGTACAAACGCCTGTCTGCTAACATGTCACGGCGCTGTATGTGTCGGCGGCGATATGGATGAGGCCTTTATGGTTGCTGCTGTGCTTGAAACAACGGCGCGCGTGCTTAACCTTATAGAATGCTCCGGCGGCAGACCTCTCAGTGTTTCGGCCGATAACCTTGAAAAGCTGCAGGAAATAATTAAGGACTACAAAAAATAAGGAGGTTTCATATGAATATAAACTGGGTAACAATAAAAGTTATTGACCTTGAAAAATCCAAGGATTTTTACGGTAATTACCTTAAGCTGAATGCCGAACAGGAATTTTCACCGGATGAGGCAACTACCATCGCTTTTTTCACAGCTGATAATGGAATGAAAATTGAGTTGATTTATAATAAGAAAGCAAAGGCAGTCTCTTCGTCAGGTAATATTTCTATAGGAATATCTGTAATGGATTACGACAGCTTATTAAATGAAGCAAAGGACAGAAAAATACTTTTATCCGGCCCTGTTATACTTGGCGGACATATGGAATGTTTCTTTGTAACCGACCCCAATGGTATCGGAATACAAATTATAAAGCCTGAATAGTTAAAAAGGGCTGAAACAAAAGTTTCAGCCCTTTTTTATATTTCCTTCAGAGTGTACATATCAGTTCTGCGATGGCGCATAAGAGGAAGCTGTTCCCTTATCTCTCTCACACGGGACAAATCAATTTCAGTTATCCTTATGTTTTCTTTCTCATCCATATGGCTTATAACCTCGCCCCAAGGGTCTGTTATTATGCTGTGTCCCCATGAAGTGTAAGAGGCGTTTAAATCTCTTGCCGGAGCGGTACCTATAGCAAAAACCTGGTTAAATACAGCCTGTGAACGGAAAGTAAGCTCCCAATGGGCAGGACCAGTAGTCATATTAAACGCGGCAGGCACAAAAATTGCCTGAGCTCCCTTGAGCGCCATAAGACGCCCCAGTTCAGGAAAACGAAAATCATAGCATATACAGATGCCAAAGGTCCCAAACTCAGTATCAAACACAGCTATACTGTCACCGGCTGTAAGTGTATCAGATTCATGAAAGCTCTGTCCACCCTTAACGTCAATATCAAACAAATGTGATTTACGATATTTTGCAATTTGACTGCCATTTCTGTCAAACACATAGGCTGTATTAAATATTTTCCCATCACTGTCTCTTTCCGGCATTGTCCCGGCAGATAAATATACGCCGTATTTTTTAGCCATTAATGAGCAGGCCTGCCAAACCTCACCCTTTTCATATTCTGCATAAGCCGGGAAGTTCTTTGCCTCATATGGGCAGCAGAACATCTCAGGCAGCGTCACAAAATCAGCGTCTGAAACCTTTTGTATATTTTTCTCCACATATTCCAATGTATCCGATTTATCCTCAAAAACCGGAAGCTGCAGCTGTGCTATTTTCATGCCTGTCCTACCTCCCTTTAAAAGGCACTTTCGGCCTTTCCTATTCTCTCGCCCATCTTAACGATAGTTTCAATTCCATTTGATGTATTTTCAATAATGTCCTTGTCAAACCGAACCTTATTACGCTGAACACAAAGTACTACCGTTGAGCCTCCAAACTCAAACCTGCCTTTTTCCTGCCCTCTTTTAACATGTCCTCTTCCATGATAGTTTACTATTCTTCCCACCATCATGGCGCCAACCTCCATCATTAGTATCTTTCCAAAATTATCCGAATGCAGCATTGAATACTCTCTGGTATTTTCCTTATATATGGGAACTGCATCGTTTGCAGCCGGATTGACCGTGTGAAGTACGCCCTTTATAATCCTGTTTCCCGTTTTAGTGCCGCTGTCGACGTAACAGTATCTGTGATAATCATCAACAGTCAGCCTGAATACTAGCAGACTTCCGCCTCTGAACTCGTCCATAAGCCTTCTGTCCCTAAAAAGGCTCATAAAGGTATACTCCGTGTTTTTAATGCTTACCGTTCCGTCATAATCTATAGGATAAACCGTCAGCTTAGCGTCACACGGACTTATAAATACGCTTTTATCATCTGAAATCGGCCTCAGCTCCGGCCTGATTTGTCTGGTAAAGAAGTCATTATAGGAATTATATGAGCTGTTTCGATACTGGCTTAAATCTATACTATGTAATTTAACCGCTGGTTTTACCAGAAAAGCCGAAAGCCTGCTGTCCATAAAATGTCCCATTATTTCCGATACCTTAGGAATTATTAGCGGACGTATTAATAGCCTGCAAAGTGCATGGGAATATATGAAGCTCAGCACACGGTCCTGTACAGCGTTTCCTTTATTTAATTTCCCGTCCCGTCTGCAATACTGCATCCTAAATCCCCCAATTCTTCATCTATACTTCCTCCAATCTCCTCCATAAGGGGAAGCTTGGTAAAGTTTCTGTTGGCAGGCGGAAGCTTAAATCTAGTAAAAATAATAATTACCGCAACCGCAATACCGACAACGGCAACAAGCATTGCAAGCTCCTTATTCGTTGGCTTTTTAACCTTAAAATCAACAATAAAAAGTATACCGACACAAAGGAGCACAGCATGAAGTATAAGTATAAAGGTTTTCTCAGTTACAAAAAATTCCATCATAAACGTAAGGGGAAGAATTACCGCTATAGATGTTACTGGAAGCCCGTGATAATATTTATTTACCCCGCCCTCAGTTTTCTGCCTGTTTCCCTCAAGCACATTGAAATATCCAAGGCGTATAACAGCCGCAATGCAGTAGAATATAACTATTCCAACACCTACAAAGCCCCTTACTCCAAGCAGATAGCATATAATAGCCGGAAACGCTCCAAAGCATATAACGTCGCAAAGTGAGTCTATTTGAATTCCAAAGTTCTTTTGGTCGTCGCTCCTGTCCTTCTTTGTTCTGGCAATTTTACCGTCGAACATATCGCACAGGCCTGAAAGAGCAAGACAAAATATTGCGGTCTTAAATCTCATATGTATAGATTGTGTCATTCCAAATATAGTAAAGCCTAGGCTCATATATGTCAGAACCACTGTGTAATCAAAAAATCCTATCATTTCTTAACCTCCAGAGTTTTTCTCGAATATTGTCTGCCGCTAATTATGAAATGTGCGGCAAATGTAAGTACAGCGCTTAAAATAAGCAGAAAATAGTAGCTGATTCCACGGCTTACAAGCATGGACGGAAGTGTAAGTGTTCCCCCAAAAATAGGAACAAAAACATCCAGATAAAGATGTTCTGATATACCCATTCCTCCAGGCAGAGGCAGCATATCAACGGCAACGCTAATCATTGCCTGACATACAGTAATTGTAAAGGCCCCTATCCCCTTTAATCCAAACGCCTTATAAGTAAGAAACGTTACAAAAAATAAAAAAATACGCTGTATAAAAGAAATAACGAGAATTTCTCCGGCCATTTTTCTGTGGCCCTTTATATATTTAGCGGCCTCGCTGTAGCTTATCATGTAGCTTTCAAGCTTCTTCTCATAAGCCTTCTCGTCTATAGCAGGTTTTATTTTCTTTATCAGTTTAAGTCCCTTCCCAAGGACAAATTTAACTATACCTGGTCTGAAAACAAGCAAAAGCATTGCTCCCACACACAATACGTTTAAAACTATACCCAGTATGCACCAAGGCATTATGGGATCCAGATACACCATAATCTTTGCTGGCCGAAATATTAAAACAGCCAGTCCGATTATTATAAGCACTGATTTATACATGATGGTCACAACCATCAGCACCACGGTTGCCACGGGCACCGGTATCATATTCTTCCTCATATAATAGACCTGGGCCGGCTGCCCTCCCCCTGCCGAGGGCGTGATACAGCTAAAGAAAAAGCCAATGGCCGAATACATGAAGCAGGTCCGCCGCTTTGCC
>URCD01000110.1 GCA_900546215.1 uncultured Eubacteriales bacterium | reverse complement strand
GTGATTCAAAGGGCTTTCCCCATTTTTCAGGGTCATTTCCCAGCCTCTCGAAGTATTCCTGAAAGCTTAAATATACGTCCTCAAATTTTGCTCCGCATGCGATAAGCTTTGATACCGATTCTACAACCGCAAGATACGCCCCATGAAAAGGACTTCTTTCTGAAATATAAGGATTAAATCCCCAGCTCATAAGTGAGCATGTCGATGTTTCTCCGTCAAGCACCGGTATTTTCTGAACCATAGCCTGAACCGGAGTCATCTGGTATTTACCGCCAAACGGCATAAGTACGGAACCCGCTCCAATTGTAGAGTCAAATCGTTCAGAAAGCCCTCTCTTTGAGCATATATTAAGGTCTTTAGCCAGCTCACAGTAAAGCTCAGGGAATGAACCGGAAGTGTCTTTTTCCCATTCTGCCGGATGAACATTCTTAACTGTTATATGTTTTTCGGCACCATTTGTATCAAGGAACTCCCTTGATATATTTACTATATCTTTTCCGTTCCATTTTATTATGAGACGTGGATTTTCTTTAACCTCGGCAACTACAGATGCCTCAAGGTTCTCACTTTCAGCAAGCTCAAGAAACCTATTAACGTCCTCCTTAGCAACAACTACAGCCATTCTTTCCTGCGACTCGCTTATTGCAAGCTCTGTTCCGTCAAGGCCGTCGTATTTCTTAAGTACAGCATTAAGATTTATTTCAAGTCCGTCCGCAAGCTCTCCTATAGCAACGGAAACTCCGCCTGCACCAAAATCGTTACAGCGTTTTATGAGCTTGGAAGCTTCAGGATTTCTGAAAAGTCTCTGCAGCTTTCTTTCCTCAGGAGCATTGCCCTTCTGAACCTCTGCGCCGCAGCTTTCCAAGGATTTAACATCATGAGCCTTTGAAGAACCTGTCGCTCCTCCGCAGCCGTCACGCCCTGTTCTTCCTCCCAGAAGAATTACGATATCGCTGTCAACCGGCCTCTCCCTTCTGACATTTTCAATAGGGGCCGCTGCAATTACCGCGCCTACTTCCATTCTTTTAGCAATATATCCCGGATGATAAATCTCGTCAACTATTCCTGTCGCAAGTCCAATCTGGTTTCCATAGGAAGCATATCCGGCTGCTGCTGTTGTTACGATTTTACGCTGGGGCAGTTTACCCTCTATTGTTTCATTTATCGGCTTAAGCGGGTCGCCCGCGCCTGTAACTCTCATTGCTCCATATACATATGAACGGCCGGAAAGAGGGTCTCTTATAGCTCCGCCTATACATGTGGCAGCACCGCCGAATGGTTCAATTTCAGTAGGATGATTATGAGTTTCGTTTTTAAACATTAAAAGCCATTTTTCCTTCTGTCCATTGACCTTTACATCGACTTTTACGGAACATGCATTTATCTCTTCAGATTTATCGAGCTTTTCAAGCTTTCCTGCTTTTCCAAGCACTTTAACGGCAACTGTGGCGATGTCCATAAGACATACAGGCTTTTTATCTCCTATTGCCTCTCTATCAACCAAATATTCCTCATAAGCCTCTTTAACAAGCTTATCTTCAAACTCTGCCTCATCAATTATTGTGAGGAATGTTGTATGTCTGCAATGGTCTGACCAATATGTATCAATAACCTTCAATTCTGTGATTGTTGGGTTTCTTTTTTCGCTTCTGAAATAATCCTGTACAAAGGCTATATCATCTATATCCATAGCAAAGCCATTTTCAATAATAAAGCTCTCAAGTCCCTTTACAGTAAGCTCATTAAAGCCATCAAGTGTTTTTATCTCTGTAGGAATAAAATACTCAACCTTAAGAGTGTCAGGTTTATCTAGTTTTGCTTCTCTTGCCTCAACGGGGTTAATAACATACTTTTTGATTTTCTCTATATCTGTATTATTAGGATTTCCATAAAGCGCATAGACCTTCATAGTCTTTATGATCGGTTTTTCCTTCTGTGATATAATCTGAATACACTGCGCGGCAGAATCTGCTCTCTGGTCAAACTGACCAGGAAGATACTCTACAGCGAATACAGCTGCTTCCCCAAAATCAACCGTATCAAAAATGTTGTCAAGCTGGGGTTCTGAAAATACAGTTTTTTTGCAGTACTCAAAAAGTTCACTGTCAATATTTTCAGCATCGTAGCAGTTTATAATTCGTACGTCATCTATACTGTCTATTCCAAGAAAAGTTTTTATATCGCTTAAAAGGGACTTAGCCTCATTAGCAAGCTCCTTTTTCTTTTCAACATAAATTCTGTATACCATAGTGAAGCCTCACTTTCCCATTAGTGCACGTTTTCCTATGTCGCTTCTGCAGAAGCCGTTGTCAAATTTAACCTTAGCCGTCAGCTCATACGCCTTGTCTACGGCCTCCTTAAGGGTTGATGCCGTCGCAGTCACACCAAGAACACGTCCGCCTGCTGAAAGCAGTTTTTTATTATCTTTTTTTGCTCCGGCAACATAAACAACTCCGTTTTCATCTGTTTGCGGAAGAATAATTTCAAAACCGTTTTCATATTTAACCGGATACCCCTTTGAAGCAATGATTACACAGCACGCACTTTTATCACTGAACTTAACCTCTGTTTCAGCCAAAGCTCCGTTTGTTACAGCCTGCATTACAGTCAACAGATCGCTTTCAAGAAGCGGTAAAACAACCTGAGTCTCAGGATCCCCGAAACGGCAGTTATACTCGATTACTTTTGGGCCGTCGGACGTTAACATAAGTCCAAAGTACAGGCAGCCCTTAAATGTCCTGCCCTCAGCATTCATAGCGTTGACTGTGGGAATAAATATTTTTTCCATACATTCATCGGCTATTTCATTTGTATAATAGGGGTTTGGAGCAACTGTTCCCATACCTCCTGTATTTGGGCCCTCATCGTTATCATGCGCTCTTTTGTGGTCCATTGAGGAAATCATTGGTACAATTGTTTTTCCGTCTGTAAATGACAGCACCGATACCTCGGGGCCGGTCAAGAACTCTTCAACTACAATCTTTGTTCCGCTGTCACCAAAAACCTTGTCCTCCATCATTGAGTGAACTGCCTTTACGGCTTCTTCCTTTGTCTGGGCTATGATAACACCTTTTCCAAGGGCAAGTCCGTCAGCTTTAACAACTGTAGGATATTTACAGTTTTCAAGATATCTAAGCGAATCTGTGACGTTGTCAAAGACCTCATAATCGGCTGTAGGTATACCGTACTTTTTCATGAGATTTTTAGAAAAAATCTTGCTTCCCTCAATAATGGCCGCATTTGCCCTTGGCCCAAAGCATGGTATTCCAACAGCCTCAAGGCTGTCCACAGCACCCAGTACAAGCGGGTCGTCAGGAGCTACAACAGCATAATCTACCAGGTTTTCTTCAGCGAATTTTGTAATCCCTTCAATATCCTTTGCATTAATGTCTACGCAAACTGCGTCTGCCGCTATTCCTCCGTTTCCCGGGAGCGCATATATAACATCTACATTTTTATTTTCTTTTATCTTTTTGATTATGGCGTGCTCTCTTCCGCCTCCGCCTACAACCATTACCTTCATATAAATGTCCTCCTATTAATGGTGGAAAAGTCTCATTCCCGTAAACGCCATTGCAATTCCGTATTTATCACAGCAGTCAATGACTATATCATCTCTCACGGATCCTCCGGGTTCAGCAATAAAATCTACCCCGCTTCTTCTTGCCCTTTCAATATTGTCATCAAAAGGAAAGAATGCGTCGCTGGCAAGAGAAACTCCTCTTATTGAGCTAAGGTAAGCCTTTTTCTCTTCTTTTGTAAAAGGCTCAGGCTTTGCTGTAAAGAATTTATCCCAGTTATTAAGGAGCTCGTCACTGTCTTCATCAGATATGTATTGGTCAATTACGTTGTCCCTGTCAGGTCTGCCTATTGAGTCTTTAAAAGGCAGGCTAATTACTCTCTCATGCTGTCTCAAATGCCAAATATCAGCCTTATTGCCAGCAAGGCGCGTGCAGTGAATTCTCGACTGCTGTCCTGCTCCGACACCGATAGCCTGTCCGTCTTGAGCGTAGCATACAGAGTTTGACTGGGTATATTTAAGTGTTATGAGTGCTATTATGAGATCGCGTATCGCTCCTTCAGGAAGCTCCTTATTTTTAGTAACAATGTTTGTTAAAAGCTCTCTGTCTATTTTAAAGTTATTTCTTTTCTGCTCAAATGTAATGCCAAAAACCTGTTTTGTCTCAATTTCATTTGGAACATAATCAGCGTCAATTTTTATTATATTATAGCTTCCGTTTCTTTTGGACTTAAGTATTTCAAGCGCTTCGTCAGTATAACCCGGTGCGATAATACCGTCCGATACCTCTCTTTTTATAATTTTGGCGGTTACAGCATCGCATACGTCGCTTAACGCTATAAAATCGCCGAATGAGGACATCCTGTCTGTCCCTCTGGCTCTCGCATAAGCACATGCGAGAGGAGAATCGTCAAGTCCCTCAATATCGTCTACAAAGCATGCCTTCTTAAGCTTATCACTTAATTTTTCCCCAACTGCTGCAGAAGTAGGACTTACATGCTTAAATGATGAAGCGGCACACATGCCAAGAGCTTCTTTAATTTCCTTAACAAGCTGCCAATTGTTAAATGCGTCAAGAAAATTAATATATCCCGGTCTTCCGTTAAGTATTTCAATTGGGAGGTCACTGCCGTCAGCCATGTAAATTTTTGAAGGCTTTTGATTTGGATTACATCCGTATTTGAGTTCAAATTCTTTCATAATATTTTCTCCTTTATAATTGGCATCACATAAGATTTTTATTATACATTACGCTCTGGATACTTCCGTCCTCCAAATCAATATATCTTACATAAAGAGAAATTTTATTGCTTTCATTAAGATTATTCCAGATATTGTTAGCAAACTCATCTATATCGTCCAATACTGCGACCCTTTCCGGTTCACCCTGGAAGGTTGGGATAGGATTGCCATTGCACTCATAAGTATGAATAAAATGTCCAAGTCCGTTCATAGGCTTATAATCGAATGTATAGCGCGCACACTGACTGCCTTCTGAATCCATTGATTTAAGAATGCTCATGGAATAGAAAAAATCATTCTCATTAAAGGTCAGCATACCGCTGATTCTCGGAGTATAATTTGGCGCATCAGGTTCAAACTGGCGTGTTTCAAGGGCCTCCTTAAATGTTTTGCCTGTCTTTACAAAATTATATATTGTGTCCGTCTGATCACCGTTAGTCACTATAAGCTTGTTGTCAGCTATTTTGATTGGCGAATAGATAATGAGGCTTGGATCCTCAACTTTAGAAGCATCATAAGGATAAATAGTTATATTTTCTCCTTCTGCCTTAAAAATGCGGTTGCGGCTGTTCTCGCTTCTTCCCATAATAAAATATGCAACTGCGGCCTTGGTTCCGTCCTGTGTTTTACCAATTACAATGCCTCTTCCTACATATTCGTTGTCTTTTATTAGTTCACCCATATCATTTATTTTATAGATGTCCATAGCCTTCTCCTTTTTCAGCAATCTCTCCGGCAACTTTTTCTGCGGCTGCCGGAAGAAGTATCCATTCAGCTTGTTCCATTACCCTTTTCTGCAATATTTCAGGGGTATCCCCATCTTCTATGTTTACTGCCTTCTGAAAAATTATCTCTCCGCCGTCAGGCACCTCGTTTACAAAATGCACCGTTGCCCCTGTAACCTTCACTCCGTATTCCAAAGCCTTTTCATGGACATGCAGCCCATAGCATCCCTTGCCGCAGAATGAAGGTATAAGCGACGGATGTATATTAATAATTCTTCTAGGCCATTTTAACGTAAAATCTGCACTTAAAATACACATAAAGCCTGCAAGAACTATCATTTCTATTCTGTTTTGCTCAAGAACAGCTGTCAGCTCTTCTTCAAACTTTGACTGTTCTCCCTTTTTCTTCGTTATTACAGCCGTTTTTATACCATTTGCCTCCGCTCTTTTAAGGGCATAGGCATCCTGGTTGTCGGAAATGACAAGCTCTATTTCTCCGCTTATAAGCTTACCGTCCTTTTCAGCGTCGATTAATGCCTGAAGGTTTGTGCCGCCTCCGGAAACAAAAACGGCAATTTTTGTCTTATTCTCCATGAGAGTCCTCCGTTAAGCAATAATAACGCCTTCGTCAGATTTAACAACCTCGCCGATAATATAAGCTTCCTCACCGTTAGCCTTAAGTATCTCGAGCGCCTTGCCGGCCTCGTCTTTTCCAACAATTATACTCATTCCGACACCCATATTGAATGTATTAAACATATCCCTTTCAGGTATGTTTCCGGCTTTTGCAATGAGGTCAAAAATCGGAAGAACCTTTACTGAGCTCTTTGTAATTTTAGCACCATAGCCTTTAGGTATGCTTCTGGGAATATTCTCATAGAAGCCGCCGCCTGTAATATGAGATACAGCTTTTATAACAACTTCGTTTGAAAGTGCAAGCACAGGCTTTACATATATTTTTGTCGGCGTAAGAAGCGCCTCGCCCAATGACTTTCCGCCAAGCTCCTCAACGGGCTTTGTTATATCGCTGTTTTCTATATCAAATACCTTTCTTACGAGAGAAAACCCATTTGAGTGAACTCCGCTTGAGGGCAGTCCGATTATTACGTCACCCTCCGTAACACTGCTGTTGTCAAATACCTTAGATTTGTCTACAACTCCCACAGAAAAACCCGCGAGGTCATATTCGTCAATTCCGTAAAATCCCGGCATTTCAGCAGTTTCTCCGCCAATAAGAGCCGCTCCTGACTGTACGCAGCCTTCGGCTACACCCTTTACAATTTCAGCAATTTTTTCAGGTACGTTTTTTCCGCAGGCTATATAGTCAAGGAAAAACAGCGGTTTTGCGCCACAGCATATAATATCGTTTACACACATTGCCACACAGTCTATACCGATTGTGTCATGCTTGTCCATTATAAAAGCAAGCTTAAGCTTTGTTCCTACTCCATCGGTTCCGCTGACAAGCACCGGCTTTTCCATGCCCGTAATATCAAGCTCGAAAAGGCCTCCAAAGCCTCCAATATCCGACGCTGCGCCGGCTGTAATAGTCCTTGCAATATGCTGTTTCATAAGCTCTACAGCTTTATAACCGGCTGTAATATCAACCCCGGCTTCCTT
>URCD01000109.1 GCA_900546215.1 uncultured Eubacteriales bacterium | reverse complement strand
CTTCTATACGGCTTCCGTTTCCAAGAACTGCACATTCTATCTCACGGCCTACAACAGCCTTTTCAACAACAATTTTACTGTCATGCGCAGCAGCAAGCTTAAGTCCTTCAATAAGCTCATCTTTATTATGCGCCTTTGTTATTCCAACAGAGGAGCCGGCGTTAGCAGGCTTAACAAAGCATGGATACCCAAGCTTTTTTTCTATTTTGGCAGCGGTGGTTTTAATCCTTTTAATATCGTCTGACCTTACTTCTACATATTTGGCCTGAGGTATTTTAGCGCTTTTGGCAACGATCTTTGTAAAGGCCTTATCCATAGATACGCTGGAAGAAAGAACTCCGTTTCCCACATAGGGGATTTGTGCCATTTCAAAAAGTCCCTGTATTGTGCCGTCCTCTCCATATTTTCCGTGAAGGACAGGAAAGGCTAAATCTATAGGAATTATTTTCACCTTCCCGCCTACTATTTTAAGAAGCCCCTTCTGAGAAGCGTCAGGACTTAGTACTGCGGGAGTACCGAACTTTTCCCATTCGCCGTTTTTAATATTCTCAACAGGACCGTTATATATCATCCACTTTCCTGATTTGGTTATGCCAAGCGGAATAACAAAATATTTTTCCGGGTCAAGATTTGAAATTATTGTGGAAGCGGACACTCTGGAAACTTCATGCTCCGAGGACTGACCGCCGAAAATTACCGCAACTGTTAGCTTATTCAATGATATCCCTCTCTCTTTATTATAAAGAAATTATATTCGAATATATATCTGAATACATTATTACTATTATATTCAAAAATGCAGTTCTTGACAATAGCATAGATTATAGATTATAATGTTTAAGCGTTTTAAAATAATAAAAACACAAAATGTGTTAAAAAATTTCCATGCTAGCCGGGGAGGTAGCGGCGCCCTGTACCCACAATCCGCTATAGTGGGGGTGACGCTTGCTTTGCGGCTGTTTTTGTTTTGCGGCTGCCCTGCGGAATTGGTGTTGAAAGGCTGAGTCTTGTGCAATAGGAACCTGCGAACCGTGTCAGATCCGGAAGGAAGCAGCACTAAACAGTCACTTCTATGTGCCACGAGGTCGCTTGGTCCGAGCTAGTGAAGCAGGTAACGCGCAGAACATACAGACAAGAAGCAGGCGCATGGATCCTTATAGAAATGACAAGGCTGTAAGCTTTAGCTGAATGGCGATAAGGAAGTATTGAAACCTGATTTTGTAACAGATGACAAATAGAGTGTTAGAAACGAGCGTATCGTCAAAACGGCGGTACGCTCGTTTTGTCGTGCAGTAGAACAGCATTGTGAGTATAAAACCCGTACCTTTTTAAAAGCATCATTCTCCCCCCCCTTTCCATTTTGAAATGGGGTATCACAAAAGCCGCCTGTGCAGCATAAAAATGCTGTACGGACGGCTTATTGAAATTAAATGTGTTGTGTTATTATCCGAATATTCTTATTCCCACCTAAAAAATTTCAGAGAAACGCAAATGCAGACAATAGCAATCGCAGTCATAATCAAAAGAGGAACGATCATATTATCGCTTTGCAATCCCAAAGAAGCTGATTTTAGCAGCTTAATCCCTTGTGTTAGTGGCAATATGTTAGCAATCTTTTGCAAAACAGGGGGCATGACTTCGTAGGGCAGCGTTGCCCCCGAAAATATCAGCATAGGAAAGTACAGGATACTTGCAATAGCTCCTGCCATTTTGGTGTTTGGTGCAATTCCGCCTACCATCATGCCGATACTGAACATAGACACAATAACCAACAGGTATCCACCCCAAAATGTGCCAATTGAGCCATGAAATTGATACCCGAAAAACAGTTTTGCGACCAAGTACAGCAGCACCATAGAAGCAAGCGAATATAGGGTATAGATTGCCACCTGCACCAATAAAATCAGTATGGGGCTAATGGGGGTTACTTTGTATCGCTTTAATATTTTTCTGCTGCGGTATTCCGATACAACCAGCGGCAATCCCATAACGCCACCCGCACAGATGGAAATTGTGGCAAGTGCGCTAAAAGACTGCTCCAAAAAGGTATATTCTGCACCCTCGAAAGCAGGCTTGTTTCCGTAAATAATTCCAAGAATAATGAGCACCACAAGAGGAACACAAATTGCAAAGATAAACATATCCATGCCCCGTAGCGATAGCTTTAGTTCTGTTTTAAGCATTGTATTAAAGGTTTTCATCCATTTGACCCTCCCCGTCTGTATACCAAAGATATGCATCCTCAAATTTTTCATGGGGACTATTTTTCACTGCTTCGGAAACCGTACCGATAAACACGATTTCTCCGTTTTTCAAAATGCAAATTTGGTCGCATAAGGCTTCTACCTCGTCCATAAAGTGAGAGGTTAAAAGAATGGTTAGTCCTTTCTCCTTTAGTCCTGAAAGTATTTTCCAAACCTCCCGCCGTGCCTTTGCATCAAGCCCGGTTGTCAGCTCGTCCAAGAATACGACCTCTGGGTTTGGAATAAGCGCAAGGACGATAAAAAGGCGTTGCTTTTGCCCTCCGGATAAATCCCTGACAAGACTTTTTTGCTTATCGGCGATTCCAAACCTTGTAAGTAAGTCCGTAGGATTTGCAGCGTTTTTGTAAAGGCAGGCTGTTACCTCGCAAAGCTCTTGGACAGTGATTTGTTCTTGATAGTTGGTTTCTTGAAACTGAACGCCCACCCTTTCAAACAGCTTTTTGCGGTCTTCACTCGGGTTCATGCCCAAAATCGATACCTGTCCGCTGTCTGCTTTTTTTGTACCTAAAATACATTCAATCGTTGTACTTTTTCCTGCTCCGTTTGCACCAAGCAGACCAAATACCGAGCCACGGCTGACGGAAAAGCTCACATTGTTTACGGCGAGCAGCTTTCCATAGGACTTTGTAAGCTGCTCGGCTTTAATTATTTCCTGCATAGTAATTCCTCCTATTCTTTATTACAAAAAAAGAATACCACCAATTAAAACATTGGTGGTAAAGTGGAGGGTTATAAAAATTTGAGCTTCATTTCTTGAAGCATAGCAATCATTTTTAGTGCGTTGTTTTCTGCGTCAAAAAGAGAAGTAATCAATTTGTCACAAACAGCAATAATATCCGCGGTTTCCTTTGGTGTGTTAAGTGCTTGTAATATATCTACATTGGGATTTTTAGATAGCTGGCAAAGCATTTGCAAAATTGCTTCTAAAGAGTAGTTGGCACACTTGAGTGAGCGAATGATTTTGAGCCGTCTTATATCATCGTCCGTATAGACACGATACCCGTTTTCTTTGCGTTTAACTGTGAGCAATCCGTTCATTTCCCAATTTCGCAAAGTATCCATTGATATATCAAGATACTCGGATACCTCTTTTCGCCTTAGTGCATGAGAATGCTGTGCTTCTTCGCCACGTAAAATTTCTTGTGACAATGTGACGGCTTCTTCAGCGTTGGTACGTTCTCTTTTGAGTTGCTCCAAATACTCTGTAGCAAGAGAAATTGCTTTGTCAAAATCACCCGTGGCAGATACCTTCACCATTTGAATTATTTTCTTGCGCAAGCCATTTTGAAGCACTTCAATCTGGAAAGCAAGCCGTGCTAACTTGAATTGCTCGATATGGAAATCAGTAAAGACACGGTATCCGTTGGCCTGTCGTTTTGCTTTCGGTATCATTCCCCATTCCTCGTAAAGCCGTACTGTGTTAGGATGTACTCCAATTGCTGCTGCAACTTCAGCAGTTTTATAAATATTCACCTTTTACCACCTCACAATAAAAACATACTACCACAAATTGAAAGTCTGGTGTTATAGTGGAGGGTTTATTATAACAGAAAAATGAAAAGACATTCAATACTTGAAAGAACGTGCTGCAATCTTTTAGAGGATTATTTTTTATTTAAGTTTTATGTAATGTTTATCAATCGTTAATATTTAGGTGGTATAATCTTCACGAAAAAATAAGTCAGTTCATAATATATGAGCAGATAAAAATAATTTTTATTGTTTAAACGGGAGATATTACATATTGAAGAATATAAAACGGAGGTAAACGTGGGTGAAAACGTCCAGTCATAAAAAATTCGGTCTTATCATGATTAATAATATTATGCCTTTTGTATCGTATATGCAGAAAAAAGCCTTTCTGTTTGGCTGTGTGGAGCCTGACTATAACTTTATTACTTATTTTAGGGGTTCAATAAGGCATACAACGCTGAGGGGGCATAATTACAATAATTCAGTTGAATACATGAGAAGCACTGTTAATAAATTAATAAAAGAGGACAAGTGGGGAATAATAGATTACTATCGGTTTGGGAAGCTGACGCATTATATATTGGATTCGTTTACATTTCCGCACAATGAAAATTATAGGGGAAGTATCTCAGAACATGTCAGATATGAATACTTTTTAGCTAAGGAATTTGATGAAAAAATAAGATCATTGGATTGGAGCACAAAATATGGTAATATACTTTCTATAATGTCTTTCATAGAGGAGTACCATAAAAAATATCTGGAAGAGCTGCCAGGCATTAACACAGATATTAAGTATTCTGTTACGGCTGTCAACGTAACGGCATCGCTTCTGCTCCCATATGAAATATATTATGTGGAAAATGCATATCAGCGCTCCTTTGCGCAGAATGGAAACTAATGGAGGAAAGAAATGCTTCAGGCGGAATTTGCAGTTCTGGATTTTATACAAAACAATTTGAGATGCGGGTTTTTGGATTTTATTATTCCTAAAATAACCCGTCTGGGTGATGCGGGAATATTATGGATAATATTAACAGTAATTTTTCTTCTTACTAAAAAGTACAGAAAAACAGGTATAGTAATGGCAATAGCCCTGGCTGTAGATCTTATTTGCTGCAATATAATAATTAAGCCGCTTGTCGCAAGGACAAGGCCGTATGACATAAACACGGCTGTAAAACTGCTTATTCCGGCTCAGATTGACTATTCTTTCCCTTCGGGGCATACCGCCGCGTCATTTGCGTCTGCGGCCGCAATGTATTACAGCGGATGCCGTTTTTGGAAAGCCGCTTTGGTTATGGCTGTGATTATAGGCTTTTCGAGACTTTATCTGTATGTTCATTTTCCGACTGACGTATTGGCCGGCGCGCTGCTTGGTGTTTTATTCGGATATATTGGCTTTAAAATTTTTCAGAAAATATCCAACAGAAAAAATAATTTAATACAGTAGAAATATAGGCGCGGGGACAGTATTTAACTTATCCGCGCTTTTTTGCGCCGGATGGCACAGCTTGATTTTTTTATGAAATATTGATATATTAAAATAGATAAACTATAAACAAAGCCGTCGTCCAAGACAGCGGAAGGGAGACCTTAAAATGTCCTCTTATCAGGCCCTTTACAGAAAGTTCAGACCGCAGACATTTGAATATGTTGTTGGTCAGGAGCATATAGTTAAAACACTTAAAAACCAGATTAAAAGCGGACGTGTTTCCCATGCCTATCTTTTCTGCGGGACAAGGGGAACGGGAAAAACATCAACGGCCAAAATTTTTGCCAAGGCCATAAACTGCCTGAACCCGTCAGACGGAGAGCCATGCAACAAATGTGAGCTATGTCTGGCGGCCAATGAAGGAAGAAGCGTCAATGTAATTGAGATTGATGCGGCCTCAAACAACGGCGTAGACAACATTCGTGAAATTCGCGAGGAGGTTAAATATCCTCCGGCTGAGGGAAAGTATAAGGTTTATATAATCGACGAGGTTCATATGCTGTCGCCGGGTGCGTATAATGCGCTTTTAAAAACACTGGAGGAACCGCCTGAGCACGTTGTATTTATTTTAGCCACAACCGACCCGCAAAAAATACCGGCTACAATCCTTTCCAGATGCCAGCGCTTTGACTTTAGAAGAATCAACGCTTCTGAAATAGCTAAAACGCTTCAAAGCTATGCTAAGGAGGAAGGAATTAACGCCGCTGAGGACGCGCTGTATCTTATTGCAAGGCTTGCAGACGGTTCAATGAGAGACGCTTTAAGCATACTTGACCAGTGTATGGCATTTTATTATAATGAGGAGCTTACAAAGGATAAGGCGCTTGAGATAGTCGGCTCGGTCGATGACTCGGTATTTTTCGAGCTTACGGATAAAATAGCCGATAAGGACGCAGACTCGCTTATGAATATAGTTGACGACCTTATGATAAAGGGAAGAGACGCAGGACAGTTTGTAAACGATTATATCCTGCATTTGAGAAACCTGATGATAACAGCCTCAGTAGCAGATGCTGAGAAAATACTTAATGTGTCGTCGGAAAGCGTATTGGCATTAAGGGCACAGAACGAGAGAATATCCAAGGAGGAAGTAAGCGGGCTTATAAGGGTGTTTTCGGAGCTGGCGTCAGATATGAAGTATGCGGCGAATAAGAGAGTACTGCTGGAGGTATGTCTTATAAAGCTATGCACACCTGTTACAGAGGCTGATTATACAGCCGTGGCTGCAAAGGTCTCATCTATTGAAAGAGAACTGAAAAGCGGCAAATATACTAAAATACAGGCATCAGCGCCAATAGATCCCGGGGCAAAGCCTAAGCCCAAGAGCACAGTAAAAAAGGCCGAGACTGAGGATTATAAAAGGGCACTTGAAACGTGGGGGGAAATTGCTTCTTCTTTTAATACCCCTGATGACATAATAGTTAAGAAAGCGGAGCTGAAGCAGCTTGACGGAAATAAAATTTATGTTGTTGCGGACAATGATATCAATGCGCGAATACTTGAAAAGAAATATGATGAAATAAGCGCTGCCTTTGAGGAAAAGCTTGGAAAGTCTTTTGAGCTTGAGGTTATATCAAAGGCAGAGTACGGCAAACGATACGAAATGCTGTTTGGAACCGTGCAGGAAGAGTCTGACGACTTTGACGACGAGGACTGGGCACAGCTTATGCCGGGTATAGAAATAGAACCATGACATTGCTTTTTGCTGGCAGGTATTATAAAATAATCAAAGATTTATTACAGGAGGAATTTAAACATGGCAAAAGGATTCGGCGGAATGGGCGGAATGAACATGAACGCTCTTATGAAACAGGCACAGAAAATGCAGAAGCAGATGGAAGAAACACAGGCTGCGCTTGCGGACCAGGTTATTGAAACAACCTCAGGTGGCGGAGCCGTTAAGGTAAGCATAACAGGAA
>URCD01000108.1 GCA_900546215.1 uncultured Eubacteriales bacterium | reverse complement strand
AACTCTATGAGGTGCGATAAACACCTGTGAAATTATGAATTTCTAATTTCAATTTAAAATTTTTAAAAATCGGACTGCTTAGTATTGGCGGCGGCTATGCTATTATACCATTAATTCAAGAACAAGTGGTAAATAAGGCCGGCTGGATTACAGAAAAGATGTTTACAGATATAATCACGATTTCACAAATGACGCCTGGTCCATTGGCTGTTAACACTTCTACTTTTGTTGGGCTCCAGATAGGAGGTATTGCAGGCGCAGCGGCAGCTACACTCGGATGTGTACTATGCGGTATTGTAATCTCATTAATGATATATCATTTTTTCTTAAAACACCGGAGCTCTGCTTATATATTTGAAATACTTAATGGACTTAAATCAGCTTCATTGGGGCTGATTATTTCAGCAGCCGCCGCAATTATATTAATCGCCCTTTATGGAACAAGCTCAGTAGAACTCAATTCCGCATACGCCGCACTGGATTGGACTGCTTTAATTGTATTCCTTACTGCGTTATTTGTCATTAGAAAATGGAAAATAAGCCCTATTATAATCATGCTGCTAAGTGGTATAGCCGGAGTAATTTTTTACATATAAAATATTATTTCATTTTTTTGCTAGTCAGCTTATAGCTCATGTCAATCAATCCATAAATATCGCTTATAGGAACTGTCCCATCCAGCAGTACAGTAAGCCAATACTTTTTATTCATATGGTAACCCGGCAGATAACCACTGCTGCCGGTTAAGCCGTCAATCAGCATTGGTTCGCACTTTACGTCAAGTATCTCAATTTTTTCACTGCTCGAGAGTCCCAATTTGTTTCCCTCAACTTTAAGCATTGCAGCAAACCATTTTTTATTATTACTGTGACGGAAAACAGCGTCGTCAGGATATTTTGCCCATAGAAATTCCGGTTCAGTTCCATAGGTTTCTTCTATATATCTTATAACTAATTCTGAGTTTATACTGTTAAATATCATGTTTTCTTCACCTGACTGACTATTAATATCTCAAGATCGCTACTTTGTATATAGAGTGTAATTGTCCTCCCAGACTTTGTCAATCATTATACAAAAATATGTGAGCTGGTTAAGCTTAAACTTTTCAGCGCAGGTATAAAAACTGCTTCATCACTTTGTTATACAGCTAAAAAAAAATTAAAAAATTATGTGAATAAAAAAATCCGACTATGAAAAACGCTTAATTCCATGTATAATTGTACTGTATCAAAAAGGGGGCTTGTGTTTTGTACGACAAATTGCTTAATTTTACTTATCGGATGGAACAAAACCGTCTATTCGCATCCATTAAAAAAGGGCTTTTAATGCTGATACCGGTTCTTGTGACAGGCTCTGTTGCACTTATGTTTAAAAGTCTGCCAAATATTGATCATATTGCGTCTGGAGTTTTGCTGAAGTTATTAAATCTCATCTATGATGCAACCTTTGGTATGATGGCTGTTTACCTTTGCTGCGGCATCAGCTATTCATATGCTGCTACCTTTGAAAGCAGTGATGAAACATTTTCTCTTATGGCGATGATGGCCTCGCTAGGTTCGTTTCTTGCCTCTTTTGGCGAGCCCAGCGGCATGTTCCAATTCATAAATTTTGGCGCAGTTGGTGTTTTTACTGCAATTTTTTGTTCTGTTTTTGCCACAATGCTGTTTTATTTTTTTGTCCGGCATCTGCCTCTAATATTCCGCTCATATGCAGCCGGTGTGGATCGTCAGTTCCGCGTGGCGGTATCCATGATCGTACCGCTTTTTTTGTGTGTTCTTGTTTTTTCCCTTATGAGTTTGGCAATCCAAGCTTTTACCGGTAAACAAAACATGAATCTTCTGCTCAGTGATATTGTTATTAGACTGTTTCAAAATCTTCCAGAAGAACTGGTAAGCGGACTTTTATTTGTTACACTGCTGGACGGACTGTGGTTTTTTGGTATGCATGGCGGTAACGTAATGGAACAAGTGGCCCAGTCGTATTTTGTACCGGCAAATACAGACCCATCAGTTATTGTTAGCAAAAGCTTTTTGGATAACTTTGCTCTGATTGGTGGCTGCGGTACAACCTTCTGTCTGTTGTTGGCGCTCATATTGTTTTCAAAAAATGCGAACAATCGGAAACTTGCTTGGTCTGCGGCTCCTTTTGCCATTTTTAATATGAATGAGCTGATTGTATTCGGTCTTCCAGTTATTTTAAACCCAATGATGCTGATTCCGTTTCTTCTGACACCAGCCGTTTGTCTTATCATTTCTTATGTTGCAACAAAAATCGGATTTCTGCCTGTTGTAACAACAACTGTCACATGGACTACGCCTGTTCTTTTCAGCGGATACGCAGCGACAAAATCCCTTCACGGCGTTTTAGTGCAGCTCATATCTTTGACCGCAGGAGTTTTTCTATATATGCCTTTTATTCGTCTTTCAGAGCGTATGCAGGAGGCTCATGAGAAAATGCTGCTTGACGACCTTGCCAAACTTTTTTGGAAAGGCTCGTCGAACGGATACCTTGGACGCTCTGACCACATTGGGGTAATAGCTAAAGCTGTCACATCTCAGCTTAGGGATGATGTCAGCCAAGGTAAAATTCCTATTTACTTTCAGCCACAGGTAAATAGTCAGGGAAAAATTATAGGCGCAGAGGCCCTTCTCCGCTGGCAGTATCACGGATATAATGTTCCGCCTCCTATTACTGTTGCTTTGGCCCAAGAGGATGGAATATTTGACGAAATGACTACTGTCATTCTAACGCTTGCCAGTGATGCTGCAGTTCAGTTTCTAAAAAATGCGGAGAGTAATTTTGTTGTTTCAGCCAATATCACAGCGCGTCAGTTAAATAATGCATCCTTCGTTAGCTCTGTTATCGGAATGGTAGAGCAAAAAAACATACAGGGGAATTTCTGTCTAGAGATTACAGAAGAGGATGCTATCGAACAATACAGCCTGATTGAGGAAAATCTGGGCCGCCTGAGAAAAGCCGGCATCAGCACTGCAATTGATGACTTTAGTATGGGACATACCAGCCTGAAATATTTGCAGCACAACGACTTCCAGTTTGTTAAGCTGGACGGTTCCTTAGTACGCAAACTCCATGACAATCAACGCTGTCAGGACATTGTTCGGTCTATCATCAAATTAGGTGATGACCTTCATTTTTCCGTTGTAGCTGAGTATGTAGAAAACGATGAGCTTCAGAAGCTGTTAGAAAGCATTGGCTGCCATATTTTCCAGGGATACCTGTACAGCCCCGCCGTTCCTCTAGAAAAATTCCTAGTATTTCTTCGATACGGCATTGACAGTACAGAACCCTAATCGCAAAAGTAAAGCCCCCTGAATATCAATTCAGGAGGCTTTTATTATCTGTTTCTAAGTAAATTTTAATAGTCTTTTTCACAGTGAAACTGTTTATTCATAATTAAAAAGTCGGATGATTATTACTTATTCGTCCCAGTTATTATAGACATTTTTTACATCATCATCGTCATCAAGCATGTCAAGCAGCTTGTTCATTTTCTTTATATCTTCTTCATTGTTTAAAACAGTATATGTCTGTGGAATCATTGTTACTTCAGCACTTGCCATAGGTATTCCGGCATTTTCAATAGCTTCTCTAACAGCCTCGAAATCGTCAGGAGCCGTTGTTATCTCATAGCTGTCCTCTTCAACGCCAAAATCCTCTGCGCCTGCCTCAACAGCAAGCATCATAAGCTCGTCCTCATCCATATCAACTTCTTCCTTATCAATTACGATAAGCCCCTTTTCGTCAAACATAAATGATACGCAGCCTGATGTACCCATATTGCCGCCGCCCTTTGTAAAGGCATTACGTACATTTGCTGCTGCCCTGTTTCTGTTGTCTGTAAGAACTTCTACAATAACCGCAACACCGTTCGGTCCGTATCCTTCATAGGTTATTGACTCATAGGTAACGCCATCACCAGCTCCTGCAGCCTTTTTAATGCTTCTATCGATTGTATCATTTGGCATGTTGTTTGCCTTAGCTTTTGCAATAACCTCACGAAGCTTACCATTGTTATTAGGATCAGGACCGCCTGCCTTTACAGCTACAGCGATTTCACGGCCTATCATTGTAAACACCTTACCCTTAGCCGCATCATTTTTCTCTTTTTTATGCTTAATATTAGCAAACTTTGAATGTCCGGACATTAAAGTTACCCCCTAGAAATTTTAAATTACAAAATATTTTATCATTTTTTGTACATGAGTTCAAGAAAAAGTTAAACCTATTTTTAAAATCCGTATCAAATGACTTTATTGTTTTTTTCGTCATCCCCCTGTGTAAACCGTGCAATCAGTAAGCACAGGTTATTTATATCAATGGGTTTGCTGACATGAGCGTTCATACCTGACGAAATAGCATTTGAAACATCCTCTGTAAAAGCATTTGCCGTCAATGCAACTATTGGAATACCTTTTGCATTTTTATGGCGGCTTTCTCGGATGTGTTTGGTAGCTTCATATCCATCCATTATAGGCATTTGAACATCCATTAATATTATATCAAAATGGTCTTTATCCGAATTAATAAAGAGATTTAAGGCTTCTTGGCCATTTTCAGCAGTTTCAACCTCTGCTCCATGCATTTCAAGCATTGTTACTGCAATTTCCCTATTCAGTTCGTTGTCCTCTGCCAAAAGAATGCGCTTACCATTTAATAAATTATGATTGTCTACTGATACTGCCTCAGGCTTACCGAAAACTCCGTTTGTAACATTCACAAGCACGTTATAAATTGATGACTCAAACAGAGGTTTTGATATAAATGCGTCTGCCCCCGCTTCACGCGCCTCTTCTTCAATCTCTGACCAGTCATAGGCCGAGATGATAATAATAGGAGTTTCTCTGCCAACTTTTTCTCTGATACGTCTAGTTGTTTCTATACCGTCCATATCTGGCATTTTCCAGTCAATAAAACATACATCAAATTCACAGCCATCATTATGTGCTGAAATTACCCGTTCTACTGCCTCTTTTCCGCTAAGCACCCATTCTGCATGAATTTTCATCTTATTTAGCAGTATAGCTGTATGTTCACAAATATCCTTATCGTCATCAACAACAAGAACCTCAAGTGATTTCATGTCTTCAGGCTGAATAGCCTGCAAATCCGTATCACTCAATTCAAATGGTAGCTCAACAGTAAAAGTAGTTCCTTCACCGATCTTACTCTTGACGTCAATATGCCCACCCATAATCATAATAAGATTTTGGACGATAGACATACCAAGGCCTGTGCCGCCATATCTGCGAGCAATTGATTCGTCTGCCTGTTCAAAAGGAGTGTAAAGGCGGTTTAAAGCGTCTTCATCCATTCCTATACCAGTATCCGATACAATAAATCTAAGCCACTTCTTTTTATCTCTAGACGGAATACATGAAACCTCCAGCCTGACTTTTCCCCCTTCAGGAGTAAATTTAATTGCATTTGATGCCAAGTTCAAAAGTATTTGATTCAGTCTGAAGGAATCTCCTATATATGTAGTGTGTTCAGTAAAACCAGTTGTTTTTTCTGAAAATTCAATTCCTTTGCTTTGCGCCTGTGAGTAAATAACAGAAACAAATGTATTCAAAAACTGAAAAATTTCAAATGGCTCTTCATTGAGCTTAATTCGATTGCTTTCAATTCGTGACATATCAAGCACATCATTAATTAATGTGAGTAAATGTTTAGAGGAATAACTAATTTTTCTCAAGCAGTCCTCTACCCTGTTTTTATCGTTTATATAGGCGGCAGCAATAGTTGTCATACCAATAATTGCATTCATTGGCGTACGGATTTCATGACTCATACGTGATAAAAAATTACGCTTCGCATCATTTGCGTTCTGAGCACTGACTAAAGCGGCCTGCAGTGCCTGCTGAGCTTTTCGTTCATCAGTACGGTCAGTAAGTGTAATAATAATCCTTGTATCGTTTGCTTCTTTAATCCTGTAGCATCTTGTCTGCATCCAGCGTGGTTCAAAACTTTTTGGATGATTATATTCTAAAGTATCTTCCCATGCTGTTTTTTCTCCATCACTTATTTCTTTGCGAAGCTGGCCAGCCGTATCGTCATTCATATATTGGAAAATAATCTCTTTATTTTGCATAATAGTATCTGAATTTATTCCAAGAACCTTCTCAGAATTTCCCGATACAAAATCACATTTATTTCCTTTGCCAAAAATTAAAAATGTCTCATCTACTGTATCAGAGAGCAATTCAAATTGTTTATTTTTGTTATAAAGTCTGCTGCTCATTTTTCGAATTGCAGATTGGAAAAACAGCAGCCCCAAAACCATTGCAGTTATTATAATGACAGACCACCTAAAGCTTGTTCTGCTCATTTTTTCAGCCGATACAAATATGGCTTGCTGTGTTCCACGGACATAGGTCAAAATTTTTTCAGCATTTTGTTCAAACCTCTCATAGAGATGATATAAATTATCTTCCTCATACTGTGCAATCACGTTCAAGGTTGAGCTTGGCTTTATTGCAAACTCAAGAAGGTCATTCTGCGCTTTCTGAATTTCGGAATAGGTGTCTTCCATAGCCTTTATATCTTCGTCAGGTCCCAAATACAGGTCGTCAACCTCGTTAAGAAGTTTTTCCATATCTTCATACAAATCATCTAAGGCTAATCTGACTTTTTCCACATCCTCCGGCTGATTATAGGATTGCAGTCTTTCTGTCCGGAGGCGCATAAGTGCCAGATTGGTTTTTATATCACTTATATCCCCGTTAACGGCAAACGGATGCTCTGTAGTTAATTTAATCTGTGAGGCTAATTTACTTGTACTAACAGCCGTAACAACAAAAAAGAGAATTAAAAAAATGACCAAAATAATTGTACCTGCAAATGTAATTCTTTTTATATCTTCATCATCTTTATCTGAAAATCTTTTGTTCACTTATAATCAATCCTCTCAATTATCATATCCGTATGTTTCAGTAATGCTCAGACATATTAACTTTTAGTATAACAATGCAAAATGAAAAGAGCAACCATATTATATGAAGAAGTCTACATTTTACAGCAAATTTACATACAAAAAATGAGGTAATTAATTATACCTCATTTTTTGAGTTTGCTTTAATTTATAATAATTAACTATCTAATAACAATTAGTTTGTCGTTAGGGATAATAAGTGCAGATGCCTCCTGTACCCCGAGATTAATCAGCCATTGTGCTGTAAAATTAGTTTCGACAGTTTGCAGCCGCTCTAATATTATCGAAAATTTATCTGCATAATCTTCTTTCAGGCATTCTTCCAGCGATTCAAGATATGGCAGAAAGTAGGCATTTGTACTCTCACGGTCTCCGTGTAAATTTAACGG
>URCD01000107.1 GCA_900546215.1 uncultured Eubacteriales bacterium | reverse complement strand
GTTCAAGAAAAATGAAAGGAATATGTTGTTTTTGCTTCTATAAACATCATACAAGTTATTATGGGGATTTTTTGCTACAGTAATCAGCATGATAATAGTAAAAAAAACCTGTGTATTTTTTAAATTAAACAACCCAATTCTCCAAATATTATTTAATAGTGCATCTACAATGCTCTTAGGCAATAGTTTATATTTTGTATTATTTATGAGTTGGAAAAATGAAAGAAAGAGTTTATATAAAAGAATTAAAAAAACAATCAGAAATTAATAATATTTATTCAGGCTACCAACCGGAAATTATGTGAAGGGAGTACATAAATAATATGACAATATCACATCGTATAAAAGTGACCTTTTTATCAAGTTTTATCCTAGGAGGATTGGCCCATCTTTTTACATTGACTAATGTTCTGCAAAATTATGATAATATTGCTATTGTGCCGGGTGGGTACGGAACCGGTCTGACTTCCGGCAGATGGTTATTAACAGTTTTGGGGAATTTCATAAAGAAAATTTGGGGTAATTATAATCTGCCTTTTTTCAATGGCCTGTTAACTATTTTTTTATTATGTATTTCGGCATGCCTGATTGTTGAGATATTAGATCTCGAATCCATTTCAATGTGTATTGTTTGGGGCGGAATTTTTCTATGCTTTCCGACTGTAACAAGTACATTGTTTTTTATGTACACAGCACCCTATTATGCACTTGCAGTTTTATTTGTGATCGCATCCGTATGGTTTACTGTAAACTATAAATACGGTTTTCTTTTAGCAGCAGTTTTAGGGGCTTTTTCACTGGGAATTTATCAGGCTTATTTTCCGATGATGATTACACTCTTTGTGACAGTATTATTGCAGAAAATATTATCTAATGACAGTCAGCTGAAAGATATTTTTCGTATAGGCTTGCTGTATCTGCTGACCTTATTTTTGAGTTTACTTTTATACTTTCTATTTTTAAATATTTGTCTCAAATTTTATAATATGTCCTTATCAGATTACCAAGGAGTAAATGAGATGGGAACTATAAATTTCATGGAGCTTCCGCAGATAATAAAACGAATGTATATCGCCTTTATAAAAATCCCCTTAGCTGATTATAAAGGGCTCTCGGCTACGCCAATTATTCGATTATCATTATCAGTTTTGGGGGCTATTAGTATATTTATAATAAGCTATATAGTATTAGTTAGGGTTAAGGATTGGAGAATTAAAATCTCAGCTATTTTATTGTGTCTTATTTTTCCAATAGCTGTTAACAGTATTATTTTTATGTGTCCCCATAGTAATATTTATACGTTGATGATTTATGCAGCTGTTTTTATTTATATGATTCCGCTGATGCTTCTTGATTTAATGGAAAAACTAAGTTTTATATGCGTATCCACCAAATACACAAGCTGGCTGAGGGGGATTAGGAAGATAATTCTGATAACTTATTCTATCGTAATATTCAATTATATATGGCTGTCAAATGGAAATTATGTTTCAATGTACTATACAACTCAACAAACGAACAATTACTTAAATTCATTAATAACTCAGGCGAGAGTGGCCGATGGTTATCATTCTTCTCTAAAATGGGCCTTTATTGGTGATTCGATTGTAGATCCTTTATTTGATAATCCTTGGACTCATTTTGATACATTCAGTTATGGTGGTAATGCAACAACGTTAATTAATGCGTATTCCAGAAATTCTTTTATTAAGAATTATGTAGGGTATCAAATCCCCATTGTTGATGATGAAATAATAAACAAATTAAAGACAGATAAACATATAATGGAAATGCCCTGCTATCCGGATAGTGGTTCTATTGAGGTTTATAAAGGTGTTTTGGTAATTAAATTTGCAAATGAGGAGTAAAAATGGAAGGCTTGCTATCTATAGTTTTACCTGCATATAATGAGGAAAAAGTGATCGAAGAGACTGTATCAGTACTGACC
Organism: uncultured Eubacteriales bacterium; assembly: GCA_900546215.1. Lineage (GTDB taxonomy): Bacteria > Bacillota > Clostridia > Lachnospirales > Anaerotignaceae > Metalachnospira. The sequence continues at coordinate 5,458 of URCD01000107.1, read as the reverse complement.
AATATACTGGTGAAGGAAAAGATAAATTATGAGTTGGTTCTTGTAAATGATGGTTCAAAAGATTTAACATGGACTAAAATCAAAGATTGTTGCTATGTTAACGTACATGTTACAGGTGTATGTTTTTCACGGAATTTTGGCAAGGAGGCAGCCATATATGCTGGGCTGGAGCAGGCATCTGGAGATGTGGTAGCAGTGATGGATTGTGATCTTCAACATCCGCCTGAGACGCTGATAGAGATGTACCGTTTATGGCAGCAGGGGTATGAAGTAATAGAAGCAACGGTGTACAAGGGGTACAAACAAGATTAAAAAGAAAAGATAGATTTGAAAGTAAGTAGAGTGGGATAATCCAGAAGTTAGAGCTTAGATTTTCCACTCTACTTGAACGTGGTCGCTAGTTGCGCTGATTGAAATAATCAGGCCGTCAACGGCTTTCCTTTTGTCGTCAAATTCAATGCTGTCCCAATGGTCGAGGTAATAAGAGAGTTCCTGCTCCTTTTGGGGTGACATTGTTTCAATGGACATTTCCGCAATCTCCTTTGAAATGGTCTGGCGGCGAGTGTCCAGTTCTTCAATTTTTTTGTTAGCATAGGCAAGAAGTGTTGCGTTGGCTCCGGTTAGCGTATCAAGTAGTTTTTCAATCTCGGCTTCAACTTGCGCCAGTTCAATTTGATGGGCGGTCAGTTTGGGATTGACTTTTTCCTCCCGGCTATGGCGGACTTGAAAATTTTTAAATCTCGCCCGCATAGCACTGAAAATAAATTCCTCAAATTCAGATTTACGGATTTTACCACAGCCCGGGCAGCCTTTATTTTCAGTCCGTTTACTACAGCGAAAATAGCCTTCGCTGTTCGGAACGTGTGTTGCCTTTAAGGCATATCCGCAACACCCGCATTTAACTTTTCCGGCAAGCCATGTATTTTTCGGCTTACGTCCTTGTTGAAAACTCTTATTTGTCATTAGCTTCTTCCTGCATTTCAGCCATACATCAGACGGTATGAGCGCTTCATGTGGAGCGATTACAAGTATCTGGTCTTTCAGGCTCCTGTCTTTATCCTCCTTCACGTCCCGGCCCTGATAGAGATAACAGCCATTGGTTCCGGCAAAATCGGAAGCGTCATTGACAATAGCCGCCCCCTGGCTTTTAAAAAATTCGTAGAGTTCTAAATCTGCTTGTGCGTAAACAGGATTTCTTAAAAGCTGTGAAATAAAGGTACGGAATAGCGATTTACCGTAAACTTTGATGTTCTGTTCCTCAAAGTACCGTGTAATGTCACCAAAAGACGTTTCCGGCTCGGAATACATTTCAAACATGAGCTTTACATATTGGGAAGTTTCGGGGTCTGCCACCATCTTTTTTGTGCGGATACCTTCAACCACTGTCGGCTCCAACTGATAACCATAGGGGGCCTGTCCGCTCATGTGAAAACCTTTCAGGCACCGGGAGTAGTAAGCGTCCGTGACGCGTTTCTGGATTGTCTCACGTTCAAGCTGTGCGAATACGATACAAATATTCAGCATGGCCCGCCCCATTGGGGTTGAGGTGTCGAACTTTTCTGTGGACGAAACAAACTCCACGTCATATTCCTGGAACAGCTCCATCATGTTTGCAAAGTCCAGAATGGAACGGCTGATTCTGTCCAGCTTATAAACGATTACCCGCCGCACCCGGCCCTTTCGGATTTCTCCTAACAGCTTTTGAAACTCCGGCCTGTCCGTATTCTTCCCGGAATAGCCTTTATCCTTGAATACTTTACAGCTTCCGCCTTTCAGCTCATACTTACAAAAATCAATCTGGCTTTCAATGCTGATACTGTCCTTACGGTCTACCGACTGTCTCGCGTATATACAATCTTCTCTGATAATGTCCATATTGGGCTCCTTCCGTATGGAATGGAGCTACCAACCTTACAATTATATTATACCATAGGCAGCCCCGGACAACAATGTTGCGGTTGATTAGTAAAATCTGTCCGTGTATTTACTGAACACATCATATAAGTGATTTTCGATTTCTCTTTTTCGCTTGTTCTTTTCATCCGGGGATAGTACCGGAATTAGATTTTCCAATACGATAAGTTTCCCTTGAAAATATACGGATTGTTTTTCGCTTTGGTATGTAACAGATTGAACCATCGAAAACCTCCACTTTTCAGTACGGATGAACAGCGGCCAGCTTCCCTCTTGTCTGCTGGGGAAACCTAAAAAAGCGGCTCCCTGGAAGGAACTGCCCTTTGAGCTTTCCCCAGCCTCGGGCCACGTTGGCCCGAAGCTAATAATCGCCGTTATAATATTTCTGTTCAGCCTCGTTGAGTGTGTATAAGTCAAACACTCCATAAAGCTGATTTACTACACGGCTAATATCTTTATGGGTGAATCCACAGTCCTGCATGGCCATAATCACATAGCCCCGGCAGGCGTCATTACTCCATATATTCAGCGTTAATTCTGGACTAGATATATTTTCCTTCATAAAATTCTCCTGTTCATAGAAAAATATGGGGCCCAGCCAGAACGGTTGCCCTATCATCAGACAGTAATAGAGGAAGGGCCCCACAGGTTAGAAAGTTTTTTCAGATAGACCGGACGGACAGTTGGCTTTTTGTCCCATAGCATTTCAGCTCTCCCCATTCTGATGGCAAGGCGATCTCATTACCTGCGACGGCTCACGGTTCGCAACACCGCTGCACGCTCGGATTGTGACTAATCGCAAGTATCCGGGTTTTGTGTTTTGTCCGGCAGACCTGCCACAGTCTGCCTACGGCATGGGCCTGGTCGCTCTCTCTAGTGTAAAAATAGAGGTCATGGCGGGCCTGTCACTGGACACAAGCACCCTTCGTATCCGTCTATCTTTTATTCAGTTTTCAATCTGCGTGAGGCGTGTCCCGCTTCGGGCCAATGTGGCCCGAGGCTTTGACTGCCTCTCATAAGCCATTTCATTTTTGAGGCGAAATCGGTACACCTTATAAAAATTTTTTTAAAATTTTTTCCAAGTTCCGAAGGCCGCGCTCAATGGCGAGCCGCACGACCTTTTCATCCACACCCTCGGCCCGGGCAATGTCTTGTTTCGTCAAGCCGAGAATGAAATGAGCGTAAATGCGCTTTGCCTGTTTGTCGGGCAGTCGTGAGATGGCGGTATAGAGTTCTTGTATCGTCACTTTACGCTCATACAGTTCATAGGGAGAGAACGCAACGAAAAGCGCCTCATGCTCAATTCCATCATTCCGATCCAGGGAGTAATAGGCTTTGTGCCGGTATGTACGCAGACGGTAAGCGGCTTCCTTCCGGTCAAACTCCTTGAACATTTCAACAACATCTTCTGGTACTTCCATAAAGTAGTCTGACGTATAAAAAGGGTAATAGTCCCGTAAATTTATAATAGCCATATTGAACCTCCGCTTTGTTTTGTGATGGATGGACAACAAAACAGAAGCGGCGGGGAGCGTATATGTAGGCTGAAATTTCTGAAATTTTCAAAAAATAACAGTGAAAAATCTATAAGATAGTAAAGATGGCTACTCGTTCTAAAAAAGCCTCGACAGCTTATCTCAAGACTGGCTCTGTTTCGATAGCAAATCCTGAAATAAGGTGTCGAACATAAAAAAAGCTCAAACAAATAACAGCTTGTTTGAGCCTTAAAAAAGTTTAAATTGGAATAAAACTCCTCCCATCTAGGAGGAGGTAAAGCAAAAGGGGCGTTGCTTCATCTATTTTTCCTCAATAATCTAACTCATGTTATTAGCAACCTCCGCGTAAAAATCTCGTAGTTCTTTTATTATCATATAATGTATTTTTTGCAAAATTTGTCGTAGATAGGAGGCAAAAATAAAAAAATAGAGTAGAGGATATGTTAATGGTTAACGTACCTCTACTCTATCTAATTGTTACTAAAAATTTTCTTTTAAAAAGGTTGTTACAAAACAGACTCAATTTACTATATATAGTATATGTCAATTATTAAATCTACCATATACAGAACATTACTTTTCTCTTTGCAACAACCCTTTTAAATTGTATAATTGCTTTCACTTAATCAGCATTATTTTTTATCTGATTGAATAGCCATCCTATAATTCGAGCTATACAGTATAAAACACCAAGTCCAAGGACGGAGCATACAACTAGAAAAAATATAGACATTGCCGACATATTTACATCAACACCTTTTTGAATAGGACTCTACTTATATTATTCTTAATTTAATACGGTAGAAACTTCTCCATTAAAAACTTCCGTTCTTAAAGCGAAAGAAAGTGTTCCTACTCCGCCGACTACATTTGCTCTCATAGAGCCAGTCACTTCGGCCGCTTTGCTTGAGGTAGATGTTGCACGGCCAATGGCTAAACTTTCATCTTCAACCGTTCCGCCAACACAGTAGGTATTTAAATCACGTGCATTAGAAATTTTCCACTGGCTACCACTCTTTGATAAGTCAAATCTGTAATCCATACCTGCGACACCCCAAAATGCATCCGATTTCCACGTTCCTTCAGTAGCAGGATCACGAGTTAAAGGAGGCGTATAGCTAAGTGTCACTGTTACCGGCTGACCGTCCTTCTCGAAATGTAATGTTTCCGAATAGGGCTGGCTTTCGTCAAAATTATTCAGATCGACACTGAATGTTTGTCTCTGTTCTGGAGAATCAGCAGCAAGAGCACTAAATGCGCTACCAACTACCATGAGACTCAGCGCTACCAACAGACCCAATGCCTTTTTCAAACCTTTCTTCATAAATGACCTCCTTGAGACTTTACCATAGTAACAAACTCAGATTTTTTAGCGCCCACCATTATGTAAGGCACTATTCTCTCAAATTCTCCTCCTCTATAGCCCCAATGGTATCCCTCACTTTACTAATCGGTTATGAGCTTTTTATAACTAACTGTAGTATACCACAGAATCCCTATATATGCAATATAATCTAAAAATGGTAAATAAAACTTAATAAATTGTTAATTATCAACATATATCGTATATTTTTCTGATATAAAAACCGGGTATTCAAGTTTTGTGTTTTGATGTTTGAGTTAAAACGATAAAAAGAAAGAGAACTTGTTGATATAAAAAAAATATCATTCTTTTTGCATAAACATATAAAAACTCGAAAAGCGATTGATAAATCACCGAAAATTTGTGGCGAATTTTCTTAATATAGATATTTTAAGGAGGTATTGCGTAAAACAATAGATGTTGTATAAACTCAATAATCTTTTTTGCAGTATATTGCTAAATAGCTAAATGGCAAGCAATGCCTCTGTGGCCACAAGTGGCACAAAGGCTGCTTGTTGGGGCTCGCCCCAAACCCATATCTTCGGGCCAACATGGCCCGAAGTGTCAGCGTCGCTTTGCTCCTTATTTTCATAACCTTAACGCTCCTTTTCCTGCTTTCTTCCCGGCTCGGTGTAGCCCATCAAAGTGTCAATGTTCGCCTTGATCGTGACGATCTCCTGCATAT
>URCD01000106.1 GCA_900546215.1 uncultured Eubacteriales bacterium | reverse complement strand
GATTCGAACCCTCGACACCACGGGTATGAACCGTGTGCTCTAGCCAACTGAGCTACTCCGCCAAATCACTGACACGAGTGTTATTATACACATAAATTTAACATATGTCAACAAAAATTTTCCCATATTTTAAAAAATTATTTGCTGTCTACTTTAAACACTATTTCGTCCGGCATAACAAGCCCCAGCTGTTCTCTGGCAATCTTTTCAATATATTCATCCGTACTATAGTATTCCATTTGGTTGTTATACTCTTCCTTTTTCCGGTTTTCTTCCTCTATCTGGCTTTCCAGGTCCTCTTTCTGTGCCTTAAGCGCAACATATGTATTCAGCTGTATTGCAATATTTACAACTACAAAAATACTGAACGCCGCAAGAATAGCACCCACAAACTTTGACGTGGATGATCTTTTTTTCTTTAGCTTGGCTTTCTTTTTTGCCATTGTACAGCCCCCGTTTTACTCTTTTTTGCGTCTTATAAAACGCAGCTGATTATCAATCCTTCTTTTATTTATTTTTGCATAAACAGCACTTAAATGCAATACCTTTTTCAAATATCCTTTTAAGAAATCCTCAGCTTTTCTGACAGGCTTTCCTATAACAAGCCAGATTAAACGAATAGGGGTCATTATAATTTCGACTAGAAGCTTTATAATAAGTTTTATAATCTTTATTACAAACATTAATGCCTTAATAACAAACGGACTCAGCAAAAAATTATAAATAAGCATTCCACCAAAAAAGCCAGCTATGTCAAACAGCCGTATTTCTGCATGATTTTTATCCAGCATAAACAAAAACAGCAGCATTATTACAACAAGCCAGTATATTATATCTTCAACATAAATGAAAAAACTTTTATGCTTTACATTCAGGCGCATTATCTCTATTAAATCGTAAAGGGCGCCGGAAGCCAGCCCTGCAATAAATACATATGTAAAAAGCCTGGCCTGCTCGTTAATGGATAGTATCACAGTCCCATCCCCTTACTTAAATATTTTGCCAAGCAGAAATCCTCCCCTTGATGAGGAGCTGCCATCTCCATATTCTATACTGTCCACATTTCCGTCTGTCTGAAGCACCCCTTCGTCAAGGTTGAGCTTGCTTATATGGAGTCCTTCTCCCCTTATAGTTATAACTCCCATATCCGTATCGGCAGTTATGCTTTCTTCGTCAAAGGCAATGACATCTGTTACTCCTGTTATAGAAAGCTTCTCTCTTTCTTCAAGTATAATTTTATGACGGCTGTACCCATTTTCTCCATTCATCATATATCCTCCATTTTTTGTATTTGCTCAAACGGGGCTTAATAAAAGAAAAACCCCGCGGCCCCATATAATAAATATATAGAAAATCCGCAGGGTATATTACCATTTAGCTCAGCTTATTCAATACTTTTGTACATAGAAGCCGCCGCTTCCTTTTTTTGAGTTTCACTTATATCCAGCACTTCAACCTTGGTGGTATTGCTGCCAAATCTTATTTCGATTATATCACCGATTTTTACTTCGGTTCCGGCCTTGGCAATCTTGCCATTTACAGTTACCCTTCCAGCGTCACACGCCTCATTTGCTATGGTGCGGCGCTTTATTATCCTGGATACCTTAAGATATTTATCAAGTCTCATTTTATTCACCTCTGTAATAAAAAAGCCATCCAGCACATGCGGACGGCTTTAAATATTGTAATAAATTCAGCTTAAGCGTTGATAGCATCCTTTAAAGCCTTGCCAGCCTTAAATCTAGGAGCCTTTGATGCTGCGATAGGCATGGGAGCGCCTGTCTGAGGATTGCGTCCTTCACGTGCAGCTCTCTCAGCTACATCAAATGTACCGAAGCCAACAAGCTGTACTTTGCCATTCTTTGTAAGTTCTTCTGTTACAACATCTTCAAAAGCCTTTAAAGCCTTTTCTGCATCCTTTTTGCTTAATTCAGCCTTTTCTGCAATAGCGGCTACTAATTCTGTCTTATTCATTTTTAGTCCTCCTCAACATACTCTTGTAAATTATAATTTATTCTTCATCTGCAGCTGATTCTCCATCCGGGTTCCATAGACTTCTTTTAAGCCATGCCGACATTTCCTTCAGTTGTAAACTATTCTCTTCAGCCGATGATTCAATATATTCAAATTTATTTATAAACTTTTCTGTGGCTTTTGTCAAGGAAAACTCTGCATTTATTTGCATTTTCCTTGAAACATTGGCCATTTTAAGTATTATATCGCCTATTTCTTCCTCCGATACATTTTCTTCGGAATTGCCTAATACTTTTATTTCCTCGGAAAGCTTATCAAAGCTCACATAAGCCTCATCAATATCCTCAAGATTTAAGCCGGCATTCTCTGCTTTAAACAATACCTTTTCGGCTCTTATAAGCGCGGGCAGGGCCGGCGGTATAGCTCTTAAAACGTCTGTTTGGGTTTTATAGCCCTTCTCCTTTTTCTTGTTATCCTCCCACTTGCCAAGAAAACTGTCGTTATTGTTTTGGTTTAAGTAATCTTCCGCATTGTCACCGCCAAAAATATGAGGATGTCTATATATCATCTTGTTGCATATACCGTTTATAACATCATTTATATCAAACATCCCCTGCTCTTTAGCCATCTGTGCCTGAAAAATAACTTGGAACAGCAGATCGCCTAATTCCTCGCATAGCTCGTCTTTATTTATGTCATCTATAGCCTGAACAGTTTCATAGGCTTCCTCAATTATATATTTTTTCATGCTTTCGGGGCTTTGCTTCCTGTCCCAGGGGCATCCGTTTTCTCCACGGAGTATACTTGTAATATTTATAAGAGAGTCAAATTCGTATGCCATTTATACCACCTCACACTTAATGATAACATAGTAAGTCATATTTATTCAACAACATAATTTAAGTACTGAAACCAACACTTTTTCTTATTTTCACAACGCATAGCGTCTTGAAATCCCTACCAAAATATACTGAAATAAATATAAAAATGGCTTGGCACAATTATTGCTATATTAAATCTGTTATAGTATAATTATTTTAATTGGCTTAAAATAATAAAAATTGATAGGATGGTTTTGCTATGTTTAAGATTTTAAGAAAAAAGGAACTTAATCCGTCTGTTACATTGATGGATATTGAGGCCCCTCTCATTGCAAACAAGGCAAAAGCGGGACAGTTTATAATATTCCGTATTGATGAGGAGGGAGAAAGAATACCTCTGACAATTGCCGATACAGACAAAGAAAGAGGCGCTGTTACAATTATTTTTCAGAAGGTCGGTCTTTCTACTGAGCTTTTATCCAAAAAAGAGGAAGGCGAATATATTTTGGACTTTGTCGGTCCTCTTGGCGCACCTACAGAGCTTGAAGGCCTTAATAAGGTTGCGGTTGTGGGAGGAGGCGTAGGCTGTGCAATCGCCTTTCCTCAGGCAAAAACACTTTTTACAGAGGGACGCGAGGTTGACGTTATCGCCGGCTTCCGTACAAAGGATCTTGTTATACTTGAGGAAGAAATGCGCTCAAACAGCACAAATTATTATTTGATGACCGATGACGGCTCATATGGTGAAAAGGGCTTTGTTACAGATAAGCTTAAAGAGCTTATCGAGGCAGGAAACAAATATGACGCTGTCATAGCAATCGGCCCTATTCCTATGATGAAGTTTGTATCTTTAACAACAAAGCCCTTTGGCATTAAAACAATTGTGAGCTTAAATCCTATAATGGTAGACGGTACAGGAATGTGCGGCGGCTGCCGTGTAACTGTAGGCGGAGAAATCAAATTCGCATGTGTTGACGGTCCTGACTTTGACGGACATCTCGTGGATTATGATGAGCTTATGAATAGAAACGCTGCGTATAAAGCGCAGGAAACTGAAAATAAAGAAACACACATGTGCAGAATTGACGCACTCGCCAATGAGCTTATAAAGTAAGGAGGACAAACAAGTGGCAAATATGGCTATGTCTAAAACTCCGATGCCTGAACAGGCCCCGGACGTAAGAAATAAAAACTTTGAAGAAGTAACTCTTGGATATACAAAGGAAATGGCAATTGACGAGGCGAAACGCTGCCTTAACTGTAAAAATATGCCCTGCGTCAAAGGCTGTCCTGTAAATATACATATACCTGAATTCATTTCTAAGGTTGCTGAAGGCGATTTCCTTGCAGCATATAATATAATTGCTGAAACAAACGCACTGCCTGCCATAAGCGGGCGCGTTTGTCCACAGGAAACACAATGTGAAATGTACTGCGTAAGAGGTATAAAGGGAGAACCTGTGGCCATTGGACGTCTTGAACGCTTTGTTGCCGATTGGTATATGGCTAATATTAAGGAAGAAGCAGTTAAGCCTGAGTCTAACGGAATAAAGGTGGCAGTTGTAGGTTCTGGACCTTCAAGCCTTACATGCGCAAGCGATTTGGCTAAAGCCGGCTATGAGGTTACAGTATATGAGGCATTCCATACAGCAGGAGGCGTGCTTGTATACGGAATTCCTGAGTTCAGGCTTCCCAAGGCTATTGTACAGCATGAGGTTGACGGGCTTATAAAGCGCGGCGTAGAGGTCAAAACCGATATGGTAATAGGCAGAATACTTACTATTGACGAGCTTTTTGAAATGGGATATAAGGCTGTGTTCATTGGTACAGGCGCCGGTCTTCCTTCCTTTATGGGTATTGAGGGAGAGGCCCTTTCAGGAGTATATTCCGCAAATGAGTATCTCACAAGAATAAACCTCATGAAGGCCTACAGAACAGATTATGATACTCCTGTTAAAAAGAGTAGAAATGTTGCTGTCGTAGGCGGCGGAAATGTTGCTATGGACGCAGCCAGATGCGCTAAGCGTCTCGGGGCTGAAAACGTTTATATTGTTTACAGACGTTCTGAGGAGGAAATGCCCGCAAGAAAAGAAGAAGTCCATCATGCTAAGGAGGAAGGTATAGAATTTCTCCTTTTGAATAACCCTGTGAAGATCAACAGTGACGGCGCAGGATCAGTTAAATCCATGGAATGTATTAAAATGGAGCTTGGAGAGCCTGATGCTTCAGGAAGGCGCAGACCTATAGAAGTAAAGGGAAGCGAATTTGAGCTTGAAGTCGATACCGTTATAATGGCTCTTGGAACATCTCCTAATCCTCTCATAAGGACAACCACTCCCGGTATAGAAGTAAACCGTCACGGCTGCCTTGTTGTAAATGAAGAAACAATGTGTACAAGCAGGGACGGTATTTACGCCGGCGGAGATGCCGTAACGGGTGCCGCTACAGTAATACTTGCAATGGGGGCAGGTAAAAAAGCAGCTTCCGCCATTGATGAGTATCTTAAATCAAACAAATAATAATAGTTTTCACAGAACCCTCGCATAATAATATATGCGGGGGTTCTTTTTTATTTAACGCAACTTTTACATCTGCACGCAAACCGATTTAACACTGAATATTTATAATTGTCTTAATATAAGGAGAATAAAAATGAAAAAAGCATTAGTTGATTTAGGTTCAAATACAATACGCCTTTCAGTATATCAGGTAGCAGACGATAAAAAATTCAGACTTCTATTTTCCCAAAAAGAAATGGCAGGGCTGGTAAATTACGTTTCTGATAAAAAAATGTCCTGTGAAGGATTTGATAAGGCATGTACAGTAATTAATAATTTTAAAAGCCTCTTATGGCAGTTTGACATTGATAACGTGAATATTTTTGCTACCGCTTCTCTTAGAAATATAGAAAACTCTGACGAGGCTGTTGAATATATTAAGACTGTGACCGGTGAAGATGTTGAAATAATATCAGGAAAAACAGAAGCAGAGCTTGGATATTACGGAGCCCTTTCCGATACTGATATTAAATCAGGAAGTATTTTGGATATAGGTGGAGGAAGTACCGAAATAGTAGATTTCAGGAACAAAATAATACAAAGCGCAGAGAGTTACGAGATAGGCTCTCTGAACTTATTTAATGGATATGTCAAAGAGCTGTGGCCAAACGACCTTGAAGAAAAAGATATAAAGGCTAAAATAAAAGATTCTTTATCTGTTGCAGACAATAACAGCTGCGATATTGTATGCGGAATAGGCGGTACAAACAGAGCCGTCCTGTCGCTTGTGAATGCTTATTATAAAAAGCCTTATGGAAATAATGAGATTACTTCAGACGAATTCAAAAAAATTAAGAAGGTCGTTTTAAAAAGGGATGATACTGCCAAAAAGCTTATACTGAAAAACTGCCCTGATCGTATCCATACAATAATACCTGGAATGATGATAACAGACGAAATATTAAAAAAATTTGGCAGCAGCAAAATGATAATCAGCAGAAATGGTGTAAGAGAGGGATATTTGTGCCAAAAGATAATATAAAATATGATTTAAGCTATACACAAAACAGAGAATTAAGCTGGCTCAAATTCAACCAAAGGGTATTAGAGGAAGCGACAGACCCTTCCGTTCCCCTTTTAGAGAGATTCAAATTTCTTGCAATATTCTCCAGCAATTTAGACGAGTTCTTTATGGTTAGGGTTGGAAGTCTTTTTGACCTTTCAATAATGACTCCAAAGGAGCGTGATAATAAAAGCGGTAAAATACCGTCCGAACAGCTAGAGGATATATTTAAGGCCGTTAAACCACTTATTGAATACAGAGATATAGTTTACAGTGCAATCATGGAAGAGCTGCGCGGCTATGGCATAGCCGACACGACATATGATGAGCTCACTAAAAGCGAAAAGAAGTTTGTGGAAAATTATTACAAGCTGTTTATCGCGCCTATACTTTCGCCTCAAATTATAGATATAAGCCACCCCTTTCCGCACCTTAAAAACAAGGCTTTATACACAGCAGTGCTGCTTAAAAAGGGACAGAAGGAGCTGCTTGGAATTATAGGGGTTCCTGAAACAGCGGAGCCCATTATAAGAATTGAAGGCACAGGTAAATACATCAGAACAGAAGAGGTTATATCCTCCCATATAAAAGATTATTTTGTAGGATACAAGCCTGTATGCCATTCCGTAATATCAGTAACAAGAAATGCCGACATAAGCATGGATGAGGAAAAGTTTGATGAGGATAACTATGACTTCAGAAGCCACATGTCCGCCCTGCTGAAAAAACGTGACAGGCTTGCTCCCGTAAGACTTGAGATACAAGGAGAATGCAACCCCTTATCACAGCATTTAGCAAACAGGCTAAACCTTCTGGAAAATCAAATATTTTATTCAAATTGCCCTCTTAAAACGGGATATGTTTTTAGTCTTGCAAATTTTGATAAAAGGCTGTATTACGATAGCTTTACTCCTCAGCAGCCTTCTTTCTCTGACAATAAAAGTTCGATAATGGCCCAAATACGGAAAAAGGACGTACTTTTATTTTATCCTTATCATACCATGCAGCCATTCTTATCTCTTTTAAAGGAGGCGGCCACAAATCCAAACGTATTGTCAATAAAAATAACAATATATCGTCTTGCAAGCAGCTCGGCTGTGGCAAAATATCTTTGCGAAGCCGCGGAAAACGGCAAAGAAGTAACAGCGCTTGTAGAGCTGAGAGCAAGATTCGATGAAAAAAACAATATTGAA
>URCD01000105.1 GCA_900546215.1 uncultured Eubacteriales bacterium | reverse complement strand
CGTCACTCCTTGACATTTGGTCTTGTGTATTCCAGGGTATTCTCCCCTACAGTGCTCAGGTCCTTATCGCCTGCGGATTGACAGCCGGACTTGTAAGTCCTACAGAGCTTCTTCCACTTCTCTGGTATCCGTATCTGCTTGCATTATTCGCAATCATCTCTCTGTTTGTACCTTTTGCAGATGGACTTATCAAGAAGCACCCTTGGAACTACAAAACTTGGTCAGCAGAAAAATAATAGAAATAATTTTAAGGCAGTGCATTTGCACTGCCTTTTTTATATTTAAAATCAATATCAAATATTTTAAAAATATCTTCAGACTTTATTAAGATAGTCCTTTGTGCATTGAACAGCTTATGTTCAGATGATATACTTTGTATGGAGGACTATATATGAAAAAAATAATCAGAATGCTTATTATAATTATAGTTTTGTTTTTATCTTACTCTTATCTAATTGAGCCAAGGCTTCTTGTTATAAAAAGAATTGATATTAAAACAAACTTTGATATTAATGATTTAAAGATTGTATTTTTTACTGATACACACTTCGGGAAATATTACAACCAATCAAATTTAGAAAAAATAGTAGATACCATAAATTCAGAAGCTCCAGACGTTGTAATATTTGGCGGTGATTTTTTTGACAACTACATCAGAGACAGTGATAATCTGGATTCAGATTACATTACGTCGGAATTACAGAAAATAAACACTGTTTACGGAAAATTTGCAGTTATGGGAAATCACGACTACGGCGGCGGGGCATTAAAAATTTATGAACAGCTGATGGAAAACAGTGGATTTACTCTTTTAAAAAACGAAAATATGATAATTAAAGATCTAAAAATAACAGGTTATGATGATTATTTACTTGGGCAGACCGATTCTTCAGGATATTCTATTGCTGATGATGGCATGTACAATATTATCGTAACTCACGAGCCAATCACAGCAAATTCAGTCACCAGCAACAGTGAAAATTTAATTCTATCCGGACATACCCATGGAGGACAGGTTACAATTCCGTTTTTAACTGATAAAATAATGCCCAAGGGCTCTGGAGAATACGTTAAGGGAATTTATAATCTTGGGAATTCAACTTTATTTGTAAGCAGCGGAATTGGTATGACTATACTTCCTTTTAGATTTTTAAACCCTCCTGAAATAGCTGTTATAAATATCAATCCATGACAGTTTTCTGAATAAATATTAAAAAAAGCACCCAAATATGGGTGCTTTTTAAGCTAATGAGCGGATTCGAACCGCCGACCTACGCCTTACCAAGGCGTTGCGCTACCTACTGTGCCACATTAGCATGCAGTAGATATTATACTAAAATAATCTTTCAGTGTCAATATTATTCTTCCAGATATTTTTCAAGTTTTTTCTTAACTCTCTGTAACGCATTATCTATTGATTTTTCTGACTTTCCTGTTATCTGAGAAATTTCAGAATATGTTTTGTTATCAAGATACAGGCATAAAACTGAATTTTCAAAACTGCTTAAGTTTTTTTCAAGATGCTTTTCAATTCCTGCCTTTGCCTCACGGCCTATAAACATAGTTTCCGGATTTGAAAAGCCATCGTCTTTTATACTGTCCATAAATGTTTCCTGAGAATCCTCGTCAAATGCAGGTTTGTTTAAGGATATATAATTATTCAGCGGCTGGTGCTTCTGCCTTGTGGCCGCCTTTATAGCCGTAATAATCTGCCGATTAACGCACAAGTCTGCAAATGCTTTAAATGAAGCATGCTTTTCGGAATTAAAATCTCTTACCGACTTATATAGGCCTATCATTCCCTCCTGTATTATATCCTCATTATCAGCGCCTATTAAAAAATATGCTCTTGATTTTGATTTAACCAGAGGTTTATATTTGCTGAGTATAAAATCAAGGGCATCAGTATCCCCTTCCCTTGCCAGCGATATAATGTCCTCATCCTTCATCAGATTATATGCCAGCTTTTTCTCTGCACTTACATCTTCTGAATGAAATTCCATACTCTCATCCAAAAGCCTCACTCCTTTTTCCTGCGCATCATCTCAAGCCATTTTAATGTTTTCTCGTCAACATTATCCATAAGCATATTGTTTTTGGCAGGACGTTTTTCTGTATAGTTTTTTCTTATTTCTTTTTCCTCTTTATCAATTATCATTTTAAGTTCTCCGGCGGTTATCCTTGTCGCGCCCTTTCCCATTATAATAGTCTGCTCAAGACCATCGTTTGTAGCTACCTTAACCCTGTACTCCTTAGGTATGCTGCTGGCAGTCCTTTCAATATAATGGTCAGCCGTTTCAGCTTCCTTAGTATAAACAACGAATATATTATTATATTCCAGTACAGACCCCGTACTTCCCTTAACAAGATAGCCGTCAAAGACAAGTATTACTGTTTCACCGCTGACGCCCTGATAGTTGCACAGTATATCCATAAGCTTAACCCTTGCGCTTTCAAGACTGACTGACGTAAGCTCTTCAAGCTCAGGCCAAGCATGTATTATATTATAGCCGTCGACAATTAGAAACGTTTCCAGTGCCATATAATCATCCTCTGTAATTTCGCTGCCTTACAACTTCATACATTAAAAGAGCAGAAGCTACGGAGGCATTTAAGGACGATATGCTTCCATACATAGGTATTGATACTGTAAAATCACATTTTTCCTTTACAAGACGGCTAACTCCTTCTCCTTCTGAACCTATAACAAGCGCAATAGCACCGTCAAGAGCGGACTCAAAATAATCCTCACCGCCCATATCAGCACAAGCAACCCAAATACCTTCTTTTTTAAGCTCTTCTATAGTTCTTGCTATATTTGTAACCCTTGCTACTGGCATATATTCAACGGCTCCGGCTGACGTTTTGCCAACCGTCGCAGTCAAGCCAACGCTTCTTCGTTTCGGTATTATAACGCCATGTGCACCGGCGCATTCCGCAGTACGAATCACTGCTCCTAAATTATGCGGATCAGTTATATTATCTAATATTATTATAAAGGGCTTTTCTCCCTTATCTGCTGCTGCATCAAGTATATCCTGTATATCGGCATACTCATGTTCAGAAACTATTGCTATTACACCCTGATGATTTTTAGTCTGGCTCATTTCATCAAGCTTCTGCCTTACAACCTCCTGAACGACTATACCTCTTTCCTTAGCCATACCGACAATTCTTCGAACAGTTCCCTCGACATTGCCCTTTACTACAATTATTTTTTCTATATCTCTTCCGCTTTTAAGCACTTCAAGAACAGCATTGCGGCCTTCCAATTGATTTTCATTATAATTTCGTTCCATAAAAACTCCTTAAAGCCCGACCTCAAGCGGGTATACTAGCTCAAACAGCTCTGTTATTCTTTCGTTTTTACCTGACAAATATAAATATCCGAAAAGCGCCTCAAGTCCGGTGGCGTGGCGGTAATCGTTAATATCCATATTTTTTGGATGTGTATATGAATTTGCATTGCGGCCTCTTCTAAAAACAGCCGCCTCATCTTCTGTTAGCATATCGGCTATCTTGAAATAGGCATCGCATTGGCTTTTAGCGTTAACTATTTTCTTTGCCTTAGCATTCATCTTATTTACAGGAGAATTTCCAAGTGAAACTACCCTTGTACGAGCTAATATTTCGTATACCGCATCACCGATATACGCAAGCACAAGCGGCGACAGCTCTCTTGGAGATGAGCCGTTATACTCTTTTTCCAACACTTTTGAAAAATACTCTTCTGTCATAATTATCCTCTAAACCACTGTACACCCTGGCGTGTATCCTTAATTGTAATTCCCATAGCAGCAAGCTCATCCCTAATTGCGTCAGCGGCAGCAAAATCCTTTGCCTTTTTAGCCTCTGTACGCTTTGCAATAAGCTCCTCTATTTTATCCTTTTCAGGGTCCTGCTCCTCTTCTTCGTTTTTCTGAAGTATTCCAAGAACCCTGCAAAGCTCATCAATCATATTTTTAGCTGAGACCGCAGACTTTTTAGAGAATCCATCATTAATTTTTACATTAATAAATTTAACCAGCTCATATATTGCTGTTACAGCATCTGCAGTATTAAAATCGTCATCCATTGCTGTTTCAAACTGTGAGAGGAATCCCTGTATTTCTTTTTCATTTTCTTCATCATCACTGTCTGTCTCTATGGTACAATTATTAATGTAATAATCAAGAGAGGACACACAATTTTTAATTCTTTCAAGACCGTTCTGGCTGGCCTGCATAAGAGTATCGCTGAAATTCAACGGCATTCTATAATGTCCGCTTAATATGAAAAATCTTATAACTTCATATGGGAATTTTTCTGAAATTTCTCTTACAGTAAAGAAATTACCAGCTGACTTTGACATTTTTTCATTGTCAACTGTAATAAACCCATTATGCATCCAATATCTTGCAAAGATTTTTCCGCTGCAAGCCTCACTCTGAGCAATTTCATTCTCATGGTGAGGGAAAATCAAATCTTCTCCTCCGGCATGAATATCAATAGTTTCGCCAAGATATTTCTTTGACATTACTGAGCACTCAATATGCCAGCCCGGCCTACCATCTCCCCAAGGCGAAGCCCATTTAGGCTCTCCCGGTTTCTGAGGCTTCCAGAGAACGAAATCGGTAGAATTTCTTTTTGCGTCATCAGCAGAAACACGTTCACTGGCTCCTGCTATCAGCTCATCAAGATTTTTCTTAGAAAGCTTTCCATATTCAGGAAAAGCCTTAGTATCGTAATAAACTGTTCCATTGTCCTCGTATGCAAAGCCTTTATCAATAAGTTCCTGAATCATTTCTATTATCTCAGGCATTTCCTGTGTGACTCTGGGATGAACCGTAGCTCTCTCAACATTAAGGCCGTCAGCATCATGGAAAGCTTCTGCAATATACTTTTCAGAAACCTTTTCCATAGTTGAGTTTTCTTCATTAGCTCTTTTAATTATTTTATCATCAACATCAGTAAAATTCTGTACATATGTCACATCATATCCTTTATGCTCCATATACCTGCGTACTGTGTCAAACACTACATAAGGACGCGCATTGCCTATGTGAATATAGTTATATACTGTAGGTCCGCAGACATACATCTTAACCTTTCCTGGCTCAATTGGTATAAATTCTTCTTTTTTACGCGTTAAGGTATTATAAATTTTCATATCAATTCTCCTTTAGCTCATTTTTTCTATAAGACATACTGCCTGTGCCGCAATTCCTTCACCGCTGCCTGTAAAGCCAAGCCCTTCTTCCGTAGTAGCCTTAACATTTACATACTCATTGGAAATTCCAAGGCAATCGGCAATATTATTTCTCATGTCCTCTATAAATGGCGCAAGCTTTGGTTTCTGCGCTATTATAGTAGCATCAATATTTATTGTATTATATCCATTATCTTTAAGCAAGAGGCAAACTCTTTTTAAAAGCAATAAACTGGAAATGTTTTTATATTCTCCGTCTGAGTCAGGAAAATGTCTTCCTATATCACCCAGTGCCGCCGCTCCAAGCAGTGCATCCATAACAGCATGTATAAGAACGTCTGCGTCTGAATGTCCAAGCAGCCCTTTTTCGTAAGGAATCTCCACACCGCCTATTATAAGCCTTCTGTTTTCGCTCAAACGATGGACATCGTATCCCGTACCTATTCTCATAAGCTTTCTCCTTATCATTTATTATAAAACATGTCAAAGTAATGCATTAACTAATGTTAGTATTATATCACAAATTATAGCTTAGGTCTAAAAACAATAAGATTAATTTTATGGTTGGAAACTATTTGTATTGTATTTCCAGGCTGACTGATATAAAATATAATTAAATTATTCATAGAGGGGGATTATTATGTGTGAAAATAAACACGACTGTCCATGTGTAAAGAACGACTGTAAAAATCACGGAAAATGCTGCGACTGTGTAGCCAACCACATTTCAGCAGGAAGTCTTACATATTGCATGGCCCATTTAAATAAAAAAGCTTAAAATACTGGTTAGACAAGCAAAAAACAGATACCTTAATAAATTGGTATCTGTTTTTATTTTATGAGCAAATTTCGTAAAGTTCTTTCAGACTGCTGATTTCATATGTCCGCACTATACTATCATCATAAACTCTGCCCTTAGTGTTTACAAGGCAGGTATCCAAGCCCGCGTTGTTTCCTCCACGAATATCTGTAATTACTGAATCACCGATTACAATTGACTTCTCTTTATTAAAATCACTAATATTATTCATTACATATTCAAAAAATCTTATATCAGGTTTTTGTACTCCTATGAGCTGTGAAATAAATATATCTTCAAAATAATCTATTAGACCCGCTAGTTTTAATCTGTTTTTTTGTGTATCTCCAACCCCATTAGTTATAGCAAATATTCTATGACTAACAGATAGTTTTTTTAAAACCTCGTCCGCGCCTTCAACAATAAAAGCATAATCTCCAAGATACGACCTATACTCTTTTTCCCAGGCTTCTCCATCAATGTCCATTCCAAAATGCTTCATAGTCTTAGAAAATCTTGTATTTACAAGCTCGCTCATAGCTATTTCGCCATTTTCGTATGAACGCCACAATCCGTTATTTACCTTTTCATATGTACATATTAAATCATCGGTTATATTCAAGCCCTTTGAAACAAACAGTTTTTTTAAGGCAGCCTGTTCGCTTGCGTCAAAGTCAAGCAGTGTCCCGTCCAAATCAAACAGCAGTATCTGGTATCCCATAATTACCCTTTCTTATTCTTAAAATTCGAGTAATGCTTTTTTAAACATTCAAACGTTTCGTCACTTAAATCATGTTCTATTTTACATGCGTCAGCATATGCTGTATCTTCGCCTACACCTATCCCTATAAGTAAGGCAGCAACAATATTATGTCTTTCATAAATTCTTTCTGCAACTCTTAGTCCTTCATCAGTAAGAGAAATATGGTTTTCTCCGCTTACGTCGATAAGTCCCTGTTCTTTCATTTGTTTAATAGCTACTGACAGAGTAGGTCTTGAATAACCAAGATGATTGCATACATCAACTGCATGAACGTCAGGTTGTTTATAGCTTAATACAAGTATTGCTTCCAAATAATTTTCTACAGCCTCGGTAACTGCCATTTACTCACCTTCCCCATTAATAGTATTAAATCAATATAAATAATTGATATTTTACTAATACTCTATTTTGTACAGCACTGTATATAGTATACCCTAACTTAACTTTTTTTTCAACACAGAAAAGCGGTCTCTTATAAGAGACCGCTTACATTAGCTATTTTTTGTTTATCGCGTTTTCGACAAGCTTTAATACTTTTTCTTCTGATGACTGTACCTCGCCATCATCAATATGGACGTTTATTGTTCTGATAATTTCCCCCGTACCATACACATATTTGGTCAGGTAAACCATACTGTCGCTGTCACCATAGTCTTTCCACTGGGTTTCATAGACATAGCGTACTCCATCTTCTATTTTTTCCTGGGTACCAATCCAGTAAGGGTATTCCCAATACCTATCAAAAATCATATTATAGGTCTCATCAGGAATATCAGGAATTTCCATTTTTAAATCAGAATATTCTCCGATTGATGCAGTTCTGCCAATTGACTCCAAATAGTTTTTAGCATATTTTCTTTCCTGCGCCAGCA
>URCD01000104.1 GCA_900546215.1 uncultured Eubacteriales bacterium | reverse complement strand
GCGGATTTTAATTTCTACTGGGCAGACATGTACGGTGAGCTTGAGCCTGGGGAATACAGAATGGTAAAGCTTTACATTGACAGTTCAAATTCTGCTGAGATTAATTACCTGTATGGTTATTTTACAATAAAATAATATATAAAGTCCTTCATTAGAAGGACTTTTTTGTTGAATTAAAGTGTAAAATGTAATATTATTAAAAATTAGGGGTAACAGTTTTAATTAAATGGGAAGAGATGATATACAGATGAAGGACAATGATTTAAGGGGAATGCTTGAGCTGTTTGCCAGATTTCTGAAATGGGTTGCAACCGGAATAATTGTAGGCGCAGTTGTGGGACTGGTAGGAGTGTTTTTTCACATTTCAGTTGAAAAGGCTACTGAGCTTAGGATAGTAACCCCTTGGCTTTTGTGGCTGCTTCCGATAGGGGGTGCGGTTATAGCATGGCTGTACAAGATAGCCGGAATGGAGCATGATAAGGGCACTAACTATGTGCTTGAAGCAGTGCGTTCAAATGACCCTCTTACTATAAAAACAGCTCCGCTTGTTTTTATAGGGACGGTAATTACACATTTATTTGGAGGCTCATCCGGAAGAGAGGGCGCAGCGCTTCAAATAGGCGGAAGTATTTCTTCATTTATAGGAGGAATAATAAAGCTTGATGAAAAAGACCAGAGAATTATGACTATGTGTGGAATGAGCGCCGGATTTTCAGCTCTGTTTGGAACACCACTGGCGGCGGTTGTTTTTTCGCTGGAGGTTGTCAGCGTTGGTGTTATGTATTATTCGGCAATTGTTCCCTGTATTGTCGCGGCCGCTGTAGGCGCATATATTGCGTCACTTTTTGGAATACAGCCCACAGCCTTTGTGATTATGGGTGAGATGCCAGCCTTTAAAATATCAGTAATGATTAGAGTGGCTGTGTTCGGCATACTTTGTGCAGTTGTTAGTATGATTTTCTGTCTTATACTGAAAAAGGCTCATCAGCTTTATGATAAAATACCTAACAGAATTGTTGCAGCATTTATAGGAGGACTTATCGTTGTGGCTCTAACTTATATAGTTGGAACAAGAGACTACAATGGAGCCGGAATGGATGTTATAAACAGAGCAGTAGCCGGAGAGGCAAAGCCTGAGGCGTTTATATTAAAAATGATTTTTACTGCGCTGACGCTTGGAGCAGGATTTAAGGGCGGTGAAATCGTACCGACATTTTTTGTAGGCGCGACGTTTGGGAACATTGCAGGAAAGCTTTTGGGACTTGGCCCGTCATTTGGGGCAGCTTTGGGTATGGCTGCGCTGTTCTGCGGGGTAACAAACTGTCCTATGACGTCAATGTTTATTTGTATCGAGCTTTTTGGAACGGAAGGACTGCTTTATTATGCAATCGCATGCGCCGTATCATATAGGCTTTCCGGTTATTACGGACTTTACAGCGCACAAAAAATTGTATATTCAAAACACAGACCTGAATTTATAGACAAAAAAGCTTTATAATATTGCATAAAATACTTGTCTTATGCGTAATTATGGGTTATAATGTGAATTGCTTTTGGAGAATGGAAGCTTCATTACATATGTAAGAAAATAAGGAGGATATTTAACATGAAGAAATTTTTAGCGTTAGCTATGGCAGCTGCTATGGTACTCGGCGTTGCAGGATGCAGCTCAAGCTCATCTGAGAAGGAGCCCGAGAATACACAGCAGACAGAAGGCGAAACAGAAGGTACAGAACAGTCAGAAGGAAATACAGGAGTAATCAGAATGGGATGTAGCGCAGACTTCCCTCCCTTTGAGTCATATGCTGACGACGGAGCTACAATTGTAGGATATGACGTTGATATGATGCAGGAAGTTTGCAACAGAATTGGTATGGAGCTTGAGGTTCAGGATATGAACTTTGACGCTGTTGTAACAGCTGTTCAGACAGGTAAGCTTGAGGTTGGCGTATCCGGCATTACAATTACTGATGAACGTAAAAACAGTGTAAACTTCTCAGAGTCATACTTTATGGCTGCACAGTCAATCCTCGTTCCTAAGGATTCAGCTATCAAGGGATATCAGGATCTTCTTGACGGAGATTATAAAGCAGGCGTTCAGCTTGGAACAACAGGAGATATAATGGCTTCTGAAAAGCTTGGCGACAGAGTAAGCCAGTTTGAAAAATATGGCGATGCACTTGCTGCAATGCTTGCAGGCAAGGTAGACTGCATGGTTCTTGATACAGGTGTTGCAGAGGCATTTGCTGCTGCCAACGACCTTGTTGTACTTGAAGAGACATTTGGTACTGAAGAGGATACAGAATATTACGGAATTGCTATAGCTAAAGAAAATACAGAGCTTCTTGATAAAGTAAACACTGCTTTAGCTGACATGAAGGAAGACGGATTCTTTGATGAATTAAACGCAAAGTACTTCGGATAATTTGAAGCGGTAAAATAGTTTTATCACACCATGCAGAGCTTTGGTGCTTTGCATGGTGTTCTTGCATTAGAAACGGAAAACAAATAAAGCTGTTCTGTGGAGGACTGTTTTATTTATTTTCTGTATAATTAAAGGGGATAATTTTAGAAAGGGTGTGTTTTTTTGGCCGAATGGTTTGCAAAGGTAAAGGCCGACTTTATCTTGAATTTTATTGATGGTGATAGGTGGAAGCTTATTTTGAGCGGCCTTGGCGTAACTCTTAAAATAACTTTAATAGCTATTGTTATCGGTATAATAATAGGTATAGTGCTTGCAACAATCCGTTCAACCTATGATTTGACAAAGGGCGAGATGAAGGGCTTTAAAAAGGGATTAATGGGTTTCCTGAATGCTGTTGCTAAAGTCTACCTTACCGTAATAAGAGGTACGCCTGTTGTAATTCAACTTCTTATAATCTACTTTGTAATATTCGCATCATCTGATAACGGAGTAGTTATTGCTGCGCTTGCATTTGGTATAAACTCCGGTGCGTATGTTGCTGAAATTGTCCGCGGTGGTATTATGTCAATTGACCGAGGCCAGATGGAGGCCGGCAGAAGCTTGGGCTTTAATTACATAGAAACAATGAGATATATAATTATACCGCAGGCTTTTAAAAATGTTCTTCCTTCTCTGGCAAATGAGTTTATAGCTCTTTTAAAGGAAACATCCGTATCGGGATATGTTGCTGTTATGGATTTAACGCGTGCCGGAAACATTATTCGAGGAAAGACATTCAGCGCGTTTATGCCGCTTATTGCAGTTGCGCTTATTTATCTTTTTATGGTAATGGTGCTTACTTACTTCGTAGGAATTCTTGAGAGGAGGCTGCGCAACAGTGAACGATAATGATAATGTATTAATAAAGGTCAGAAACCTTGAAAAAAAATTCTATGGAGTTCCAGCCTTGAAAAGCGTCAGCACAGATATAAAGAAGGGTGAGGTCGTTGTTATGATTGGCCCTTCCGGCTCAGGAAAAAGTACTTTTTTGAGGTGCCTTAATCTGCTTGAAATGCCTACTGGTGGAACTATAACATTTAATGGCGTTGATATAACCGATAAAAACGTAGATATAAATATACACAGACAAAAGATGGGAATGGTCTTTCAGCACTTTAATTTATTCCCTCATATGACTATACTTAAGAATATGACGCTTGCTCCTACAAAGCTGCAGAGAAAGAATGAGGCCGAGGCTAGGGAAGAAGCCATGAGGCTTTTGGAGAGGGTCGGACTAGCAGACAGGGCTGAGGCATATCCATCCCAGCTTTCAGGAGGGCAGAAGCAGCGTATTGCTATTGTTCGTGCGCTTTGTATGAAACCGGATGTTATGCTGTTTGACGAACCAACGTCCGCACTTGACCCTGAAATGGTAGGCGAAGTTCTTGATGTTATGAAGGAACTCGCGGAAGATAACATGACAATGGTTGTTGTTACGCATGAAATGGGATTTGCAAGAGAGGTTGGAGACAGGGTGCTTTTCCTTGAAGACGGAATAATCATGGAAGAGGGAGCACCTGACGATATTTTTAACCATCCGAAAACAGAGAGACTCCAGAGCTTTTTAGCAAAGGTATTATAAAAAACACCCCAGTTATTATAACTGGGGTGTTTTTTATAGCTCTATGGTATCTATTAACTTCTGCAAATTATTAAAGAACATACTAGCGTGATATCCGTCCGCGGACGCATGGGATATATTTAATGTAATAGGCATTTTATATGTGTCGTTATCACAGGTAAACTTACCGAATGTAATAATCGGAAAAAGGTTTGGCATCCCTCCGGGAGTGCTTGTGGTATAGGAGGAATAGTTTAGCCATGGAACGCAGGAAACACAAAAGAAGTTCGGCGGCTGACCGTTTCTTGCCTTAATACCTTTATTGTTTTTATATTTTTCCATGTTGTGGACTGTGTTTGCATAAAATGTTTTAAAATCAGGATAATATTCTGTCCACATATCTGAAAATGTATGGTCGTCATCGTGGAATATAGTCATACTTGGGTTTGAAATATCAAAGTATCCTGGAAGGCCGTTTTCATCAGCGGCCATTCTGAACTCTTTCATGCTGTTTACAATTTTAGATACGCAGTAAACAAAGGCTGGATAAAACCTGAGAACATTATTATCAACCTGCTTTTTAAACTTGGTAACGTCAAGCTCAACTGTAAGACTATAGCCGCAAACTATTTTTGTACGGTAATATTCAAAGTGCTCTCTGCGCTCCCACTTATCCATATCTATATAATTGAACATAGCCTCATCTCCTTAAGTGAAAGTATATCACAAAAAGAGTATATAAAAAAGGCTGTATCTATAGATACAGCCTTTTGATTATTTATCATATAATTCGTATTTTTTTGAGTACGCAATGGCAATTACATGCGGTCCTGTATGTGAACCGATTGTAACACCAACACGGCACATATTTTCAATAAAACAGTAATTATTTCTGCTGTAATGCTCGGCAATTGTATCCATAATCGGTACTGACTCGTCGGCATAAAACATAGTTATAATGTACTCGTCCTCATGACCGCTGATTTCCTTGTCTGTTTTTTCAATTATTGTTTTTACGGCCTTTTTAGTACCCCTTACATTTTCTACAGGGAAAAGTTCGCCTTCCTTCATACATATGATAGGCTTTACATTAAAAATAGTACCCGCAAGCGCGGCGGTTTTTCCTATCCTTCCACCATTTTGCAGAAAGTCAAGTGAACCGACAGTCCAGTTGATAGCAGTGTCATGCTTAAGCCTTTCAATAACGGATATATTTTCCTCTAGGGTGTAGCCGGCTTCTCGCATAAGGTTTGCCTGATAGACTATAAGTCCCATACCGGCAGTGGCCTGTATACTGTCAATTATTTTTATTTTTCTGTCTGGATATTTATCCTCCATCATATCGGCTGCATTTACCGCGCTTTGATAAGAACCGCTGAACAGGCTGGAAATACAAAAACATAAAATATCCTGACCGCCTTCTAAAACAGGTTCAAAGGCGGTGATGTAATCTGCTATTGTTGGACATGAGGTTTTAGGAAAAACTTTATCCTCCAAAATCCGTCTGTAAAATTCATCTACAGATATTTCTGCTATTTCTCTCTGGTAATTTTCTTTATCAAAGGTAACATAAAACGGTACTCTGGGAATTGTTTCCGTATCTATTACTGAAGGATAAATATCACTTGCGGTATCAGATATTATTTTATATGAACTCATTTTATCACTGCCTCTCGGTTTGATTGTTATGGCCGCGGTATATGCAGATATAACGTTTTTATTTTTTAGCTATTTTGGTCGTGCCAATAACTAATACAATTCTATATTGAAATATATAACACTGTCAATTGGAGAATTATATAGAATTGTGCAAAAAACACCCAGATATTAAAATTTGTCCAAATAAAAAGCTCAAAGGGTTTACCTCTGAGCTCAATTAATTAATACTTTCTATAAAGGCCGACTACCTTTCCTAATATGGAAACGTCTCTGACAATAATAGGTGACATAGATGGATTTTCAGGCTGAAGCCTAATATAGCCGTTTTCGCGGTAAAATGTTTTAACTGTAGCGAAATCCTCAATTAAAGCGACAACTATATCTCCGTTCTCTGCGGTATTCTGCTGTTTAACGAGAATAAGGTCTTTATTGAAGATGCCAGCATTTATCATACTGTCTCCCTTTACCCTAAGCATAAATATTTCTCCATTGGGGGCATAGTCAATTGGGATTGGAAATGTATCTTCAATATTTTCAACCGCTAAAATAGGAGTTCCTGCAGTTACTGTACCTACTATAGGAACATTAATAAGCTCTTTTGCGTTGCTTGGCTCGTCAGCAGCGGATTCGCAAGTAAAAATTTCGATGGCGCGGGGTTTAGCAGGATCTCTTCTTATGTAGCCTTTCCTTTCAAGCCTTTCAAGATGCCCATGAACTGTTGATGTGGATTTAAGCCCGACGGCGTCACATATTTCTCGTACTGAAGGTGGATAACCCTTTTCCTTTACTTCTTTTTTCATATATTCAAGAATCTGCAGTTGTTTCTGCGATAATTTTTCCATTGTGTTCGCCTCCTATAAGGATTATTTTCTATATAATAACATATATTCTCCAAAATATCAAACAAATGTTTCTAAATATTAAATATTTTATTGACATAGAACGAAAATTCGTATATTATTTAAATATAAATGCGAACATATATTTGAATGAGGTGACTATATGAGAAAATTTGTTTTTATGATTTTAGTGTTTCTTATGACTGTCTTTGCGGTTAATATTGCGTTTGGTAGTGCAGATAAAAATAAAACAAATGTATATTATGAAGAGATAACTATATCTAGAGGTGAAAGTTACTGGGACATTGCAGGTAAATATGATTCTGATGGAATGACAAGAACAGAATATATGAACTATATAATGAAGTTTAACGAAGCTCATACAGATACACTTAAGGCTGGGCAAAAAATAATAGTTCCTGTTATAAAATACATTTAAATTTTTATGTATAAAATCTTTGTTATTTACCATACTACTGATGTGCAGAAGTTACTGCATATTATATCTGAAAGGGTGAAATAACAGTGGATAAAAACAGTAATAAAAACAGCTCTTTAAACAATTCTTCAAAAAATTCTGAAAGAAACTCTGAAAGAAATTCAGAGAGAAACAGCAGCAGAACAGAGTTTGCTGAAGAATACAGCATTGAATCAGGAAAAAACAGCAATAAAAACAGCAGCAAGCAGTCAAACAAAGAAAGCAGCTGCAGATAACTACCTATTACAGAGGGCCGGACGATTACGTTCGGCCTGATGTTTTTATGTAAAAAAATAAATTTACAAATGGAAAAATTTCTATTGACAAAATAATATTACAGTGTATAATAAATAAACGTATCTGTTGTCAATCTTTGACGATTTATTAAAATATATGTTAAAGAAAAGATAAAAATAAATAAAAAAAGTATTGACAAAGGGTTCTAAATAAAGTAAAATATTTCTTGCTGATACGGAAACGGTCGGTAAAATGAAATAAAATAAATAAAAAAAGAGTTGACAAAAGCGAAATGAAGTGATATACTAATCAAGCTGTCGCCGAGAGAGGCGGTCAACAATAGCAATACATGATCCTTGAGAACTGAACAGTTGATAAGAAAAAATTAAACCCAAGTCAAAAGACAATGAGAATCTTGAAAGAGATAAACGAACCAAAGTAATGGGAAACAAGAAAAGTCAGCAAAACTGACGTTAAGATTAAACAGTAGAGTTTGATCCTGGCTCAGGATGAACGCTGGCGGCGTGCTTAACACATGCAAGT
>URCD01000103.1 GCA_900546215.1 uncultured Eubacteriales bacterium | reverse complement strand
TCTATAAACTAGTATTTTTTCTTCAGCCATGCAGAATACAGGTTCGTTCATACAAAGCTCTTTAGCTGTTTTTAAAGCCTCGCCGTCCATTGAGGCGGAAAGGAATATCATCTGTCTGCTGTCTTTAAGCGTGGTTTTAACAATAGCCCTTACCATGTCTGAATTTATACGGTCAAGCATACGGTCCGCCTCGTCAACTACAATTGTTTTGACTGTGTGGGCCGGTATTTTTTTTCTGCCGATAAGGTCATATATACGGCCGGCGGAGCCTATTATAATCTGAGGCTTTTCCTTAAGCCTTTCAAGCTGTCTTGCCATACCAGCGTTTCCTATTATAAGCGCTGAACGTATGTCCATTCCTGAATTTACGGCAAGCAGTTCAGCCTGACGGTGTACCTGTACCGCAAGCTCATGCGTTGGGGTAAGAACAATGCATTGAGCTGAGCGCAGCTTTGTATCAATATTCATGAATACTGGCAGAAGGTATGCCAGTGTCTTTCCTGAACCTGTTTCAGCCCTGGCAATTACATCTTTTTTTGCCAGCACTACAGGAATTGTGTTTTCCTGAACCTCAGATGGTTCGTTTATACCTTGTTTATGCAATGCCGAAATCAGAATATCTGTTAATCCAAGTTCTTTAAAATTCTTATTCATAAGTGTTTCCTTCCATTATTAATTAAACTGATATAAGTATAGAGTAAAGTCTTGGCCTTTGCAAGAACTCAGAAAAATTATACAAAAATATCTGTCTGTTTTGTGCAAAATAAAGAAAAGAAGTATTTTTATGAATATGTATTGACAGAATGATATTCTATATAATAGAATATAACCATAAACTTAGTACTACGGACAGAATAAAAAGATAATTCAGGAGGAGAAGAAAAATGGCAGAATTAAGAAGTCACATTATTATGGGCGGAGACGACGCGCCTTTTTACCGTTCGTTATTTAAATCTATGGGCTATACGGATTATGAGCTTGACGATAAGCCCATTATTGGCATAGCAAATACATGGAATACTGTTGTTCCCGGTCATTTTAACCTTAATCAGGTATCGGAGTTTGTCAAAAAGGGTGTTTACAGTGCAGGCGGAACCGTTGTGGAATTTGGAGTTATCGGCGCATGCGACGGGGTTGCCCAGGGCCATATCGGCATGAATTACATACTCCCCTCAAGAGAGATTATCTGCAATTCAATTGAGATTATGGCACAGGCACATAGGCTTGACGCTGTTGTTTTGCTTGCCTCATGCGATAAAATTGTTCCAGGGGTACTTATGGCGGCGGCAAGGCTTGATATACCTGCAATTGTAGTTGTGGGCGGACCTATGCTTGGCGGAATTGAGTTTGACGGAAGAAAAGCCGATTTTACATCCACGGATGAGGCTAAAGGCATGTACAGTGTTGGAAAGATAACTAAGGAGGAATACTGTGCCCTTGAAAATACAGCATGTCCTGGTTGCGGCTCATGTGCGTTCTTGGGTACTGCCAATACGATGGGATGCCTTTCAGAGGCGCTGGGCATGAGCCTTCCCGGAAGCGCACTTATACCGGCTGTTTATGGCGAAAGGCTTAGAAGCTCTTTTATGGCAGGACGTTCAATTGTAGATATGGTTCATAAAGGAATAACAGCACGTAAAATTATAACTAAGGAAAGCATCAGAAACGCCATTAAGGTTACGATGGCTATCTGCGGATCTACCAACGCTGTGCTTCACCTAAGCGCCGTTGCCAATGAGGCGGAGCTCGGAATGGATGTAGTGCGTGAATTTGAGAAGCTTAATAAAACAACTCCCCAGATTGCCAAGGTTAATCCGGCGGCTAAATGGGATATGGAGGACTTTTACAGGGCCGGAGGAATACCAAGAGTAATGCAGAGACTAGGCGATATAATTGATACAAGCCTTATTACCTGTACAGGGAAGACTATCAAAGAAAATCTCAGCGAATATAAATTTGCTTATCCGGAAAACCCCGAAATTATTAAGACCGTTGAGGAACCATTCAGCAAAACAGGCGGAGTTGCCGTGCTTGAGGGAAACCTTGCACCTAATACTGCAATCAGCAAGCCCGGAGCAATTGACCCGTCTCTTCATCATTTTGTAGGCAGGGCAAGATGCTTTGACAGCGAGGAGGCTGCAGAGGAAGCAATACTTGGCGGAATTATCCAGCCCGGAGAAGTAGTTGTTATACGCTATGAAGGCCCTAAGGGAGGCCCGGGAATGCGGGAAATGTTTAAGGCAATGAAATTTATGTACGGCGCAGGACTTTCCAAGACATGTGCGCTTATTACTGACGGACGTTTCTCAGGAACAAATAACGGTTGCTTTGTAGGACATATTTCACCAGAGGCCGCAGAGGGAGGTCCTCTTGCGATAGTTAAAGATGGGGACGAAATTCTTATTGACGTAAACGAAGGAAAGCTTGAGCTGCATGTTTCTGACGAGGAGATAGCAGAAAGATTTAAAACCTGGAAACGCCCTGAGAAGGAAATACCAAACGGTTACTTAAGACTTTACTCGAAGGTGGCTTCGTCCGCAGACAAGGGAGCCGTAATAGAAATTTAAAGGAGGAAATACTATGAATGATTTTCTTAAGAAGGTAAAAGCCGGAGAAAAGCCGGTTGGGACATTCTTCGAGATAGGATCTGTTACGGCGGCAGAATGCCTTGGAAGAACAGGCTTTGACTACATGATTATAGATAATGAACACGGAACCTTTGAAGGAGAGAGCACTCTTGAAGCAATTAGAGGTGCGAACTTAAGCGGAATTTTGCCTTTTGTGAGGGTTAGGGAAATATCGAGGGCATCAATTATGAAGCCGCTGGACGTCGGAGCAAAAGGACTTATAGTACCATTTGTTGAGAAGGTTGACGATGTTAAAAATATTATAAAATGGTCTAAATACAGCCCTGTTGGTTCAAGAGGCTTCTGTCCGTCAAGAAAGGACGGCTGGGGCTGCGATTATCCTTCGTCCGAGCCAATGGATAAGGCTATGGACTACTGGAATAAGGAAACATTGCTTATTCCGCAGTGTGAAACAGCAGGATGTCTGTCACACATAGAGGAGATAGCGTCTATGGACGGGGTTGACGGAATATTTATCGGTCCCTATGACCTGTCTATCGGACTTGGCATGGGAGGAGAATTTGACAATCCTGATTTTAAGGCTGCGGTAGAGCGAATTAAAAAAGCCTGTCATAACGCCGGCAAATTTGTAATTATATTTACAATGAAGCCTGAGGCTGCTCACAGCTACT
The DNA here is from genome assembly GCA_900546215.1 of uncultured Eubacteriales bacterium. Classification (GTDB taxonomy): domain Bacteria; phylum Bacillota; class Clostridia; order Lachnospirales; family Anaerotignaceae; genus Metalachnospira. The sequence goes on along the minus strand of URCD01000103.1, from coordinate 4,644 downwards.
TTGAGGAGGGTTTTGACTCAGTGACTGTAGGACTTGACGCGGCGTATTATATTGAGGCGCTGAAAGAGGCTGTAAAGATATCAAGATTATAGTAAAAAAAGGGTGACATCAATTGTCACCCTTTTTTTAAAATAATAATTGGATAAAGTGTAATTATATTGTATAATGAGGTTACAAAAAAATAAATTTGTTACATTTGGCATTAGGAGGACGATTTTTATGTTTACAAAATTAAAAGGAAAATTAACGGCAGTGGCTTTGACATTTTCGCTAACGCTCGCTGTCTGCCCCAATTGCGCTATTGCCAACGAAAATAATTCGGGGGGGGGGAATTTCAGCAACTGATTTTATAGCTGAAAATTCCAATGGTAACCGATACTCATCTCTGGTAGACGCGATTGGTGAGGCTTCCGACGGAGACACAGTTACACTTTTAGACAATGCTGGAGAAAGTGCAGATAAGACAATTACAGTTGACAAATCTATTACTATAGACGGTGATGGATATACGCTTAAAGGAGCGCTGGACATTACCGGAGATGATGTGGAAATAGTTGATCTTATAATTGAAAATGAATACACCGAAGGCAAGCAGTCCTCGGCAATTCATGTCAATGGAGATTCGGGACAAAAAGTTTTAATAAAAGATTGTGAAGTAAATAAAAAAGGTGCAAATCATGGTATAAGGATTGGTGCTGAAAATGCTGAGGTTACAGTAGATAATACTAAAATTACATTGCCGGATAACGTTGCTTGGACACAGGCAATTACCTTGGTTGGAGCGAACGCTGAACTGAATGTTATAAATGAAAGTGAAATAAGTGCTCCGTACTATTATGCAATTGTAAATTTTTCTAATGAAGCGGTTATAAACATACAGGACAGCAAAGTATCAGGATGGGCCGCTGTTTATTTAAAACACAATAGTGAGGATATTAATGGAAGAGGAACAAAAGTTAATATAAATAATTCAACTTTAATCGGAGAATGCCCGCATGAATTCGGGATATCTAATTACTTTTCAGTCGTGATTTTAGAAGGAACTGAGGACTGCGAAGTATATATAGACAAGGATTCTAAAATTATTTCTATCGGAAATAAAAATGGAATGACATTAGTATCAGCATACAGCCTTGGCGGTAATAAATCGTCTCAGAATAATGTGGAAATAGACTGCGTGTTAGAATTGCGTACAGTTGATAAAAGGAACTTCCATTATTTCAAAAATGAGGCGGCATATGACTCAAGCTGTGATAATGTGTTTAAAATCGGTAAAAATGTTGTATTTAAGCAGCCTGATGGTGAATATGTAACTCTTAAAGATGAAGATAGCAAAATATTTGACGTTTTCACTAATTTAGAGTCTGCAATGTCAATTATCGAATTTGGAAGTGATGAGTATAACAGCTTCACTGATTTTGACGGATATACTTTGACCCTTTCTGATGATACAGAACTTTCGGTACCGGATGAATTTAAAATCACAAAATCCATTACAATTGATACTAATGGACATACACTAGCTATATCTGATGGCACGGAGGTTAAACTCGATGCTCCTGTAAAACTTAAAGGAAATGTAGAAGGTAAGATAGTTGGGGCGGACGGTAAAGAAATTGTCGTTTCAAAAAATCCTGACGGCACATTTGAGTATAAGCCTGTAAACAATGATGCACTTGAGGATGAGTCAGCCGCTAAAATAGGGGATTTATACTACAGTACGCTTGAAACTGCTTGTGAGAAGGCCAATAGGAATGATATAGTTATTCTTACTAAAGATAATGACGAAGATATTATAATAAAAAAAGAATGTAAATTTACTCTAGATAAAAATGGATTTCGCTTTACAGGCTCTATAAATGCAGGAAAGGGCTATGAAGTAAGCTTTGATAAAGAGGGAGATAAAATAACATATAAAATAACAGAACATAAAAGTTCCTCCAGTTCTGTAAGTTTATCTGAAAGCACAGTGACGATAAAAGACTATAAGCATGGAAACGTTAAGGTGAGTCCGAGAGACGCGCAAAAGGGTGATACAGTAAAAATAACTGCTGTGCCAGACGAAGACTACTTTGTTAAAAGCATTAAGGTCGTGGACAATAATGGTGATGAAATAAAAGTTCATGATGAAGGTAATGGAATATATATTTTTACAATGACAGCATCAAAGGCGGTGGTTGATGTTAGATTTGAGAAATACAATGCCGAAAAGAATGTAGATGTACAGTCAGAATTTATACCATTTACAGACATAAGCTCCGATAAGTGGTATTATGAAGGAGTAAAATATGTATATGAGAGAGGCATTATGAACGGAATATCTGCTCATATATTTGACCCTGATACTGAGCTTACAAGGGCAATGGTGGTTCAGATTTTATATAATATAGAAGGTAATCCTGAGACGGGTGCTAATTCATTTATTGATGTTAACAGTAATTCATGGTATTTAAATGCAGTTTCGTGGGCAGCCTCAAATGGAATTGCCAGTGGTGTTGGAGACGGGCGGTTTGAACCAGATTCAAGTATCACAAGGGAACAGCTTTCTGTAATGCTTTACAATTATTCGCTTATGAAGGGCTGGGATACTTCACGGGGAGGTATGGCTTTTCAAGAATTTACTGACTGTGAAAGTGTTTCAGACTGGGCAGCAAATGCGGTGAAGTGGGCGGTAAACTACGGAATTATAAGCGGAAGAAGCCAAGATAAGCTTGAACCAAGGGGAATAGCAACAAGGGCCGAAGCTTCCGTGATGCTAATGAACTTTACTAAGAATATAAAATAAAAAAGGGCGGTTAAAAACCGCCTTTTTTTATGCCTTATATCCATATATAATTTCTGAGAGCTTTGACGCCGTATTTAGAAGGTCATCAGCAACTCCGTTTTTCTTATGCTCATTCATTCTTGCGGTTGGTCCGGCAACACTTATAGCAAATCCCGGATTATTTTCCGATTTCATTACGGGGACTGCAACGCATGAGAGGCCGATTTCAATTTCCTCGTCGTCTCCGCCGTACCCCTTTTTACGTATTTCAGCCATCTCTTTTTTAAAGGCGGCTGGGTCAGTAATTGTATTAAAGGTAAGCGGCTTTAAGGGCCTTGAGAGAAAAGCGTCCAAATCTTCTTCGCTTTTATATGCCAGTAATACCTTTCCTACACCGGTACAATGCATATAATTTTTTGTTCCCATCTGGGTGTTAATATAAATTGAGGTCTCGGCCTCAACCTTATCCAGATATACTATACTGCCGTTCATTTCCTGAGCACTGTGAACAGTCTCCCGGTATTTAGCGGACAATTCCTCCAGATATGGCCTTGAGGCGCGTATAAGTATATTATTCATCTTGACGGCATTTGTCAGTGATAATATTTTAAGTCCAAGGCTGTATTTTTGATTGTCCTCATTCTGCAAAAGATAGCCTAAGGTTGTAAGCGAGTTGACAAGCCCAAAAGTCGTGCTCTTGTTAAGCCCAAGCGAGTCCGAAATTTCCTTTAAACTCATTTCGGTTTTATTATTCTGAAACAGCTCAAGTATTGAAAAAGCCCTTTCAAGAGACTGTATTGTTTTAGTAGTAGCCATTTATATGTACCCCTTCATATTATAATATAGAATATTATACGATATATATGTATTCCAGTCAATAAATCAATGATTACAGATGCTTTTTACCTAAAACCAATCCAAAATTAAATAAGAAATTCTGAAAGATCTTTGTCTTTTTCAAGCTTCTCTTTAATAAACCCTATAAACCTTTTTACGAACATACTGATATATATTTTATCGTCTTTTATGAAAGGATTTTTGCTGTTTCTGTCAGCCAGTATGCCTTTATACAGAATATAGCCGTATTCCCATATTTCTGTAGCGGATTCAGCAGAAAAAAATCCGTCCTTTACAGAATAGGAGATGCTGTCTTCTTCCTGCTCAGCCGCATTGTTTTGAAGAATATGTATAGATAAAATTTCTGAGGGAATATCGTCCTCAAGAGGAAACAGCTTGTAATATTTTTTTGCGTACTGAGCTATGAGGTCAGCGCCATCGGATGTATACATATAAAAATACAGCTCTGGATTTGATAATGAATATTTCAGAAGACATATCCAGGAACGTATATACTTGTCCAGTGAGTCGCCGTCTGATTTGTAAATATTAATATATTCTCTTACATAAGGCTGTACCAGTTCAGTTGCTGTAATACCGATAAGTTCGTCAATATTTTGAAAATAGTTATACAAAGATGCGCTGCTGTAGCCGGCTAGATCTGAAACCGAATAAATTGTGACCTTTTCAATTCCTTCTTTTTCAATTATTTGTTTTGCTGCATCAATAAAAAAACGAATGACGCGCTTTTTTTTAATCTCCTGTTTAGAGGGGATGTTTGTCGATTCAATATTTAAGTTGTCCATAATCTGTTACTCCTTAAAACTAATCAATAGATAAATATTTTATTAATAATATAATATTTTTAGTATAACGTCAATCTTATTTATAACCGCGGATATGTTAGATATACTAATTGCACAATCAGATTTTAAATTTGTTTAAATAACTATTGACAATTACATAATCTGATAATATATTATTAATTAATAGATTAAAAAATGATTATATAATTATTTTTTAATTGCAGAATTTATTAATTT
>URCD01000102.1 GCA_900546215.1 uncultured Eubacteriales bacterium | reverse complement strand
CCAGGGGCATAAGCCCAATCCCGTCCGCAGGAGCAAGCCCGGAATCTGCAGAGGTGTAAAGCTCCCTAAGCTGCCCGTCAAAGCAGTATATCATTGTAACATATTCGCTTTCCTCAAATATAAATACCGCGTCGTTTCCCCCGAAGCTTCCAACGCCTATGCTGTTTTTAATATCTCCCCTGCGTATTTGGTTGGTTATATAGGACAGCGCCGTCCTCTTTGTGTAATTGCTGTCTGAAAGGCTTACAACGCTCTGGTAAACGCCGCTTCCCGCCGTTGCCAGAAACAGCGCCGCAGCGAAAAACATTCCGCACACAATAAAAACCGATGCTGATTTAACAGCATCCTTATTAACTGCAAACCTCACCGGCTACGCCTCCTTCTCAAAGACCGTTATGTCCGGCATAATATTGGAGCCTGTAAACCGGTAATCAATAATATAATTTTCCCTGTCAAGATAAAGCCCGTATTTATCCTCAAGATAGCTCAGACTCTGCGGATAAAACCCCTCAATGGCATAGCACTGCACTGCACAGCGCCTTACGGCCTGCTCGGTAAGCTGCAGCGATTCCTCTGTGTTTTTTATTCCAAGCCCGTCAAGCGTTAATACAGAGCCTAAAATTAAAAGCACGGTAAAAGCAAAAGGCAGAATTTTTCTCATATACAGCCTCCTATATTCCGGCTGAGGTTATAACACCCAAAAGCGGAAGCATAACCGACAGAAGCACAAAGCCCACGCTTACACAAAGTAAAACGACAAGTATATACTCAAATCTGCCAAGCATAGCGCTCATTCCGGCGTCTGCCTCCTCCCTGCATTTGCCTGCAATAAGGCCCATAGCCCTGTCGGGAGTACCCGCCTCGGTTCCAGCCGACAGTATGCCGCTTTGCATGCTGTCAAATATGCCGCTTTGCTTAACAGCGCTTGAAAATGAATCGCCCCTTGCCATAAGCTCCTGGCATTCCTTGATTTTATCCTCTATGGTCGAACCCTTTAAAAGCTCCTCTGTCATATCCATTGCCTGTTCTATTGGAAGGCCGCTTGAAAGCGACATTGCCATAGACGAGGCAAATCGGCTCCTGTCCACTTCCATGCATGCACGGCTTTTAGAAAACAGCTTTGAAAATGACTCCGCTCCGTTTTTTATGTAAAAGTTATAAACAATAAATACAGTGCCTGCCGCAAGCAGAATTACCAGCGCAGCGGCGATATATTCGCTGACGCCGCTCAAACTCAGCATAGCCTCGGAAAGCGGCGAAAGCGTAATTCCCATTTTGTCAAAAACCTGGCTGAATATGGGAAGAACCTTGCCAATAAGTACAAAGAAAACAACGGCCACAAGCCCCGCCATAACTGAAGGATAGACAACCGCGCGTTTTAGATTGGCGCACAGCTCTTCCTCATCCTCATAATATTTGGCCAGAGAAGCCAAAACCTCTGTCAGCCTCCCCGATATTTCGCCTATGCCAATCATTTCATACATGTAGGCCGGAAACGCGCCGGTACTTTTTATCGCGGAGGACAGCGGCTCCCCCTCCCACAGGCTTTTCTTTATATTATCAAGTATTTCCTTTTCTTTTTTATTTTCCGAGCTTTCGGAAATATCAGAAACTGCGTCGTCAATATTCACTCCAGCGTCGGCAAGCATAAACAGCTTATAGCAAAGCAGTGAAATTTCACTTTGGCTCATTCTGTAATTATTTTCCCCGTATTTCATTTATAAATTACCACCAATCAATAGGCATACATCTGCTTATAATTTTCCGGATTTACTATGAATTCCTGCACAGCCTGATTTTTTTTGCCGGTTGAGGCAAACGTAGGGTCCATCAGCGTCCACTTGGTACCGTCAAAGTAAATTATGGAGTCCACCCATCCGGTTCCCGTTATATATACGTTTATCCATGCGTGGTATGTCTCGCCGGCATAGCCTATAACAAGCTTGGTCGGTATTTTCTGCGAACGCAGCATAGATGCCATAACCGCCGCATAATCAAAGCATATACCCTTGCAGGTGCTCAGCGTCTCGTCCGGGTTTGGAAGATAGCCGCTCTTTACTGTTTTAGCCTTATCATAGTCATAGCTGATGTTGTCCACCGCGAAATTATATATTATCTGAACCTTTTTCAGTTCGTCCGTCTCACCCCTTGTTATCTCGGCGGCCTTTTTCACGACATTGGCACCTGAGGTGTAGTTCACATACTGGTTAGGTAAAAGGAACGGCGCGAATTCATTGTCCAGCTTCATCGTTACGTCCTTGCTGAAAATCTGGGCGTATTTAGTCCCCGACGTATTTTCGAAAACCTTAACCGAGTATGTCCCATCTCCGTCTGTAAGGGCGAAGGTTTCGGTATTGCCGGCGTTATTAAGCTGGTAGGTATACACGGTTGACCCGCTTTTTGAAATCTGAACTACAATGCCCTTTCCGCTTCCGCCCGTATATTTAACGCCGACCAGTCCCTTAGAAAGGGACGATGTGTCAATGGACGCCTTCTCGGCGCCGTATGCGCAAAAGGCGAAGCAGACAGCAAGCATTAAAGCCAGTATAATTTTTGAAAAAAGCTTTTTCATTGAAAATCACCTTACTCGGCCTCAGACGGCCTGTATTCATAATCCTCTGTCAGCGGGACAGTCTCCAAAAGTCTTCCCCTGACAATAATCCTCTTTTCTCCTGAGCCTATAGGAGTGCATGACGTAAGCGTCAGGCACGAATATCCCTGGGAATAAATAGGCCCCCAGTCGTCCGGCTCCACTATATAAGTCGTTTCATAATTATATACGTAAATGTTTTCATCATCTCTGAGATAAAGGAGATCCCCCTCCTTCAGCAAATCAATATAGTAAAACGGCGCGTCGTCTGTTACGGTTTTATTTTTCACACCGTTTCTGTGTCCGGCTATGGAAACGTTTCTGTTTCCCTCTCCCGGCAGCTGGGCGTAATCGTAAAGCCCTGCTCCCTTGGCAAGGGTTTTTAAATCAACACCGTTATAGATTGGCAGCTCTATATCAAGAGACGGTATTATCAGTGTTAAATCTCCATCGCCGTAGCTCTGCCTCTCCTCTGTTATAAAAAGCCTGTCATGGGGAAGCCCGTCGTCCTCGGCTGTCTCCCCGGCGCTCTCTCTGACTGTTCCCACAACAGGGCTTTGGTCCTTGCGGAAATTTTTAACGTCCCTTGAGTGAAGGTACAGCGCGGCTGTAAGGCATACAAGCGCCGCCAATATCAGCAGTATGCCGGCGTTTCTTTTAGTGGTGCTGCGCATTGTCCATAACGCCTCCAGAATTTATATCGGGACAGATAGGCTCGCACTCAAACGCGAGCTCAACACATAAATAGGGATTTTCCTCCTTAAATAGGTTCATTACCCTGTTCATTGCCCTTTTGCTGTTTTCAACGGATATGTATTGAAGCAGTACAAGCATCTGATTGTTTCCATGCCTTGTAATTATATCGCTTGCTCGCAGGTTTCTCACAAGTAAGGACGAAAGCTTGTTTACCGCCGAGTTGAAATAATTTAAATTTAAATCCCTGCTTGAAGTAACGGTAATCAGGCACAAGGTTGAGTTGACGCCCTGTCTTACGGCCTTTGCCCTCTCGAGGTTATACATACTGTGGAAAAATGAGAAATCACACAGGCACGCCCCTGAATATATGCTTCTTTCGGCAAGCTCCCTCTCGACATCGTCTATTGTATATTCCTCGGTTCTTCCGTAGCCGACTATTTCCCAGTATAAATTCTGAAATTCGCTGGATACCTTTACTCCCAGGTTTTTATATATCATGTCTACCGCTGTTCTGTATCTTTCCATTGCGAAGCTTTTCTTGCCAAGCTTAAGCATTGAGCGTATCAGCACAGTCTGCAGCTTTTCATTTAAAACCGTATCGCTTTCGCTGTTTTCACCGCATAGGTGAACAACCCTGTCATACATTTCGTTTTCATAAAGAAGCTGACAGTAATCGTGTATTAAATCCGTAAAAATATTGTGGTAATGCACATTTAAGGACGTCACCCATATTTGGTCGGATAAGTCGCTCAGATAGCTTCCCTTATAAAGCGCCACAGCCTTTTCGTAAACACTCATTTTTTCTTTTTGCTCAATAAACGGATGCTTTGACTTATAGTACAGGTTCTCAAACTCGTCCGCGTCTATTTCGCACTTAACATCAGGGTTCCACCTATAGCCTCCCTGAAAGGTTATGATGCATTTGGTCTCATCCTTGAAAAGCGGCTTCAGCATTCCTCTTATCCTGTACATTGTAGTTTTAACCGAGCTTTCAGGATTGGAGCTTTTGTCGTCAAGCCAAAACATGTCAATGAGCTTGGAGCTTGATATTGGTATATCCTTATTTATAATCATATAGCATAAAACCTTAAGAAGCTTACTTCCCTGGTTTTCCTCAAACAGAAGCGTCGCCTCTTCGGACTTTATGGAAAACTTACCGAGCATGGTTACATAAACCCCTTTGCCGTTTTCCCCAATGTTTGCCATATACTTTCCTCCATTCAATAATCGACAAAACCTTTAATAATATATTATAGCACACGCTTTATAAAACTGTAAATGAGTTTAAAAAATAGTCCTTTTAAGATTTATTGATGGGAAAAGCGCTGTAGGCTTGACAGGAGAGTATATATTAGATACAATACGTTTAAACATTTAAACGCATAAGGAGAACACTATGAGTAAATCCACACTAACGATTTTATCTGAATGTATTCCTATATTCACGATGCTGCAGGATGAAAATCGACAGCAAATTCTCATGCTGCTATTTGATAATCGTAGTATGACTGTTTCCGAGCTGACGAATAATCTTAATCTATCCCGTCCAGCAGTCTCTCATCATTTAAAACTGTTGTTAGACTGTGGTCTAATTAAAGTTGTTAAGAATGGGAAAGAAAGAATATACAGTCTTAATATGGACAGGGCTGTAACCCTGCTGAAAAGCCTTCTGGAGTCTTTAGAAAATGATATAAAATTGCTGACGGAATAATACGTTGAATTTATGTCAATACGTCTAAACAATTAAACATATAAGGAGAGCCTAATATTATGGGAAATCAAATTGCAATCATAACCGGAGCAAACGGCGGCTTGGGCAAAGAATTTGTTAAGCTGTTGTCATCAGATTCAGAAATATCAGAAATTTGGGCAATTGCCCGTAATCAGGAAAAGCTGGAGCAAACCGCACTTGAATTTGGGGAACAAATCCGTATATTTCCAATGGATTTGACTGACCGTAAAAATACTAAGCATATTGCAACAGAGCTGGAGAAAAGCGGGGCAACTGTAAAATACTTAGTGAATAATGCAGGCTTCGCCAAGTTCTGCTCTTATGGCGATATAAGCGTTGACGAGTCTCTTAACATGATTGACCTGAACATTAGTGCAGTAGTAGCACTTGGATTGGTTTGTATACCTCATATGGAACGCGGAAGTCATATTATAAACATCGCATCTCAAGCCTCCTTCTTTCCGCTCCCCTACCAGAATATTTATAGTTCGACAAAGGCGTTCGTTCGAAACTACACAAGGGCACTGAATGTTGAACTGAAAGAAAAAGGTATCAGCGCAACCGCCGTGTGCCCAGGCTGGATGAAAACAGGGCTATTCGATCGTGGCCTGATTGGAGCTCAGAAAGGAACTAACAATTTCTCAGGAATGGTCACACCCGATGTAGTAGCAAAAAAAGCTCTATTAGATGCAGAAAAAGGGAAGGATATATCTGTATATGGACTATATGTGAAGTCTACACATTTCTTGTCTAAAATCACACCACAAAGGCTGATGATGAAAATTTGGTTAAACCAGCAGGGAATCAAGTAATAAAAAAAATTATACTAAAATAAACTAAAGACGCCCTACACCGAAAAAAGTGCAGGGCGTCTTTTTGTCTATATCGGCGAAGACCAGTTTACCAGACTAATAACAGCGCTTATATCTACAATGAGTATAAAAAATAGTTCAGTAATAAAAAAATTTTCAAATGTGACGGAAATGTAACCGCCCGGTGTTTAAATAAAATTACAAAAAGGATATGTTTGGTTATCCGCAATAATGAAAGGAAGGAATAGTAATGAAAAAACTTAAGAAAATAGTTCCATTTATTATATCATTGTCACTTACCCTTGGCTGCGCTCCAATAGCTGTATTTGCCGATGATGCTGCAGCGGCTGACGGCACTGCCGAAAGCTCTGTTCAAGACAGCTCAGCGGATGTCTCAGCTTCTGACGATGATAATTCTGACAATACTAATGATGAGTCTGTTACAGACAGTTCTGTCTCAAACGACGTTTCAGATACACTTACTGACGGCAATGCTACAGAGGAAACAACAGACAAAGACACCACTGACGGCGAAAACACCTCAGACAATACCGTTTTAGACGGTGCTTCTGAAAATGAAGTACCATCCGATAATACGGCTGATGGCGAAAACGTTTCAGACGATACCCTTACGGGTGATACAGATGTTATTATAGACAACAGCATACTGGATAACTCCGTTTCAGAAAACGGAAACGATGAAGCTTCAAATAAAGTCATATCTAATAATGCCGTTTCAAACAGCATAGCTCCTGACGGAGAGCTGATTGTTGATTTTGCCGCAGGCACAGTATTCACAACCGATGAAAACCTTATCGCGACAACGGATATAATGACACTTGAGGCTCCTTTAGACGGAGCTTCGGCCCCTGTGGGAATGGCAGCACCTGATGCTTTAGATCCTATGGCCAACTCATTGCTGGGCGCTCCCGCTCCCGAAAAGCCTGTTAAGGAACAGATTTTTGATAAGCTGAATAACGGCTTAAACAAATATAACGGCCCTACAAACTCTCATCTTCCCAATGAATTTAAAAATGAGCTGAAAGAGGTATTTGGCAGCGTTATAGATAAATACAGCGAGGATGAGCTTAAAGAGCTTTCGGCTCAGCTTAACAAATGCAACAATGCAGACAGCTTTGTAAATATTGTAAACGGCGTTACAGCTAAATACGAGGGCTACAGCTTGGAGTTGTCAGAAACAAACAATCTTAACGGCTTTTGGCTGAAGGATGATGAGGGAAATTATTATTATACCTACTGTGCGGACGAATATAACCCCTCTCCCGGTGTTGGAACTAAGTTTGAAGAAATAACAGATTCCCTGACAGACGCCCAAAGGGAAGCCTTGACCAAGGCTCTTCAGGCAGGTTATCCCTTCGATTCCTACGGCTTCAGCTCGGAAAGCGAAAGTCCTGAAAATAATGGATTTCTTACTCAGCTTGTGATATGGGATATTTTAAATAATGCTGAAAATCCTTCTTTTGCGGGTGAAGCTTACAGTGAAAAGCTGTTTGATTATGCTACCGGAAAAGACACAACAGAATATGAAAGAATTGATAAAATAGAAGTTTCACTTAAAGGCGACACAAAGCTTAATTATAATCCGGACGCAACAGGCGAAGGCTCTGACGGGGCATATACCCAGAAGGTAACCCTTGAGGCCAATAAAACAGCCGGCGTAACCTTGAATATCCCCGACGGCTTAAGGGTGTATGACAATAAGGGAAATGAAATAAAGCATGACACTGTGGTTTTTGTCACTGACCCTACAGAGCTTACTATTGTTTCTGACGTTGATATGAGCGAAGCGACTGCGACAATAGGCTACAGCTATGTGAGCTACGAGCAGGTGGCTCAGGACTCTATCCATGTTTTCAAGTCATACCAGCTTTCAGCTTCTATAGGTGAATCAACACATACGATTAATAGGCCTTTCCAAAAGGTAATAGGCTATCAGACTAATAAGGTTGAAAACAGCGGCTTCATAACAGTTACGGGTATCCCTGAAGAACCCAAGCCTCCTGTAGACCCGGACGATGATGATGACGATCCTCCTGTTACACCGGATAAGCCTGACCCCAAGCCCCTTGACCCGGTTGATCCCGTCGACCCAATTGACCCGGTTGATCCTATAAATCCTGTTGACCCTATCGACCCAGTTGAGCCTACAG
>URCD01000101.1 GCA_900546215.1 uncultured Eubacteriales bacterium | reverse complement strand
TCATCAGCCTGTATATAATTTGGCAGCTGTCTGCCTTTAAGAATTGCGCATGTCAATCCCTCTCCCGGATAACTCACATACTTATTCCTGACAACAATGTCATTCATAGAAACATATTCTTTTGTCAGTACCATCCCATGCTGTTTGGCCTCATCCTCCGTTCCCAAAAAGAAGCCAACCATATCTGCATCGCCACTTTTTACTATTTCCAATGCATCCGCATACTTATCAGCATAAACATATTCAAAGCTAAGGCTGGAAAATTTTGATACCTTGTCAAGAACATCAAATACCATTCCGCTGTATTCGCCCGTTTCTTCGTTTTGACTGCAAAACGGATGAAAGTCCTTAAAAACCGCTACCTTTACGTTTTTCTTTTCCTTTATATAATTAATTTCGTCGTCATTTAAAAAAACGTCAGGAATTGCGCTGTCCGGAAAATTTTTTTCGTAACTTTCTTGTGCAAAATTAGGATTAGAATCCATAATTTTTGCAAGTGCCATATTAAGCCCGTCTAAGATCTCATTATTTCCAGGTGTGGTTACAATATAATATGGCTGTGAATCGTATGAAGCTACTACTCGGAATTTATTCTGGTAATTCTCAAAGTTATTACCAAGCAGCATGTCGACACTGTTGTTTTCCAAATAGCTGTATAAATTGCCGTTATTAAGCTGGTCATAGCTATAGTATTTAAGTTCACATTCAATATTGTTCATCTGAAGGTAGTCCTTTAACCTGCGGATATTCTCTTCAGCGTTTTCATATACACCAATTGTTTTGCCGTTAAAATCCCTTATTTCATAGCTTTTAATACTATGATCGTTTCTCCTTGCAAGCAGTATAGACTTGCTGTATCCGGAATTGTAATCTGGATAGGCAAAATACTTTTCAAAATCCTGAGAATAATAAGTGCCTCCCATCAAATCATACTCGCCACTAATAAAATTATTAACAACCTCTTCGTTTGTGGTATCTATATATTCATATTCCCATCCAGTATATTTGGCAATTTCATTTAAATAGTCAACAATCATTCCATGCCTATTACCATATTCATCAACTTCTGTAAATCCTTCAACCTGAGGAAATGCGACTCTAATTACATTAGATTTTTCCTCTGCAAACGCTGTGCTGCACTGAAATACGGAAATAAGCAGAAATATTGATAATACCGCAGCTAAACACTGCTTAATTCTTTCAGCCTTTATCATAATTAACCCCTTTATAAAGATATTAAACTTTTTGTCGATTATACAGAAATATAATTTCTGACAATTAATACTATTATAAAGAATATCTTTACTTATTTCAACATTATATGGTTTATTAAATTAAATAAACTGTTTGACGATAATATATGCTAATATCAGAATTAAAAATCTGAACTGTGTATTAGTTCTCCTTAGGCAAATAATGCATGCTTGTTGAATCAAAAGTTGTTGCTCTGGCAATGGGAATTAAAGGATGTCCGTTACTGACTTAAATGCACTATAAAAAGCTATATATTAAATGAATAAGCAGCTTTGCCAAATTAATAAAAAACTTGCCGAGATTTTAATCCCGGCAAGTTTTTTACAGTCCAAAAAGATTTTCAGCCTGTTTCATTTTATCTATTATATTAACACCAAATGGACAATTCTTAATGCATGCCCCACATTGTATACACTCTCCTGCATGATGCGGCAGTAAGTTATAGTGGTCTATTAATGTCTCATGTACATTCTCCTGCATAAGCGCTAAATCTAAATACTTATTAACTGAGGCAATGTCTATTGATTTTGCGCACGGTGCACAGTGTCCGCAATACATGCATTGCCCCTTAAATGAGCTTTTAGGAGCCTCAGATAAAATGAAGCTGTAGTCCCTGTCTATTTCATCCGTACTGCAGTAGGATGAGCAGGATATTATCTCATCCTTATTTTTAATTCCAGCCATTACTGAAGCAACTCCCGGTCTTGTAAGGCAGTAATGAATACACTGGACAGGCGTCATTGCTTTGTCAAATGGCGATGTCTTTTCGTCAAAAAGTGTTCCGGCGGCAAATCCCTTCATTACAGTAAGTGCTTCTCCTTCACTTTCGCACATACTGTAAAGTCTGCTTCTTTTTGGTTCTATTCCTTCATAGGCTATGTCTTTAAAGGTATTCTCATCAAATAATACGTCAACATCTTCACTAGGCGGAAGCATGTCATAGGCAGGGTTAATACTAAACAGTATTACATCAATTAGTCCTGATTCAACACATTTTATCGCTACATCAGGGTTATGGGTAGACATGCCGATACATTTTATAATTCCATCAGCCTTGAGTTCTTTGGCGTATTCTATTACTTCGCCATTCATAATAATATTAAAATCTTTCAAATCATCGCAGTAATGAATCATTCCAACATCAATATAGCTGGTCTGAAGCCTTTCAAGCAAATCTTTGAATGCTAATTTTGTTTCATTTAAATCTCGTGTCCTTCTGTACTGTCCATTTTCCCATAAAGAACAAAGGTGTCCCTCAATTACATAGCTTTCCCTTTCATACTTCTTTAAAGCATTTCCAACATTGCTTCTCATTTCGGGGTTTGAATTATATATATCTATAAAATTTATTCCATTGGACATAGCACAGTCAATGAGTTCCTCACACTGCGTTGGACTTTTGCCCTCCAGACCCTCTCCGCCTATTCCAATAACACTGACTTTAATTCCGGTTCTTCCAAGAATTCTGTAATCCATAAAAAACTCCTTTATATTTGTAGTCCAATAAACTTACAATATATTATACATCTTTGTCAGTCGATTGTATATAAATCATAATTTCTTGTTCCAAGCCCGATTTTCTCTGCATGTTCCAGCGTATGAACAGCATTTCTTGATTCCATTCTTTCTATCAGCGCCTTTCCATCAGGGGCAGAATATATAAGATCAACACATGCTTGGTCAAGGGCAACAGGGTCCAGAGACGCTAATATTCCGATGTCCTTCATTTCGGGGTCAGCCGGATGTGAATCGCAATCGCAGTCAACTGAGAGGTTATTCATTACATTAATATAAATTACATTGTCTCCTACACAGTCCGCTACCGCTTTAGCCGCCTCCGCCATTGATTCGAGAAAATCATTCTGAGGAGTATTTATACCAAATCCGGTAGTCTCCTTTCCTGCAGAATGAATAAGGCTTTTTCCGACCGATGAAGCGATGCCAATGGACATATTTTTAATAACGCCTCCGAAACCGCCCATGGCGTGACCCTTAAAATGAGCAAGATTTACAAGAAATTTATAATCAGTAAAGCTTTTGCCCACTATGTCCTCTTTAAGATGTTTTCCTTCAGATACTGGTATGCTGACAGTCCCTTCTCCATCCATAATATCAATTGGCGCTATGTCTGCAAAACCATGTTCCTTCATTACATTTAAATGTGATTCTGTGTCAAATCTTTTTCCTTCATATGCCGTATTACATTCAACTATTGTACCATTGACTTCCTTTACAAGCGGTGCAATCATTGATGCAGATAAAAAATTGTGACCTCCTGGTTCACCACTTGAAATTTTCACTGCTGTTTTGCCGTCAGCAGTTCTGTTTAACGCCTTATAAATTGACATTAGTCCCTTTGAGCTAATATCCTGAGTCATATATACCGCAGAGTAGTTCTCGTTTCCACTGATTTTATTTTTTGATAAGAATTCCATATCATTTTTCCTCCCTGAAACTATATTTGTTTAAAAAGACTTTACCACTTTGAGTAAGCTCCAAGTCAATAGTTTATTTAAAAAAATATAAAAAACACCTTTGTCAAATGACAAAGGTGTTAAAATCACTCACTTTAGTGCCGATATTTCAAATAAAGGAGTAACTGAGTATAGCTCCAGTTCCCAGTCTGTGTATAACTTTCCTCCTATATTCTTGTCTGCATGAATATCTTTAAATCCTATTTCTGCAAGAGCATTTATATCCCATTCCGGTCTCCAGGTATTTGACAGAGGAAGATTTTCAAATATTCCTTTGTCATCATCATAAACCTTGAACTCTTCTCCAAATCTTTCATAGTATCTTTTTTCATTTTCCCTCACCTTTTCGAGCATATCAGGATAATAAAAAGGAATATGCCAGTTGGCGTCATATATAAGCAGTCTTCCTCCAGTCTTAAGTTTTCTATAAAACTGCTTATAAGCCCTAATAGGCTCATCAAATGTCCATGTGACATTTCGGCTGATTATAAGGTCAAAGGTATTATCATCAAATTCAAGATTATTTGCGTCCATTTGTATGAACTTTGGTGAAAGTCCAAGCACTTTGGCATTCATATCAGCATAATTAAGCATATCGGCCGAACGGTCTATACCTGTAACATTATAGCCTTCCTCAGAGAGAATACACGCAAAAAAACCAGGCCCGCACCCAACGTCAAGAACTGTCAAATGTTTCCCTAACGGAAGATGTATTCTTATTTGTTTTTTCCAAGCTTCTTTTCTAAAATCCTTCAGTTCTTCGCTTACATATTCATCATAAGAGCTTCCGTTTTCCCAAAAGTCCTTGTTCTTATCACTCATTATTGTTCTCCTTTGAAATTTTGCCATTCATTCCGCCAGCCGCAGGCATAACAGCCGAAATAAGCTTTTTAGTCTGAGAATGCACAGGCTCTTTAAGCACTCGCTTTGTCGCTCCCTCTTCCACAATTTCTCCATTATGCATTACCGCAATTCTGTCACATAGTGCTGCTGCCAAGGGTATATCATGTGTTATAAATAGCATGGCCATCCTTTTCTCAGCTTTAAGTCTTTTAAGAAGATCCACTATCTGCGCCTGAACCAGAACGTCCAGCGAGCTTGTTGCTTCATCACATATAAGCAGCTTTGGCTGACAAATTATAGCCCTCGCTATTGCTGCTCTCTGACATTCCCCTCCGCTGAGTTCTGATGTTCTAATATCTGCATATGACATTTTAAGTCCAGTGTAGTCAAGCATATCAAACGCTCTTTTTTTAAGCTCTTCTCTGTCCCAGAGCTTATATGATTTTGCTCCCTGCATTACGCTATCCAAAAGAGTATCTCTCGGATCAAATGAGTCCTGAGGAATTTGAAAAATCATCTGCATATGACGTCCGGCCGGCTTTAGGTATGCTCCGCCGCTTATTATATGTCCGTCAAATTCAACTGTACCGCTGTCTTCCTTTACAAGTCTCGCAATAATTCCAGCAGTTGTGCTTTTTCCGCATCCGCTTTCTCCAACAAGCCCAAGGCATTCTCCGTAATCTATTGTGAGGCTTAAATTCTTAACCGCCAGCGTTTCTTTTTTGTTCCTGCTGAAGCTTTTATTTATTCCCTTTAATTCAAGGAGCGCCATTATACCACTCCTTCCAGCCTGGATATATTGTGACAGCCAACTTTATGTGATGATGTTATGCTGATTTCTTTCGGAGCTTTTAAGGCACATATCTCTTTGCATTCAGGGCATCTTTCATAAAACGGGCAGCCTGCCATATCCTTTGTAAATACCGGAGGCATTCCAGGCAGTCCTTTAGATATATTTCCGTCCATATCCGGAACAGCATCCATAAGCGCTTTTGTATATGGGTGCTGCGGATTATTTAGTATTTCATCTGTTTTGCCGTACTCCACAATCTTCCCGCCGTACATCACAGCAATTTTGTCAGACAGCTGTGCTATAAGCCCAAGATTATGCGAAACAATTATAAGAGATGTCCTAAAGCTTTCCTTTAACAGCTCAAGCTGTTTAACGACTTCAAGCTGTGATGTTACATCCAGAGCGCTTGTAGGCTCATCTCCAAGTACGAGGCCTGGGCCGTTTATCATAGCCGCGGCAATGGCAACTCTTTGGCACATACCTCCGCTTAATTCAAACGGATATGATTTTAAAATGCGCCCAGGGTCGTTTAAAGACAGTTTTTCCATTAGCCTTGAGGCCTCAATGTCAATCTCTTTTCTTCTAACATGGCCCCTATGCATTCTCACGGTTTCGTAAAACATTGAAGATATTGTTTTTGTCTGGTCCATTGATATCATAGCGTTTTGAGGTATCATAGCTATTTCCGCGCCTCTCAGCTGCCTGAGCTGCTCATTTGTCATACCGGTAATTTCCCTGTCAAAGAAACGTATGCTTCCTTCAATTTTTGCACTTCCATTTCCAAGCATTATAATGGAACGCAGCATTGTGCTTTTGCCACATCCGCTTTCCCCTACAATTCCAAGAAACTCACCCTTGTCTACGGAAAAGCCAATATCTCTGACTACAGAAACGCCGTTATATGAAACCTTAAGGTTATTTACTTGTAAAACACTGTCCGTCATTTTAAATCACTCTTCTAAATATACATTTGCGTCAAGAAGATAATACTCTGAAGGATTTGTATGCAGTCCCTTAAGCCTTGCATTCATAACATAGAAGTATTTTGAATGCCCCACAACAATAAATCCAGCATCATCAATTATGGTCTGCTGTATTTCCTTGGCCAGCTCTGTTCTTCTTCCGCTGTCAAATTCCTCATCAAGCTCGTTTATAAGAGCGTCTACTCTTTCGTTTGAATATCCGCCATAGTTGCTGCTTCCTCCTGTACGGAATGCAATATCAGCAAAATACTGGGGGTCTCCTGTTGGTACCATTGTAAAGCTTACCATCATCAGGTCAAAATCTCCGTTTTTCTGCTGTTCAACCACTGATTCATAAATCTCAACCGATATATCTATTCCAATACTTTTAGCTGACGACGCTATCTCGTTGCAGAAGCTTGCAAGCTCGGCCTTTGTACTGTATGTAAGAAGTCTTAAGGAAATGTTTTCTCCATCTAATTCCCTTATTCCGTCTCCATCTGTATCCACAATACCGGCCGCGTCTAAACCGGAGTTAGCCTGGTCAATGTCATAGCTATAGCCGGCCGCGCCTCCAAAGGCCATAAAATCGGGATAAAGACCGCTTGCAGGTACAGATGCGCCTTTATTTATTATATCAGCATAGCTTTGTTTGTCTATACTCATACTGATTGCCTGTCTTATAGCCTCTTCCTGAAGAAATTTATTGGAGAAATTCATAAAAATCACTTGTCCTCTTGAGCCCGGTACACCGTCTACATTATAAAGCGAGGTATCATTAAAAAGCTCAAGGCTTGTCGAGGGCATACTGACTGAAATATCGCTTTCCCCATTTTGCTGTGCCAGCGCAAGTGTGCTCGTATCTCCGATGATATTTATAACAGCACCGTCAAGCTTAGGTTCTCCTCCCCAGTATCCATCGTACTTTGTTACTTCAGCCCTTGTTTTTACCTCATAGCTTACCGCTGAAAACGGTCCTGTTCCTATGGGCATAACCGCAGGGTCGCTGTCTGCCGTTACATCAATAATTCCTGTAAGCGGCTCGCAAAGTCCGTTCATAAACGCGGGAACCACCTTCGATGTCTTTACTGTAAGGGTCTGTCCCTCAGCCTCCATGCTGTCAATATAGAGAAGCTCATTAAAGCGCGCATTAATTTGCGATGTGCGTTCCCAACAAAGTTTTACGCTTTCAGCTGTCATTTTGTTCCCATTTTGAAATGTAACATCATCCCTTAAATTGATAACCCATGTTTTATTATCAGCCATTTCACAGCTTTCAGCTAAAAACGGCTGAGGCTCAAGATTTTCATCAAGCTTATAAAGAGTTTCTGTAATTCCCCATCTCGATGTGTACCAGCTGTCCCAGCTTTGCGCTAAATCAAGGCTTGTCGGGCATTGGGTATCAGCTACTACAGCTATGTTTGATTTTTCAGTGTTGTCAGTGATTTCAGCACTCTTTTCCGATGAACAGCCCGAAAAAGCTAATATGCCTGCACAGGCGAAAGTTATTATTGATACTAATTTCTTCTTCATATGTTTCCTCCTACTTAATCTTATCCCGCAGCTTTTCGCCAAAAAGGTTAAAGGCTGCCGCTGTTATAAATATTGCTATTGCCGGAACAATAACAAGGTTTACATTGGTCTGCATATAATTTCGTCCTGCATTTATCATTGCTCCCCATTCCGCCATTGGCTCTTTTACACCAACTCCCAGGTATGAAAGCGCGGCAATTTCCATTATCATTGACGCTATTC
>URCD01000100.1 GCA_900546215.1 uncultured Eubacteriales bacterium | reverse complement strand
ACATTATATTTGAATAAGGCAAGAGAGGCTATGATTAAGTCAGGCGGAGGGGAAATACTTTTTGTAAACTGCTTCGGCTCGCCAATGACCAGGCAGGGCTTTTGGAAAATAATAAAGGTATATGCTGCTAAGGCCGGAATAAAGGCTGATATTACACCGCATATGCTTAGGCATTCCTTTGCGGTGCACCTGATAGAGAACGGGGCCGATATACAGTCGGTTCAGGAAATGATGGGACATTCGGATATCTCAACCACACAGATGTATGCGAGGCTGAATAAAAACAAGCTTAAGGAAGTTTATAATAAGGCCCACCCAAGGGCGTAAATAAAGCCCCGGATTTCAATTGAAATCCGGGGTTTGTTTTTATACAAGCTTAAGTCTGTGGAAGGATTTTTTACCCCTTTGAAGAGTTACAATACCGTCCTTAAACATATCAGCACTTATTTTAAACTCAACGTCCTCAACCTTGCCGTCATTTAATTTTACGCCGCCCTGCTGAACAGCTCGTCTTGCCTCAGAGCGTGACGGAGTAAGCTTTGTAAGCACAAGGGCTGAAAGAATATCCATGCTTTCAAGGTCCTCCGGCTTAATCTCTGTTGTGGGGATTGAGCCGCCGTCTCCGCCGCCCATAAAAAGCGCCTTGGCAGCAACGTCGGCTTTTTTAGCCTCCTCCTCGCCGTGGACAATTTTTGTAAGCTCAAAGGCGAGAACCTCTTTTGCCTTATTAATTTCGCTTCCCTCAAGCGCTCCAAGTTTTCTGACCTCATCCATAGGAAGGAATGTAAGCAGTCTGAGGCACTTTTCAACGTCCTTGTCTCCGACGTTTCTCCAGTACTGGTAGAACTCGTATGGAGTTGTCTTGGCAGGGTCAAGCCATACGGCGCCTTTTTCGGTTTTGCCCATTTTTTTGCCTTCACTGTTTGTAAGCAGCTGGAAGGTCATGCCGTAGGCAGGCTTGTTTTCCTTTCTTCTTATGAGGTCAACGCCGCCGATTATATTCGACCACTGGTCGTTTCCGCCAAGCTGCATTACACAGCCGTAACGCTTGTTAAGCTCCAGGAAGTCATAGCTCTGCATTATCATGTAGTTGAACTCCAGGAAGGAAAGACCTTTTTCCATCCTTGTCTTGAAGCAGTCGGCTGTAAGCATTTTATTTACTGAGAATACCGAGCCTATTTCTCTCAAAAACTCAATGTAATTGAGATTTCTAAGCCAGTCGGCATTGTTTACAATAATTGCCTTGTCATCGGAAAAATCTATAAATCTTGAAAGCTGTTTTTTAAAGCAGCTTACGTTATAGTCTATTTCATCAACCGTCATCATTCTTCTCATATCGGTTTTTCCGGTGGGATCTCCGACCATGCCTGTTCCGCCGCCCATAAGACAGATAGGGCGGTGGCCGCATCTCTGCATATGGCTCATTGCCATTACCGTAAGGAAATGGCCTACGTGAAGGCTGTCCGCAGTGGGGTCAAAGCCAATATAAAATGTGATTTTTTCGTTTTTAAATAACTGTTCGATTTCCTCGGGATGGGTCATCTGCTCGATAAAGCCTCTCTCTTTTAATACCTCAAATGCGTTTTCCATGATATACACTCCTTTTATTTTCTTATGGCACAGAAACAACAAAAAAGGCTCTCATCCGTAAAGGACGAGAGCTCGTTCGTTGTACCACCTTAATTTGCGTCAATCAACGCCTTTATATGCTGTAACGGGCATAAACCGTGGTTTTCCAAGGCTCCTGAGATGTAGGTCATCAATTATCGTACTGCGTGCTCGCACCGAACGCACACTCTCTGCGGTTGTAACCGATAAAGACTGAAATTTGTCTCCGTCATAGCCAACTATTAAACTGCGCCTATTCTAACATAGTTTTTTAAGGAAATCAATACCTAAAAATTTTTGTCTGCTTTTTTATACATATGTCTACTATTTAGTACATTAGTCTAAAGTAGTAGACATATTAACAACTAAAATTATCTTTGGAAACCTGTCCGCTGATAAACAGTGTTCCCTGAAATCAGGCATTAATGCGGTTTTTTAAAATTTCACTGCAAAGTTGGCACAATTGTTGCTATATAATACAGGCAGTTACATAAATCCCCTATATGATTTGATTGTAACTTGATTGTTTACTTAAGGTATTCTCCAACCTAAATAAAAAATGAAAATGCCGATTCATTTTTTAAACACAAAAGCCGTCCCTTGGGACGGCTTTTGTGTTTTATCTGACTGCGTTTTCCGCTATTTTTACTATTACCTCAACCGCCTTATCCATAGAACCGAGAGGTACAAACTCATATGGCCCGTGGAAGTTATGTCCGCCGGCAAATATGTTGGGGCAGGGAAGTCCCATAAAGGAAAGCCTGGCTCCGTCGGTGCCGCCCCTTATCGGCTGAATAATGGGTGATACTCCGCATTGCCTCATGGAGCTTTCCGCCAGCTCTATTATATACATATTCTTTTCAATGACCTCCTTCATGTTTCTGTATTGGTCATTGATATCACATCTGGCCACATTTCCGTATTTTTCGTTTATCCTTTCAGTAAGACCCTTTATGAAGGTCTTTCTTTGTTCAAACCCGTTACTGTCAAAATCTCTGATTATATAATGCAGTCTGGCCTCAGATACACCGCCTTTAATTTCCGCAAGGTGATAAAAGCCTTCATATCCGGCGGTTGTCTGCGGGGTTTCATTTTCGGGCATAGCCGAGGCAAATTCTGAGGCTATCAGCGCGGCGTTTTTCATTACGCCTTTAGCCGTTCCGGGGTGCACGCTTTTCCCCTTTATAATAATTTCTGCTGAGGCAGCATTGAAGTTTTCATACTCAAGCTCCCCAATTGCTCCGCCGTCAATTGTAAAGCCGAAATCGCTTTTCAGCTTTGAGACGTCGAGGAAATCCACGCCCTTGCCGATCTCCTCATCGGGAGTAAACAGCACGCAGATGTCCCCATGCTCGGCTCCGCTTTCAATTAAATATTCCATGGCGGTCATTATTTCGGCAATTCCGGCTTTATCATCAGCTCCGAGAAGCGTTGTTCCGTCGGAGGAAATAATTGTGTCGCCAATATAATTTTTCAGGTCAGGAAATTCAGCCGGGTCCAATGAAATCCCCTTAAGCTTAATAATTCCGCCGTCATAGTTTTCTGTTATTACCGGACGTATATTTAAACCGCAGGCGTCGGGGCTTGTGTCCATATGCGCGATAAATGCTATTGACGGAGCCTTTAATTCGGTATTGGACGGAAGAAATGCGCTCACATATCCGTATTCGTCAATGCTTACATCCTGCATGCCGATTTCACGGCATTCATCCGCAAGCGCTTCGCCAAATGCAAGCTGAAAAGAAGAGCTTGGAAAAGTATCGGAGCTTTCATCTGAGGCAGTGCATATATTTACATATTTTAAAAACCTGTTTAGTACATTTGACATAGTTTTTACCTCCAGTTTTTCAGTATATATTGTATTATACAAGTTAATAGCTACTATACACAAACTGCACATGGGGTGTGTAAGAGACCATATGTTATAAATATACAAATAAGTCTGCTCAATAATTGAAAAAAATACTGCATTTTTTATGATTATTACTATAAAATAAAAATTCACTTGTGTTATTTTACAAAAAGTATTATAATGGGATACGTGAATAGGAGAACAAATAGGGTTCTCTATGTACCTTGAAAAATCCATACATCTGATGAGTAATAATTACCATTGATGTGAACTGGTGTTATGTTGTAGGCGGTCTTTTCTTTATAAGCGGCATCATTATCCTTATGAAGAAAAGATAAATATATGAACAATAAGCGGTTTATTGTTTTGTCGGGGAACATATTTACTGGTTTATTGTTCGGTATTCTGCTTTTTTGCCAAAAAGCGTTTTGGGGAAGACGCTTAGAAAAACAGAAACGATACAAAGTTTTATAAGGAGGAATTATTCATGGATATTATTATCTCGTTGTTACCGATTCTGATAGTACTTGTCGGTATTATCGTGCTTAACAAGCCCGCAAAGCTTGTTGCGCCAATCGCCTTCGTTGTAACATTTATTTTTGGTAAGTTTTATTTTAACGTAGGCCTTGACGTACTTTGGAAAAACGCTTGGACTGGTATCGTTGCAGGTACCAAAGTTGTTTACATGATCATGGCTGCGTTCTGTATTCTTAACATGCTTCTTGAAACAGGCGCTATGGACAAGATCAAAGAACTTATCGTAGGTATTACAAATGACAAACGTAAACACGTTATCATCGTTGCTTTCGGCTTCGGCGCTTTCCTTGAGGGATGTGCTGGTGCTGGTACACCCGCAGCGATTTGTGCTCCTTTGCTTATGGGTCTTGGAATCAGCCCCGTATTTGCAGTTCTTTCATCACTTATCGCAAACGGTATCTGGTCATCATGGGGCGCAGCAGGTCTTACATGCTCAGGCGGCTACGCAGCTATGGTTGCTGAAGGAAGAGGAGCCGTTTACAACTGGCCCGCACTTGACAGCATGACTGCAACTGAAATCTATAACATGGTTTCTAAAGCAACTGCAAGAGTTAACGCCGTAGGCGCATTCCTTTGCCCTTGGGTTATCACAGCAGTATGCTACGGCAAAAAAGGCTTCAAGGGACTCGTTCCTTTCCTGTTCATCAACAGTGTTGTTGGTGCTGCAGCAATGATCGCAGTTACACATTTAATTGGTATTGAATTCGTTTCAATCATTTCTGGACTTGTTATTGTATTCGTTGACTTCATATTCCTTAAGGCTACTAAGTCAGAGACTCCTGAGGAATTTATGGCGGCAACTCCTGAAACTAAGAGCCCGATTCCTGCATGGAAGGCTGTATTTACATATGTACTTCTTCTTATCGCTCTTCCCTGCGCACGTTTTGGACTTGCAGGCTCATGGTTATACGGAAGAGGATTTGCAGTTTGGATTGGTACAACTATTATCGTAGTTTGCTTCATCGGTTCACTCGTTCTTGGTTATACAAAGAACTTCCACAGATGTGTGGCTATTTCATTCAAGAGCGTTATCGGTGCCCTTATAGCTATGGCATTCCTTTCAGGTATGGCAGAGGCTATGAAATCTGCTGGTATGCTTTCAATCCTTGCTAAGGCTCTTGCAGCAGTAGTAGGCGGCGGATATCCGGCAGCGACTATATTCATTGGATGTCTTGGATCATTTATGACAGGTACAACACTTGGATCGAACATCATGTTCCACCCTATGCACATCGAAGCAGCTCAGATTCTTGGAATCAGCCCTGCTTTCACAGCAGCACTTAACTCATCTGGTGGTGCTCTTGGTAACATGATCTGCCCTAACAACGTTATCGCAGTTTGTGCAACTGTAAACTTCCAGAACCAGGAAGGTATAGTAATGAGAAAGGTTATTCCCGCACTCGCAGTACTTATGATTGGTGAAATGATTGCGGCTCTCCTTTATGTACATGTTATATTCCCTGGTTACTATATGTAATTTGACGGCTGTATACAGTGAAAGGAGATATTCATATGAGCGATGAAAATAAAGCTAAAATGAGTATAGTAGATATATTACTGTTTATCTTTACTCTTCTTTGTGCGTTCTATTTCTAATTTGAAATAGCCAGACGGCTCTGTTTTATAACAGAGCCGTTTTTTTATTTAAAAAATAATTTATTCCTGTTTTTAAGATTATTCTTGGAAACAGGATTTTTTATTCTTAAAACCAAAAATAATGCCGATAAAATCAGGCTTTAAGGCCCAAATTAGGGCATGTAATTCTTGGCATGAAACTTGCTTTATTATTCATATGAGAAACAAGCTGAATTTTGTCGACAATGAACGGGCTGGACGGAATTATGCCCTGTGCTCATTGATTATATAAATAGACTCCTAGGGAAGAGGGTGATGGAAGAGGATGAATTGGCTGATGGGTGTGTTATTTAGAAAGGAGAATTACTATGGGTATTATACTGTCACTTACTCCTATACTTATTGTCTTAATCGGGGTTATAGTACTTAACAAGCCTGCGAAGTTTGTCGCCCCTATTGCGTTTTTGGCTGCGGCAGTTTTGGGGGTCGCTTACTTTGACATTGACACAATGCTGATTTTGAATACGGCCTGGAAAGGGGCCATAGCCGGTGCAAAGATTGTCTTTGTAATTATTGCGGCATTTTGTATCCTTAATATGCTTCTGGAAACAGGGGGCATGGATAAGATACGTGAACTTATTATTAGCATCACAGATGATAAAAGAATGCATGTTATTATTATTGCTTTTGGCTTCGGAGCTTTCCTTGAAGGCTGTGCAGGGGCAGGAACACCGGCGGCAATAGCGGCTCCCTGTCTTGTTGGTCTTGGAATAAGCCCGATGGCGGCCGTTTGTGCCGCGCTTATCAGCAACGGTATAGCGGCGTCCTGGGGCGGCGCGGGACTTACGCTGTCAGGAGGCTTTGCAGCTATGGCAGCCGATGGCGCAGGTGCAACATATAACTGGCCTTTGCTTGACACCATGTCAACGTCGGAAATAATGAACATGATTTCTAAGGCATGTTCAAGAGTTAATGCTGTAGGAGCTGTGTTATGTCCTTGGATTATAACGATTGTTGCGTTCGGAAGAAAAAGCTTAAAGGGCTTTGGAAAATTCTGTCTTGTAGCAGGTATAGCCGCTGCCGGAAGCATGCTCTTTACAACACATGTATTAGGCTATGAATTTACATCCCTTATTTGGGGTCCTTTTACTGTAGCTGTTTCGTTCATCTACATAAAATTAGCAAAGCCTGTTACTCCTGAAGAATTTAAATCAGTCATGCCAGAACACAAGAGCGAGGTCAGCAGCTTTAAAGCGCTGTTTACTTATGGGCTGCTGTTTATCGCTCTTCCCTGTGCCAGATTTGGGTTTGAAGGAACATGGATATGGGGCAGAGGTGCAGCGGTATGGATTGGAACAACTATTATGGTTGTTTGCTTTGCTGGTGCTATTGTGCTCGGATATGTAAAGAAGCTTCCGAAGTGTGCGCTGAAATCCTTCAAGAGCGTTGAGGGAGCTTTGATAGCGATGATATTCCTTACTGCGCTTGCAGAAACTATGAAGATAACGGGAATGCTGAAGATATTAGCTACGGCAATCACAGGAGTTGTAGGCTATGGCTATCCTGCCGCGGCAGTATTTATTGGATGTCTCGGTTCATTTATGACCGGCACAACGCTTGGAGCAAATATGATGTTCCATCCGATGCATATTGAGGCAGCGCAAATTCTTGGCATAAGCCCGGGATTTACAACGGCCGTCAATTGTTCAGGCGGAGCTCTTGGAAATATGGTTTGTCCTAATAATGTAATAGCCGTGTGCGCTACAATCGGATTTAAAAACTCCGAAGGTATGGTAATGAGAAAGGTATTTCCTGCTCTGCTTGTTTTGCTTGTAGCTGAAATGATAGCCGCAATGCTTTATGTTTATGTATTTTTCCCCGGATATTATATGTAAGCTGGAAAAGGAGAGATCGTTATGGATGAAGATAAAGTAAGAATTATTGACATAGTACTTTTGATATTTACCGTTTTGTGCGTATTTTATTTCTGATGTAACTAACGTGCTTCCGCCTGAAAAGGCGGAAGCATTATTGAAAATTAGGGGGTTTTGAATAAATTTTTAAATAAACGGTAAAATACCTGTTAAATAATTTTGACAAAAAAAGAAAAAGGTGTTGACAAAACCATTTTCCCTGTGTATTATATTTATTGTTCGCGACATATGTGGACAACGGCAATTGAAAAAATATTATGTGGAGAGGTGTCCGAGTGGTTTAAGGAGCTGGTCTTGAAAACCAGTGACTCCGAAAGGGGCCGTGGGTTCGAATCCCACCCTCTCCGCCATTTTTAACATTTTTTTCAGAGAGAGCCTTGAGGAGAAGTACCCAAGTGGTTGAAGGGGCTCCCCTGGAAAGGGAGTAGACCGTTAATAGCGGTGCGTGGGTTCAAATCCCACCTTCTCCGCCAAAAAAATAATGCTTGACAGCTTGTTTGTTTTAGGATATACTAAGCAGGCTGTGAACAAAACAGCAATACATGATCCTTGAGAACTGAACAGTTGATAAGAAAAAGATTAAACCCAAGTCAAAAGACAATGAGAATCTTGAAAGAG